>NZ_JBARVX010000214.1:0-19749 GCF_049646505.1 Microcoleus sp.
GTTTTAAAGCAGTTTCTAGCACTTGGTCAAGAGTATTCATATCATTAAATACCGAGGTCATACTCATAGCCTGTTGCTAACTTATACCATTTTTCTAAAGATATGCTATGGATGAAGTCTTAGCCCCCCCTTAATAAGGGGGGGTTGGGGGGGTAATATCTAGCGCTACTTTATGAAATTGGTATTATCTTTATTCTAGCTCAAACTTATACCATTCTTCTAAAGATGTGCTATGGATAAATTCTTAGCCCCCCCTTAATAAGGGGGGGTGGGGGGGGTAATATCTAGCGCTACTTTATGAAATTGGTATTATCTTTATTCTAGCTCAAACTGAGTAGATTGAACCACATTCATTCCCGCTTCTGCAAATCTTTGAAAAGCCGCATCTGCTGCTTCGGTAAAATCAACCACACCAGGAACAACCACAGGCGAAGTGCAATCTTCCAACAAATAAACCTTCTTTGCCAACTTCACATCTCGCGCCAAAATTTCTGCCTGGTAACGCAGATAGGCGAGGCTCTGCCTCCATTCTCGCAGGCGAGGCTCTTCAATAGTGACATCAATTCCTAGGCTCTTAACCAGTTATTGAAAATGATTTAGGATTGCTATATAAAGAGTTTTTTGGGTAAGTTAGATTCGATCGATCAGTTGATAAATATTGGCCCAAAGCTGCAATGACTTCCTCGGCTGACTGCGATCGAAATTTGCCTGCACGGAAATCAGCCAAGGTTTGTTGGGCATCCGCAGCTATTTCTGCACGGCGACTTTCGCGGTGACGGTTTTGGAGAATTTTAATCAACATTTCCTGCTGTTCGTAGGTTAGAGTCAAAGCATTTAGAAGTAAGGTGTGCAATAGGCAGGCTGCGATAGTTCACGGAATAAAAACTCTTCTTGCGCCTATGTAATTGCCAGTATAAATGGCAATCTCAACAATACGCTCGACACACCGTTCTCGATAAATTGAGTCATTTAACACTCGATCGGCATTACCAATTGTCACAACTGGTAATGAGCCTGGAGTGTTTTCTTCGCGCATGACTTGCTCCAATGAGTCTTCATCTTTCATACTTCGATTAGCTGTGAGTAAAATCATTTGATTTTCCTGAGCGATTCTCCAAACAACTCGATCGCTACTATCAATTGACAATCCCACCTCCTCAAACATGACGAAGCGAATTTGCACAAAATCAAGCCAACCTTGGCTAGCAATACTGCCAAGAAGGACTCGCCCGTGTCCCTTAAAGTTGTGATCTATTAAAAAAATCATTACTGAAGTTGGTGACGCGCCTTGGATACTTGAAGCTTTTCCCAAGCAGCTTCCAACCCCGGTGGTGGTGGCAGGGTAGCAATGCGGGCAACACGATCGCGATTTTGTTCTTCGTAATATTGCCGAAGTTCCTCAGTCTCCTTAAGAACAACTTGGTATTCTGCATCAACTTCTGCCCGATGTGTATCTATGTAGGAGAGGGCTGCATTAATTTGATCCTCTGTCAAATCAAACAGGGAACGAATGAACTTAGGCGGATACTGGGCGATTACATAGTCCATCACGTCGTACAGAGTGATGCGCGTACCTGCGATCGTCAACCCACGCTCTGTACGGATAATAACCGACGGCTCATTAGATACTAAGGTCATAGTCATAGCCTGTTGCTAACTTATCTTTATTATAGCTCCAACTGAGTAGATTGAACCACATTCATTCCCGCTTCTGCAAATCTTAGAAAAGCCGCATCTGCTGCTTCGGTAAAATCAACCACACCAGGAACAACCACAGGCGAAGTGCAATCTTCCAACAAATAAACTTTCTTAGCCAACTTCACATCTCGCGCCAAAATCTCCGTTAGCAAATCATCAATCGTCCAAGCAACGCAGTGACTTTTTGCTTGCCCCGCAATAATTACCGCATCAAAACCGAGCAACTTATCGATCAACTCAGCATTTTTTTGGGCAATAGAAATCCCCTCTGGCCCGTCTAAAACTTCCGGCCGCAAAACTGAATAATTTTCTGTTAACGGATTGCCGCCTTTGATTTCAAAAAGTGCTTGACTGTTGCGGGCGATGCTGTGAAAAAATATCGCTTCTTCCACAGCGGAAACCAAGGCGTGTCCGATGCCGCCTAACATCGAGTGATAGGGCCAAATTGTCAAGGGAAATTTGCCGTCATCGCTGAGTTTCTGCACGTAGTGAAGAGCGTGTTTTTCCAGTGCCAAAAAATTGCCACCGCTGATGCTGTCGGCGACGGCTGGGTTGACTTTCCAGATACCTTGCTGCACGTCTTCCAAAGTAATTAATGTGGCGGCTGGTTGCGGGTGTTCGCCTGCATCATTTATCCAAAAAATCGGATGAAAAATTTGCATCGCAGTGTGGGTGTCCATTGTCGGCGCAATAGTTGTAATTCTATCTAAATTGCGGTAAATGAACTCGCACAAGCGCAGGTTGTCGTCTACTGCACCGCTACCGGAACGCCCGCCTACAAATAGTTCAAAATCAGGCAAACAAAAAGTATTTTGGGCATCGATTATCAACAAACAAATGCGGTTTGTGTCGCTGGCGGCAGGCGGAATCTTGTGCTTTTTCGCCCAACTTTTAGCTTGAAAAGCCCGTTCTTGGTAAGGTACGCGCCAAACTTCGCATACTTTTTTTGCCTCGAAATATTCAGGAATTGGGAGTTGCTTTTTTGCGATCATAGCCTGTCTATTTTAGAGTGAGTTGTAACAATAACTTAAATTGGCAAAAAATATTCACTGATTAAATAACCTTTCACTCTCTGGAATCTTTCTCTGCGCCCTCTGCGTCCTCTGCGGTTCAAAAAAAATCCTCTACTTCTAATATAATACAAATAACTATTTACGGATGAATTATGCCACCAGAACTAAATCCCAATTATTCCCATAAAAAAATTAAACAAAAATTCTGGTTTTTGTCGATCGCCCTTTTCATCCCCCTCTTAATTGTAGCAACTAAATCTCCCTACGTTCAACAACTTTTAAGAACTGTTTTAAGCCAAATCCAGGATTTAGGCATTTGGGGCCCAGTCGCTTTCATCGCTATCTACAACTTAGCTACTGTACTGTTTGTACCTGGTTCCGCCCTCACCCTCGGAGGCGGGGTGCTGTTTGGCCTGTGGTGGGGTTCCATCTACGTGTTTGTCGCAGCAACTTTAGGGGCTACCTTTGCTTTTGCGATCGGGCGATACCTGTCGCGCGATCGCGTGGTAAAATATATGGAAGCTCACCCGAAGTTCAAAGCCCTCGATCGCGCCGTTGCTAAATCAGGATTTAAAATAGTATTTTTAACCCGCCTTTGTCCTTTATTTCCCTTCAATTTATTGAATTACGCCTTGGGAGTTACCCAAGTTTCTTTAAAAGATTACGTGTTGGGTTCCTTCGGGATGATTCCGGGAACTTTGATGTACGTTTACTCTGGTTCATTGATAGGAGATATTGCTGCAATTGGTACGGCAACTGTACCGACAAATCCCCAAGCAGAAGCTGTAAAATGGTCGATAAATTTGATCGGTTTTACTGCTGCTGTCGCAGTAACTTTATATATAACTAAGATTGCTCGCAAGGCTTTGGATGAAACTGTTTAATTAGGAGAATTTGCTCGTGTCGCAGTCAAAAACCGATCGCGTAACCGTCCCCCCGATGGACGAATACAACCAAAAATTAGTCTCCTATTTGCATCCGTCAGATTGGGTGAATCCCCAGCCAGCTAGCAGTTACAATTTAGTAGTAATTGGCGCGGGAACCGCCGGATTAATTGTCGCAGCCGGGGCGGCAGGTTTGGGCGCAAAAGTTGCTTTGATTGAAAAACATTTGATGGGTGGCGATTGTTTGAATGTCGGTTGCGTACCTTCAAAAAGTTTAATTCGATCCTCGCGCACTGTCGGCGATATCTGGAATGCTCATAAATTTGGCGTTCATCTTTCTAACAATCCAGAAGTGGATTTTCCCGCAGTCATGGAACGGATGCGCCGCATTAGATCCGGAATCAGCGATGTGGATTCTGTTGAACGCTACCAGCACCAATTAGGAGTCGATGTTTTCTTAGGTTCCGGTAGTTTCACTAGCAATTCTACCATAGAAGTTGCTGGTCAAACTCTGCGGTTTAAAAAAGCAGTAATTGCCACAGGTGCAAGGGCGCGACAACCCCAAATTCCCGGCTTACAGGAAGCTGGATATCTGACGAATGAAACTGTATTTAACCTCACAGAAAGGCCTCAGCGTTTGGCCGTAATTGGCGCTGGGGCGATCGGCTGCGAATTGGCTCAAGCTTTTCGCAGGCTGGGCTCGGAAGTCGTATTGCTGCACAAAAATGCTCATATTTTGGACAAGGAAGATGCGGATGCTGCGACAATTGTGCAGCAGGTTTTTCTGCGCGAAGGAATTCAACTAATACTTGAATCTCAAATAGAGCGGGTTGAGCAAACAAATGCAGGCAAAGTAGTTTATTATCAATCGCAAAACCAGGAAGCATCGGTAATAGTAGATCAAATTATTGTGAGTGTGGGGCGATCGCCCAACGTGGAAGGATTGAATCTGGAATCTGTCAGCGTTGAATACGATACACAAAAAGGCGTATTTGTCAACGACAATTTGCAAACTACCAATCCCCGCATTTATGCCGCTGGAGACATTTGCATGAAATATAAATTTACTCACGCCGCTGATTTTGCCGCGAGAATGGTGATTCAAAACACTCTGTTTTTCGGGCGCAAAAAGCTCAGCGCTTTGACGATACCTTGGTGTACTTATACAGATCCGGAAATTGCGCGCGTCGGAATGGGCGATCGCGAAATTCAAGCCCAAGGAATTGATGTCGATACATTTTTGATTCCTTTCGATAAAGTCGATCGGGCAATTATTGACGGCGAAGAAGAAGGTTTTGTGAAAATAAACGTCAAAAAAGGCAGCGACAAAATATTAGGTGCAACGATTGTCGCCCGACACGCCGGCGAGATGATTAATACAATTACTTTAGCAATGGTTAACAATATTGGTTTGGGAAAGATTGCTAGCACAATTCACCCGTATCCGACACAAGCGGAAGCAATTCGCAAAGCCGGAGATGCTTACAACCGCACTCGGTTAACGCCGTTTGTGAAGAATTTATTCAATAAATGGTTGGCTTGGACGCGATAATTTGAACTATTTTGCCATGAATAATTGGTTCCCAGGCACAGCCTGGGAACCAATATCAGCGAGGCTCTGCCTCGGGGAAAAAGGAGGCAGAGCCTCCGGATCTGCGTTACCAGGCACAGCCTGGTAACGAGTAGACTTCTTCAGTCCGCGGAGGCGGACATCGTTTGTGTAGACGCGGTTTCAACCGCCGAGGTTTCATTTGTGTAGACGCGGTTTCAACCGCCGTCTTGTCAGTTTCTGTTACTCTTAAAAATCCCCTTCATCTACTTGAAATACAGTCAATCCCAAGCTGCGCCACATATCAACAACTTGCTGGCGATCGTCCAACACAAACTTAACATTATATTGCCCTGCAATATGCTGCTGATAGATTTCCTCCTTCATAATCGCATCCTTCCTCATATCTCCGGTTTTTCGCATATAAATACTCTGATAATTCACCTCGTACTGCTGCAACCATTTTTCAGTTTGAGGCTGACAGTCATCGGTTCTTCCCGATACTACAATAATATTAGCGCTGGTTTGCCACTTGCGGACGGTATCTAAGACGGGCTGATTCGGTAAATCGCGATCGCACTTTGAAGCATCAAAAGGATTTCTGCCGTTGAGAAGCGCCAAAGTACCGTCCATATCCACCATAATTGCATCCGGCAAATCCGGGTTGTATTCCGGCGGTTCAACAGAAACCCGCACATACTTATTGTACATCTTCAAAATCACATCTTTCCCCACCGAATTAAGTCTTTTCAAATCCCGTTTAATACATTCCTCCACCGGAACTTGCAGAAAAGAATCATTAACCTCAACGATAGCTTTCCCCTTCACCAACTGTTTGATCTGCTCGATATGAGGCCCAAAATTAGTATCATCAACAATTACGTGCTTGCCGCTTTCCAAAGCCATCAAAATAATCGTATCTCTCAACTGCAAAATAAACTTTTCATTAGCCGGCGACCAATGAGAAGCATGAGCCATTTCTCGCAGTAAATCTTTATTCGTCCGCACCCATCTGGCAGGTTCAGACAGCAGCAATTCTCGCGCGAATTGAGATTTTCCAGAAGCAGGTAAACCGACAAGTACAACAACTCTTTTCATTGCAATAAATAATAGTAACTGGTAGGGTGCGTCGCCCTCAAAAATATCTAAATTTCATCGACAATCTCATGGCGACGCACCTGTGCCTACTGGGGAGGCTGGAAATTGTACACTCGCATCTTACTTGATGCGACTACAAATCATCTAGCGGTTAGTTTACAAACCTAAATTGATGTAATCCAAACCCAATAACTCCTCTATCTTATGAATTGTAACATCGCGCAGAGCTTCTTTCACGCCCGCAACTCTGCGGCCCCGCAAAGAAAACAAAATCCCCGAATACGGCAAATGTTTCACAGCCAGCGCAAAATCTTTCTGCACTTCGATATGTTCTTGTTGTCGGTAAACCTCCTCAATTTCTTGGACTAACAATTCATATTTTTGCTTAACTTTTTGATACAAAGCACTCCACTCAGGAAAATAAGCTAAAAACTCTTCTCCTTCATTCGTCAAAATAATTTCAATCATCCGGCGCGTAGAAAATCCTTCGCGAAGGTGAGAAATCGCGACGTACTGGGGAGACTTAACTTTAACTTTGTTGAAGTTAGCATCGCAAATAATATACCCTTCCGAATCCATCGGATCTAAATGTTGGGCTGCTTCGATGACTTCTTTCCAGCTAGTTAAAGGATAGGATGCGACTAATTCCCAGCCGTATTTTTTCCCCCAAAAACTCGGATCTATTTCTAGGAGTGTTTGAGTATTGCGAACTCCGTGCAACACGATTTGATTGTTGGCTTGTTGAACAACTATTCTATTGTAAGGTGTCATCAACTCAAAGATAAAACAATGGTCAGTTTCTGTCGGCAATTGATATCCCAATTCTTGCCAGACTTTCCAAAACAGTTCGGCAAAGCTGAACCCAAAACCGTTAACTTCGCCCGCTGCGTCGGGAGTGCCGCTAGATTGAACTCTCCATTCTCCTTGATAAAAATAAAGTACAGTCAAAGAACCGTCTAATTTTTCGTAAACCTTGGCATGACTCCAATCAATTGCCGCGGCGTGACCTTCCCCGTAATTAAAAAATTTGTCGTAGGGATAAGAAACAATCTGCCAATCTTGAGACTCATCTAAAATAATACCCCGGCACTGCTGGACTATTTTTTCACCCAGGGGAGATTCTATCTGCGAGTATTTCAAACAGACTAGATTCGGGTATTGGCGGTGGCGGGTAACTTTGATATGATAAGTTTCGCACAAAGTTTCCAATCCGTGCTGGCGTAAATACTCTTGCAGTTCCACGTTCGACTCCTAATTTTGTCGCCTTCTTTATTTTATAGACAAATCTATCTTTTAGAAATTTTCTAAACAAAATTTAAACTAATTTTTTTCCTGAATTCCTATTGTGATTTTTGTATTTTGGAGTATCGTTGTAAATGTGTGAATGCGCTCTGGCGCAAAACTGGACTATTTCAAAATCAAGAGAAAAACCGTGAACAAGAAATTATTACTTTTGGCGGCTTCTGCGTGTGTATTGACTGCTTTAGTACCTGTATCGCGAGTTTTGGGTGCGGGCGAATTGTTGCAGCGGTTGCCGGAAACAAAATCTGTGGCTGTAGTGGGTACTGCTGTGCCGGTAAGTCAAATTTTGGCAAAATTAAAAGGCAAAACACAAGTGCCAATTTTTATTCCCAGCCGCCTCCCTATTTCGCAGAAGTTTTACTACCAAACCCAAGCGACAGCAGACAGCTATACTATTTCTATGGACTATACAGCAGATTGCCGAGGTGCGGGAGCTTGTAGTTTTGGGGAAGTTCGAGCTCAAAAAGGCGGTGAATTTTCTACGAAGTTAGAAGGGGTAACTAAGACTTTAAAAAATGTTAAACTTGCTGGGGGAGTCACAGGAGTTTTTCATAACGGTTGCGGGGCTTACTGTACAGCATCGATTGAGTGGAAAAAGCTGGGATTTATGTATACTGTATCAATGAAAAATGGACGCGAATCGGATTTAACTTTAATAGCAAATTCTGCTATTTTAGCGGGAAAGCGTTAAGTTTTGCAGGATGGGATGAAGTAACTAATTATGTAGGGTGCGCGGGCGCACCTTACGGTTATTGTACGGTAAATGTTAAGCGACACTCACCCGTACAAGAATGTAATATGGTTTTTTATGCTTATTTAGAGGGAAATTAGGATGAGGGGAAGATGGCTATTTGGGGCGATTTTTGCTGGTGCGGTTGCTGTTTTGACGCTCGCACTTTTGACACCCTACTCAGCCGCAGCAAAGACAGAAGCCTTGATTGCAGAAATTCGCTGGTTTAATTATACTTCTAAAGATGGCTGGCAATCCGTACAGTTTATTGTACCCGATCGCCAACCTAAAAAATCGGCCGATCGCCGCAAGTTGCGGTTGTACGACGTTCATATTGCCAAGATGTTTGAGATTACGAGTTTTTTGTGCGATCGCGATCGCACTTCTGTCGGTTACAATTGGTCTTATGAAACCGAAAATGGCAACATTGAGATGGGACGCTTCAAAATTAGCTGCAATCTCGCCCGCGAAATCGCCTCAACTTACGGGTTGAGCAAACCGCAAACTACAGTGATTCGCCGCAACTTCAATCAAAAAAACGGTCGCCCTTCTCTTGCTGTAGAAAAATTTTTAATTCCTACTTTGAACGTCGCTAAAAATAGAGTTTTGCAGTGGAAAAAATTTGTCAAAAAAATCCCATCAATTATTGATAATTCAGGTGGAAATCGAGCCAACCTTCGTTTTCCGGCGAGCAACATTGTTCGGCAAATCAAAGGCAAAACGCGAGTACCTGTTTTTGTTCCTAATATACTTCCTTTACCTGACACTGAGCAACTTGATTTTGATGTGCAAGCTGGCTCCCACGGTTACATTGTTGAAATATATTTAGGCAAAGGATGCCGCGGGGGAGCCTGTGCTTTCGGCACAATCGAAGCTAAAAGAAATGAACCGTTTTCGCCTCCTTCGCAATTGCCGAGAGATACTTACAGACGCATTGAATTAGCGGGCAGAATGAGGGGAATTTATTTCCAAACTTGCGGTAATTACTGCATTTCTTATGTTGAATGGCAAAGGCTGGGCGTGCTGTACCGAGTAAGTATCAAAAATGGACGGCAGTCAGAAGTTGTTCGGATAGCAAATTCTGCACTTCAAGCTGGGTCGCGTTAATACTATTTGAGATTTGAGATTTGAGATTTGGTAATAGCTATCACTAGACTTGAATTGCATTTTTTCGCAAAGAATCTAGAAATTATCTGCGTCCATCGGTGTTTATCTTTCTGGCATCTGCGGTTGACCGATCGAACTTGTGATTTATGCAATAAGTCCACTGTTGATGGTAAACTATTCGGTGGCTTGAGAAGTTCGATCGCACTTAAATCGCCCTTTCCCCCTTATTCCCAAATTTCTCTCCTCAAATCCTGCAACCTGGGAGCAAACTCTTCAGCTTGCACCAGCTTGGGCCCGATCGAGCCTAGGCAAATCATACACCGTCGGCTGCCTTTGGCTCTCCAGGTCGATCGGCTCAGTTTTATCCCCCTAATTGTGCCAACCAGCAATTAAAGTCCCCACCTGCGGTACGCTAGATCAGGTGAATATATTGGCTAATTTCAAGCTATCCTCCGATCGATCTTATGTCCCCAACCACATCTGCCCCCTCCCGAACCGTCCGCATCGGTTCCCGCAAAAGCCAACTCGCTCTAGTGCAAACCCACTGGGTGCAAGAACAGCTACAGAAACACTTCCCGGAACACACTTTTGAAGTCCACACCATGTCCACCCAAGGGGACATAATTCTTGATGTCGCCCTCGCTAAAATTGGCGACAAAGGACTTTTTACCAAAGAATTAGAAACGGGAATGATTAACAATGAAACGGACTTTGCCGTTCATTCCCTCAAAGATTTACCTACCAATTTGCCCGAAGGTTTAATTTTAGGATGCGTCACCGAACGGGAAAATCCCGCTGACGCTCTAGTAGTTCACTCCAAGCACAAAGACAAGCAACTAGACACCCTCCCCGCAGGTTCCGTAATCGGCACTTCTTCGCTGCGGCGGCTGGCTCAACTGCGGCACCATTTCCCTCACTTTGAATTTAAAGATATTCGGGGCAATCTCAATACTCGACTCGCTAAATTAGATGATGGCGGTTACGACGCCATTATTCTAGCAGTTGCAGGATTGGAAAGATTGGGAATGGGCGATCGCATCCACCAAATTATCCCTGCTGAAATCTCCCTTCACGCCGTCGGACAAGGTGCACTGGGCATCGAATGCCGCGCCGGAGATACAGAAATCATGGAAGTGATTAAAGCTCTCGAACATACGGAAACCGCCCAAAGATGTTATGCTGAACGCGCATTTCTGCGGGAATTAGAAGGCGGCTGTCAAGTACCAATCGGCGTTAATACCAAAATAGAAAACGGTCAATTAACCTTAACCGGAATGGTATCGAGTCTCGACGGCCAGCGCTTCGTCAAAGATACTGTTTCCGGCGCTGCCGAGACTGCTGAAATGCTGGGAATTGACCTCGCTCACCGCCTGCGGGAACAGGGAGCAAGCGAAATTTTGGAGGAAATTTTTATCGAAGTTCAACGCGGTTCCTAAACCAAGTCAGCATTTATTTGTCAAGGCGCTTAAACGCGAAATATCGCCTTTTATTGATAAAAAATAACTGGCGGTTCGCTTTGACAAAAACGAGTAAATTAGCAGTATGTTTCTAGGTGTTTGATGGGAATTTTAGAGAAAATTGCGGATGATTTCACAAATATCTGACTAATTGATACCAATTTTTTATGAGGCTGCATAGAATGCGATCCCCCCTAACCCCCCTTAATAAGGGGGGGAAAAGATGCTTCTCAAAGTCAACCCCTACTCCCCTTCTTAAGGGGGATTTAGGGGGATCTAGATATGTGCAACGATCCATTAAATTGGTATGAGGGCTGCTGTTGAGAAACCAGGTTTATGGATGGATGCCGGGGTGCAAAGCCTAGGATTTTTCGGAAAAACCGGGTTTCTTGGGTCTCAGTCTGATTGTGGTCAACATACCAATCCAAAATCTACAATCAAACATCCAAAATAAATCAGCAATCTATTTCAGGGAAAGGCAAAATATGAGCGCTAGAGCAACTCAATTAAAGCTTGAATTGAAAAAAGTTCAGGAACTTTATCGCAAAATGCAGGCAGACCAAAAAGCTTTGCAGCAGCAATTGAAAGAGTTTAAAACTCAAGCCGGAAGTTTTTCGGATGTCGTAGAACAAATCTTGCCGTCGATAGTTTCAGTTTACGTGATGGATTGGGATACAAAACAAGAGATTTCTTCGGGGAGCGGCTTCTTTGTATCGCCTGACATAATTGTCACTAACTATCACGTTGTCGAAGATATTGCTGATGAAGATTACTTCTATGAAGCAGATGAAGTCGAACAGGTTTTAGTCGAAACTAATGACGGAAAGTTGAGATTGGCGGAGGTGGTGTTTACTGGGAATGTCGAAGAAGATTTAGCATTACTTTTAATTAGCGATTTTACCTTCGACCCGGAAACAGGGGAACAAGTAGAATCTCCCCAAGAGCATCCTCCTTTAGAGTTATCTTTTGATGTGAAAGTGGGCGATCGAGTAATTGCGGTTGGTAATCCTTTGGGACAGTTTGCTGCAAGTATAACTCAAGGTATTATTAGTGCAATTCGCGAACCTGACGAGTCTGAGGAAGTGGACGACGAAGATGATGATGGTGTTGCTGAGGTGAAGGTGTTGCAAACTGATGCGGCGATTAATCCGGGAAATTCCGGCGGGCCCTTGATTAATATGGCCGGTCAAGTGGTTGGGGTGAATACGTGGGGATGGGAAGATGCTGATAGTATTAATTTGGCGATCGCCTCGGTTGCTTTGGATGACTTTTTAGCTGGATTTGAGGAAACTTTTGAGGAAGATTCTCAGAATTAGTCGGGATTTGTTGCTAATCTGTCAAGAGGGCGATCGCACTTTTTATGAGAGGGGATGGAAAAGGTGATCGCTATTTCCTTAACTCAATTGGCGTAAGTCCCACGCTGTAATTGTACTCAATTGGGCGTTGGGATATAAGCCAAGCAAGGTATATGAAAAAGAGCGACAATTTACTGTTTCTCTAACAAAAAAACTTGTAAGATATAAGTGGTTGCGACCCACCCACTCGACTGCAAACAACAGGTCACAGTAGCAGTAGTATGCTTACCAAGGATAACTGCGAGAGAAAGGGGGAAAAAACAGACCGCTGGTTGGCAAGGTAACGCCATACCGTAAAATATAAACCATGTTTGTTGTACGAAAACAGTTTTTGGTCTTGGGAAACAGGACTTCTGCGTGGGTTCCCTACGAAGGGATAAAGGCTGCAAAGCTAGAGATGCAGTGTCAGACTCGGATCGTCTTCAGTGACGAATCTCAGTAATGAGATACCCAACAGAGCAACGGCAGATGATACACGAAGCCTACACGCTCACCGAAGGTCAGTGCTAGGTATTTCACTCTAGACTAACTATCCCAAGGAGCACACAAAAATAATGCGAATTTTATTTGTATCTGCCGAAGCAGCACCCCTCGCCAAAGTTGGCGGTATGGGCGATGTCGTCGGCGCTTTGCCTAAGTTTTTGCGGCGCATGGGACACGATGTCCGCATCTTTATGCCCTACTACGGCTTCGTTCCCGACAAAATGGACGTTCCCAAAAAACCTGTTTGGAATGGGGCGGCGATGTTCCAAAATTTCTCAGTCTTTGAAAGTGTTTTGGCGGGAACCGATGTACCTTTATACTTATTGCAACATCCATCTTTCTTGCCGCGCCGCGTTTACGGCGGTTTAGATGAAGATTGGAGGTTCACTTTTTTTGCTAATGCTGCCGCTGAATTTGCCTGGAATTACTGGAAACCCCAAATTATCCACTGTCACGACTGGCACACGGGGATGATACCTGTTTGGATGAAGCCTGACCCCGATATCAGCACGGTTTTTACTATTCACAATTTAGCTTATCAAGGGCCGTGGCGCTGGCGTTTGGAACAGATGACTTGGTGTCCTTGGTATATGCAAGGCCACAATACAATGGCTGCTGCAGTACAGTTTGCCGATCGCGTAAATACAGTTTCACCCACCTACGCCGAGCAAATCAAAACCCCAGCTTACGGCGAAACTTTGGAAGGTTTGCTGTCTTACATCGGCGGCAAAGTTTCGGGCATTTTGAACGGAATTGATACAGAATCTTACAACCCAGCAACTGACAAGTACCTCCACCAACAATTCAGTGTTGATACGCTAGAAAAGCGCCCAGCTAACAAAATTGCGCTGCAAGAAGAAGTCGGTTTGGAAGTGAATAAAGGTGCCTTTTTAATCGGCATGGTGACGCGGCTGGTAGAACAGAAGGGATTGGATTTGATCATTCAAATGCTCGATCTGTTCATGGCCTATACCGACGCTCAGTTTATTGTACTCGGAACGGGCGATCGCTACTACGAAACCCAACTCTGGCAAATGACAGCCCGCTATCCCGGTCGGATGTCCACCCAATTGCTCTACAACGAAGCCCTCTCCCGTCGCGTTTACGCAGGCTGCGACACCTTCCTGATGCCCAGCCGTTTCGAGCCCTGCGGCATCAGCCAAATGCTCGCCCTCCGCTACGGCTGCGTCCCAATGGTGCGCCGCACCGGCGGTTTAGTCGATACCGTTTCCCACAACGACCCAATTAATGATACCGGTACGGGTTACTGCTTCGATCGCTACGAACCCCTCGACTTGTTCACCTGCATGATCCGAACATGGGAAAGTTTCCGCTACAAAGATAAGTGGAAAGAACTGCAACAGCGCGGCATGAAAGAAGATTTTGGCTGGGATATTTCTGCAAAAAAATATGTCAATTTGTACAGCGATATTTTAGGAATACCAGCCGAAGAAACTGCACCGGAACCAGAAGAGCCAGAATTAATCGTTGGTAAGGGTTAATCTTAGTACAATAAGGTTCAGTTAAAACTATTTATTCCTCGGAGATCCCCCTAAATCCCCCTTAAGAAGGGGGACTTTCAGTAAGTTCTTGTCCCACCCCCTACTCCCCTTTTTAAGGGGAGTAGGGGTCGAGTAGGGGGCAAGCTAAGGGGGGATCGAGCTGAACCCAAGCGTATTTAATCTTAGTAAGGTGCGTCAGTCGGTGTTTGATTCGACTGAATCGAGGGGCGATCGGCTGACGCACCCGAAAGCTTAGTCCGCAGTCGGTTTTTTATTCAATTTAATTGATCGACTGACTACTGACTACTGACTACTGACTAATGACTGCTGACTCCTGACAAATTAATCAACAAACAAATCGAGAGGTAAATGGCCGTAAGTCCCGCTAACTCCATCTTCCGAAGAAAATTGACACGACACTAAAACGCCTCGGTAAGTTCCCGGATAACCATCAACATAATAGGAACCCTTCAAAGTATTGAACTTAATATAAACCGAACCGGTAAAGGTCGAACCAGTATTTGGATCTAAAACAGCTTGATATCCCAAAGCTTTCAAATAAGTTTCTAAAGCTAAAAAACCCTCATCCGTCGAAGCAGCGCAAACTCCCAGCATTTGGTAATCCGACAAACTTGCTACTAGCAAAATCGCTTCACGCAGCGCCTGTTTTTCCAGCGGCGACGCTACAGATTGCATATCCAGACAAGTAAAATCTTTGAGGATTTGCTTTGCTGCTTCAACAGTTAGGGTAGTCGGGTTTTGAGTAGACATGAATTGCTCTGATATTTACCAAAAGTACGATCGACACTTCCGCACCCGTCAACGGATTTCTGCCATTGCAACCCTCGATCGACGGCGGTAACACTCGCGCCAGCCCCGATTATAGCCTAATTGTGGATCTCGAAATCATTTTGGGCGATCGACCTACTGCATCGCACACTCTACCTAGATTCCAAAGAAATATCACAAAAATGTCAAACTAGCTGAATTTGCCTCTATTAATGGTACAGACAAAAATCACACAAATTAGTAAATAAATTATGAAGTTCGAGCAATTGTTAAAAAATACAAAAATTGTGAGGAAATTTATTGTTAGGCTGCTAAAGAAAGCCAAACCCCTCTACTTATTCCTGATATTTGGCATCTGCATAGGTATTTCGGGTTGGACAGTAGAATCTAATTTCATCAAAATCCCTTTAATCGGCTTTCACGACATTGTAGACACTCGCAATCCAGCCCAATTGCCACCAAAGCGCCTTGCTTTTTCCATAGACTACACCAAACAAGATTTTTCAGTATTTTTAGAATATATAATGAAAGAAAACTATTGGTTATTATCATCTCAAGACTTGTACGTATACTTTATCAAAAAGTCCCAGCCAATACCAGCTCAAAGATTGGGTCAAAAACCGATTATGATATCCTTTGATGACGGGTATAAAGGCGTTCATGTAAATGCACTTCCCGTCTTAGAAAAATTTTCAGCAGTCCACAAGAAAAAAGGCAAATTTGTGTTATTTGTCAATCCTCAGTTTTTAGGTGTGGACATGGGTAAAAAATTTATAGCCCACGCTAGTTGCAACGATTTAAGAGGCGGATATAAAAAAGGTTTTTATGATGTTCAGTCTCACGGTTTTGCTCACAAAAACTTTACTCAAATTACCGGAAAAGAATTAGAATTTGAAATTGCTAAATCTAAGTCTGAATTGATAAAATGTATGGGAGATTTGGACAAAAATAAGATTGTTGGCGCTCACATAGCTTATCCCTACGGCGAATCAAACAGACAAGTGGAAAAGATTTTGCCTAAATATCATTTAACTGGTTATTTGTACAATGACAATTTCTTTAGAGCAAACAGACTCAAAAACAACTACCGCATTTCTCGCATCACTGTGGATAAGTATATGTCGCCTCAAGGTTTAATTCAGATTGCTAAAAAAGCTTCTACTCTCAGAAAAAAAGAGTAGCTTGAGGTAGCATTTTGTTGTTGTTTATTTTCTTAATTTTGCTCGTCGATCCGCAAGTTGGGGATGCGCGCCCCATTGTATCATCGTGCAAAAAAGCTAGTAGTTTTTACTGATATTTGCACGTTTAGATAAGTCCGCGTTTTTTGAGCTTTGCTAGCGCATCTTCTGCCGCATTTTTCTCAGCATCTTTCTTGCTTTTGCCTTTCCCTTCTCCATAGCATTTCTCTGCAACATAAACCTTAGCGAGAAATTGGGGCTGGTGGGGCGTACCTCCGGCTTGGACTGTCGCATATTTGGGCGGAGTCGCGTCGCCGTTGGCTTGTACCCACTCCTGAAAGCGGTTTTTCGAGTCTACAGTCGATCGCGTTTCCACAACAATGTCGGGTACAGAATCAAACATTTGCCATACAAAGTTGCGAACTTTGTCCATGTCTTGCGTATCGAGATAGTACGCGCCAATGAATGCTTCAAAGGTGCTGCTGAGCAAATTGGGGTTGGTAATCCCGCCTTCTCGATAAGCTCCTTTTCCGAGCCGCATTTTTAAGTCTAAAGCAATTTCCGTAGCAAATCTGGCTAATTGTTTTTCATCTACCAATGCAGAACGGCGGCGAGTCATTTCGTCTTCTCCCATTTCTGGGTGGCGCTGATAGAGATATTCGCCGCTGAGAAATGTCAGCAAAGCATCGCCGAGAAATTCTAAGCGTTCGTTGTCTTCTTCGCGGAATGTGGGGTTTTCGTTGACGTAGGAACGGTGGGTTAGGGCTTGGCGCAGCAGTTTTTCATTGTTGAATTCGGGAATGGTTATTTCGAGTTCTTGTGTTTGATTAGTCGGTCGCATGGGAGTTTGGTAATTGTTATTGCTTTTGGAGTTTGGTATTGTTATGTTGGCAGACATGAAGGAGCCGCAAATAGCGGTTGGTTTGGAGCATCTAGTTTATCAAATAAACTGGATTTTTGCTATCTGCGGCGGGGTGAATTTCAGGGATATTTAGGCTGCTAGTTTGTAAACCTCAAGCAACTTAGGTAATTCATTAACAAAGTAGAATTCGTTTGCGAGCCTTTCCAGATTTTTATTTTCATTACCTGGTCGAGCCAAGATTATCACCTTTTTACCCTTGTTTTGCAGCTTAGGAATCAAGATTTCGCCATTGCCGTCTCCAGACCCAATAATAAATGTGTGTGGATACAGACTAATTGCTGCTTCATCAGAACAGTCATAAAACAAACAGAAGTCAACAGCATCATGGATTTTCTGGACTACAGTAACACATTCCCAGCCATGATTAACCAAGGTTGTTTTTTGAGAAACCTTATTCTTCTGTTGCCAATTGTCGTAAACCTTTTTGGTAACTACATATCCCAATGAGTTCGCAAAAAGCAATAAGTTGTTGGCTTGCTTTATATCTGGGATGTTCTGATAATCCCAATAAATGGAAACTAAAGCTTGCTGTTGGTCGGTCGATCTGCCTGCGGTTCGATGATTGTCCGTCATTTGATTGTGTCCTACAAAGAGGTTGACTGGACAGCCTCGACGTATCGCGCATCTAGCATTAATGGAACGTTGCTTGTGGATTTGCTCAAAAATGAACATCTCGGCACAGGACAATCTGTTACCACAAAACACTGTAATTTTGTTGGGATTTGATTAGCGTCTTAGCTACAGGGCTTACAGAACTCAAAGGAGTTTAGTAGCACACCGTTGAAGGGAAATCTAACTCAATGATGTTTCGATTTTGTCAAGCTTGTATCAAACTTGTTAAAACGACATTAGACGTTTTTTCCGCTCAACGGGGTGCTAGAAACTCGTTTGAGTTCTATAAACCCTGTAGCTAAGACGACTCAATCAACATTCCTTAATTTTGAATGCGATATTTTGTTTTAGCTGTGCTTTTAGTATGGCGTTTTAATTATGGGATGTCAAGTATTAACTAAAAATTATTTTTCTGACATCCTTATATATGATGTCACCAAGATTTTCGCCCACCTGATACCGCCAGTTACGCGCCCTCACCTCAGAAACCGGGTTTCTAGGAGTGTTGGCGATGAGTCACGAGAAATCACGCAAGAAACCCGGTTTCTCGCCCGACAAGTGCGATCGCCCACAAACCCCTCTCCCCGTGGGCCCATCCCGCTTATCTCCGGCATTTGAAAACTAAATGTAAAAATATGTTGCAATGTTTTTACTGTTGTGTTAAGTTTAGTTACATAAGGTTGAAATTAAACGAGGTATCCGATCGTGGAAAACAAAAACGCAAAAGTAGGCTTCACTGAGTTCGCTGAAACCTGGAACGGTCGTTTGGCAATGCTGGGTTTTGTGATCGGCTTAGCTACCGAACTCCTCACCGGTCAAGGCATTCTCTCTCAAATCGGTTTGATGTAATCAGCTTAACTCCATAAAATAGCTGTAATTTGTGGCGATCGACCCCCTTTACAAGTGCGATCGCCCGCCCGCTAATAAGTCCCCTTCATTGATAACGAAGGGGATTTTGCATTTTTGATTAAAAATTAAAACCGATGGTACTATCAAAATTTTTTTTCGTCTGAATATTTATCGTCACTAAGCAATTCCTACCGAATCCAACATCCTCGATTTAGGAGTCAAAGCAGGAAGCTTCACCAAACCGTCCCGCTTGTGAGTCCGCAGACTGTTATTTAAAATCATCTCCGACAGATCCGGCATTTCTTGCCAGCAGTGAGAGCAAAACCAGTAAACGCGATTGTGGCGAGCGTGGCGGAGCAGTGTAGAGGAACAACAAGGGCAACTATTCATGATATTTTAAACCTTTTTTAAGATACCGAGCGATAACTAATTGATTGCAGAGATTGACGAGTGCAGGCTGATATTAAATTCATACACAACAACAAAAAATTTCACTCACAACTTTGAGTGTTTCCCAAGTACCACTTTTGAAGCCCCAGCAGCAACACCACAATCACAAGCTGAACCATCCAAGGGGCCAAATAAAAACCCCAAATAAAACAACCCAGTCCGGCCAAAGCCACAAGCACAAAAATATCTTGAGAGTTTTGCCAGTAAATCCAGACTGCCGCCAGAGAAACTATCAGTAGCAAAATGTAAGCTGAGGGCATAGTCGTCTTCTCCAAAGGTGTCTGCCAACAGTCAGGATCGATCCCCGACTATGTGTTTAAATTAAAACGAAAAACTGAAGAACTTATGAAGATGAGCAAATTGTTACAAAAAGCAAAATACTCCTGCCAGTTTTTATTTTTCCGAGCAGCCAGCAGGAGCAATGTGTTTTGAAAGTTACAAATTCAATGCGGGCGATCGAGCTATTCTAGATCCCAACCCAAAGCTTGAGCCACCATAGCCGCCAAAAACATCGGTTCAAAAGGCTTAGGAATCACGCTCACCACCCCCAAATCCGCAAACATCCGCCTGTCGCTAGCAAGAGCCTTAGCCGTCAATAAAATTACCGGAATGTGCTGCGTAGCACGATTAGCTTGTAACTGTTGAAAAGTAGTAGGCCCGTCTTGATCCGGCATCATCACGTCCAAAAGAATAGCATCAGGCTGTTCGGCAAGAGCCTTAGCCACGCCCTCGCGGCCAGAACTCGCCGTCATGACTTCCCAGCCGCCCACT
>NZ_JBARVX010000215.1:0-4488 GCF_049646505.1 Microcoleus sp.
GTTGACTGTTGACGTTGTACCGAAAGCTCGGAGGCGACAGCAAAACATGACTGATGACTGATGACTAATGACTGATGACTGATGACTGTTGACTGTTGACTGTTGAGTGTTGACTGTTGACTGTTGAGTGTTGACTGTTGACGTTGTACCGAAAGCTCGGAGGCGACAGCAAAACATGACTGATGACTGTTGACTGTTGACTGTTGAGTGTTGACTGTTGACTGTTGAGTGTTGACGTTGTACCGAAAGCTCGGAGGCGACAGCAAAACATGACTGATGACTGATGACTAATGACTGATGACTAATGACTGATGACTAATGACTGATGACTAATGACTAATGACTAATGAATTCTCCTACAACTTGAGGAATCTAACTTGAGATAGATGAAAAGCTCCTGTTTCTATTCCTATACTTAAAAAAGTGTTTGAGTGCCTAGCTTTGTAATGCTAGCCATTTACAAAATCACCATGCCTTTGAGCAGATCACAATAGAAAGGATCATTTTTATGAACAGACTAACTGCATTTCTGAAAAAAATTCGAGCTGTACAAATTTTAACAGTGTTTCTAGCCGGCATTTTAGTATTAGTGAGCACTGCTTGCAGTCGCGCTGATGCGATGACAGGAAAAACTTCCGACCAAATTAGAGAAGAAGTGCCTTCTGAGGCTGTAAATTCTGTATACAAAGGCGGCCAGAATCAATACGGCGATGAAGATCCCAGAAACAAAACTGTTACAGCAGCAGAAGCAAAAGCTCAGCTTCTTAAAGATCAAGCCCAGCGCCGCATCGACACTAAATCTAGCAGCGACGTGGGCGAAAATGTGCGGCGGGTAAGGGATGATGCGTCCGACAAACTCGACCAAATTGGCGACAAGGTGAATGACAATGCTCGCAATGCTCAGCGCAAAGCTGATGACTTTGGCGACAAAACCAAAGAAGGCTTTGCTAACCTTAAAGAAAACACTCGCGAAGGTTTGAAGGGAGCAAAAGACATTGTTAAAGAAGCTACCGAGGGAGCGAAAGAAAGAGCAGCAGAGGGTACTGAGTCGCTGAAATATAATGTCAGCCAAGGCAAGGAAAATGTCAAAGATGCAGCGCGAAATGTAAGATACAGCGCTGAAGATGCTTCGGACAAGGTTCGCGCGAAAGTCGATCGAGATATTGACAGAACTCAACGAGCAGCAGAAAGAGCAGCAGATGCGATCGACTAATTTCAAATAACGTTGAGAAACGAAGCAATATTATTTTTTGGCGATTGCTTCGCTGCTCGCAAATAACCAGCAATATACAGCGTGTTCCAGGTTTATGATGTACGCCTCATATAAACCTGGGATACGCTGTATCTTTTTGCAGGAGCCATTTTACTGGTTTCACGATCGAGCTATATTAAATTACTTAATTATAAGCTGTATTCTTTAAGACACTATACTTCAGTAATCCTACTGGATTTGGCATTAATTTAACCGCATTTGAGATTAACCGCAGCAATTTACACGTAAGTAAAAGACTCTAAATTCGATCGCCTAAGTATAAAATGTTGTTTGGCAGATCACTATAATTTGCGATCGGCAACTATCAAATTATGCTGTTTATGCCCTAAGATAGTTACACTAACTGTTCTCAAGTTAGTGTCTGGATTGAGGTCAGTGGAAATGAATGCAACAGTAGATGTAGTAAATTTGACAGTAATGCCGGGATATCGCCCGATCGCGCAATTGTACGCCGATTCTCGATCGGCTGCTGTTGGGGCTGCGCCAGAAAAACACCTGCAACCGGGCAGCAGCAAGCTCTTGCTAGTTTGGCAACCGGCGCGCTACGGTCGAATATCTCAATATTACCGGCAAAATTCTTGCCTGAAGTATAAAACCTTGGGCCTGCCGTTAGGTCAAGCGTGGCGGCTGACAGAATACGACTGATTTGTATCAGTGCAGTTAATTGCATCTACTTGCATCGCTAGAAATAGTCTTTAAGCGCACAGACATTCTCGACGAACTCGAACAAAGCCGAGTAAGTTACTAATATATCAAACATCCCAATATGGGAGTTTATCTTGACTGTTACTAGCCAGATAAATTTGTTGTATAAAATCGATCCAAAAAAGGCGACGGATTCGCGATATATTGCCGCCGCAATCCGAAGCAGAGCGACAGGGGGATGCAGGCAAACTTTATTTGGGAAATTTTGTTTTGATGCTAGTAACAATGATGCACGACTTTTACGATGCGCTGGCACAGTTAGCAATCTATGCCGGTGCCGCACCGACGGAGCGCCAACAAATCCTGAATCGCGTTGAGACGAGTCAGAAAAAACTCAAAGAATTAGCGCAGCTTTCCCCCATCGATTACCAGCACAAAGTCGAGCTGGTTGAGGCAGAATGGCGGGGCGTTTTGGGGCAGAAAGCAGAAGCAATGGAATTGTACGATCGAGCTATTGCCGGAGCTAAAGCTAATGAATATTTGAATGAAGAAGCTCTCGCCTGCGAGCTGGCTGCTAAGTTTTACCTGTCGTGGGGCAGAGAAAAAATTGCCAGAGTCTACATGATAGATGCCTGCAATTGCTACGCTCGCTGCGGAGATAGAGCCAAAATTGATGACTTAGAAAAATGCTATCCTCAATTGTTATTGCCGAGTTTGCAGCCAGCAGCACTAGGTGCAAATCCCTTAGCAACCTTCGCAAAAATTGCTAGCAAAAATTACTCGCTGCATCCATCTATTTATTCATCTGTGTCGCGTCACATCTCGGATTTTGGAGTTTTTTCAACTCTGCTAAAAGCTTGTCAAGCGCTTTCTAGTGAATTAGAACTCGATCGGCTGATTGTAAAACTTATGCAACTGGCGGCGAGCAAGACAGGAGCTGACAAAGCAGTGCTGGTGTTACCAAACGGCAGTAAATGGGAAGTCGCTGCTGCAAGCGCGATCGACAATTTGGGCCTCGAAAGGGCGATCGGCTTAACATCCGCAGCACTCGATGAAAACAGCGAGATCCTGCCCCTGAAAATTGTTGACTGCGTTAAAAACTTCTTGAAACCCGTGATTGTGCGGAACATCGCTGAAAATTGCGATCGCGATTCCGACTCCTACATCCTTAAATACCAACCGCAGAGCCTGTTGTGTTGGCCGATTCTCGATCGAGGTAACTTAGTCGGCATTTTGTATCTAGAAAATCGGTTAAATGCAGGAGTTTTTACCCGCGATCGCTTGCAATTTCTCAATCTCCTGTGTTCCCAAGCCGCCATCAGTTTTTCCAAGGCCGTGCTCTACAAGAAATCTCAGGATTACAGCCAACAATTAGAGCGATTGCTAACAAAATTCAGCCGCACCGAAGCTCAGCTTGCCGAGCAGAAACAAATGCTCCAAGCGATTCTGGATGTCGCTCCAATTTGGATTTGGATGGTGAATCCCAAGGGGAAAGTACATTTTTTTAACAATACTTTTTGTCAAGATGTGGGCGCGCCTCTGAGCGCTTTTCTAGCTGTCGAGCATTACAAAGATATACTGGGGGAAAATGCAGCGAACTGTCTGGTTTCAGATGCCGCTTGCCTTGCCCAAGATTCGCCGCATTACTCTAGCGAAACTCTTACATTGGCTGACGGCAAACAACATTATTTAGAAGTCACGAAAGTGCAGTTAAAAAATTCCGAAGGCGAGACTGTCGGGATTATTGGTTTGGGTGTTGATGCCACCGATCGCAAGCAAGCACATGAACTTTTGCAACAGCAAAATCAACAGCTAGAACAAACTTTGAAAGATTTACAGCAAGCGCAACTGCAAATAGTGCAAAGCGAGAAAATGTCGGCTTTGGGCAATTTAGTCGCCGGAGTCGCCCACGAAATCAACAATCCGATTGGGTTTATTTCGGGCAATTTAACCGAAGCTAAAAGGAGTTTGGCAGATATTGTAGAACACTTAGAATTGTATCGCTCCGATGCACCGAAATGGGAGATTGCCAATCATGCCGAAGAGATAGAGATCGATTATATTTTGGAAGATTTGCCGAAGATGATCGATTCAATGCAAGTCGGGTGCGATCGCATTTCCAGCATCAGTACCAGCCTCCGCACTTTTTCCAGAGGAGACAAAGACTACAAAGTTCCTTTTAATGTTCACGATGGCATTAATAGCGCTATTTTAATTTTGAAACACCGCCTCAAAGCCAACGAATTCCGCCCGCAGATCGAAGTGATAACTAAATACGGCAGTCTCCCTAAAATCCAATGTTTCCCCGGTCAATTAAATCAAGTTTTCATGAACCTGCTTGCAAATGCGATCGATGCCTTAGAAGAATCAAATCTAGGGCGCAGTTTTAGCGACATTGCCGCCTATCCCAACCGCATCACTATTTGCACTGAGGTACTGGGGGAAGGGCAGATTCAAATTAAAATTGCTGATAACGGCACCGGCATGAAAGAGGAAGTCAAAAAGCATATATTCGACCATTTGTTTACGACGAAATGTGTCGGAAAAGGCACTGGATTGGGGTTGACAAT
>NZ_JBARVX010000216.1:0-7620 GCF_049646505.1 Microcoleus sp.
GTCGGCGCAGGCCGACTTTGTTTCTGTAGACGCGGTTTCAACCGCCGAATCATCAAGGGGGTATGTTACTTGATCAACCAGTCGGCGCAGGCCGACTTTGTTTCTGTAGACGCGGTTTCAACCGCCGGATCATCTTGATCAACCAGTATAGACGCGGTTTCAACCGCCGGATCATCTTGATCAACCAGTCGGCCTGCGCCGACTTTGTTTCTGTAGACGCGGTTTCAACCGCCGAATCATTTTTCTGCGCGCGCCAAATGTTGCAGCCAGGATTAGCTCGCTAAGAAGGTACGATCGAAAAAATCGGCTTTTAGACTCAGGACATTTTGCAGTCGATCGGCAATACTGGAGCAAATAAAATGCAAAATTTGAGGAAACACTGATGAAATTATTGCCAATAACAGTCGCTCTATCGGCTGCTTTGACCCCGGTAATGGCTGAAGCTGCCTTTAGCGGTCCGATGCTGGGAGCAGCCGATTTTCCCAGAGCCTCAAACCCGCGAGTAAACGTGCCGGTTTGCTTCATCGAAACCCCAAGCGGCACAACTTTTGATTTAGTGAGCTTGTGCGGCGCTAACGTCGCTCCCCAAAACACTAATCCGGCTGCCGGCAACCCCGCCAATGCTCCCGCAAATAACCCCAATGCAGGCAATCCGGCGGCCGCCCCCAACCCCAACAGCATCACCAGAGATGCTGCCGGCGCTCCGATAACTACCCCTGCTGGGACTGCAAATCCCAACAATCCCAACAATCTCAATCCGGGAACTTCGCCGAATACCGCTCCCAACAATATCAATCCGGGAACTTCGCCGAATCTGACTCCGAATAGCCCTCTGTCTCCCACAGGTGGAAATGCTGGCGACAGCAACGGCGATTTGGTTCCCAATCGCAATCTCAATCTTCCGAGAGTGCCGCCGAGTTCCTTTGGCCCTGGAGGTGTTGCACCGACTAGAGATGCGATTGACGGCCCCCGTTAATCAGCCAAGGGTGAAACAGTTCCACAGAAACCGGGTTTCTCTGAAATGTGTTCTTTTTTGGGCGATAGTTTGCTTTGGAGAAACCCAACATATTTATTTGTCTGTGTAATATTGATGTCAGGTACGATCGCGATATTCTGTAGCAGAGCAGCGAAATAAAAGTTAAGCTAAGAACTTGTAGGCGCTATCAGCAAAGCATTTTTTCAAAACAGGGAAACCAGTCAATCGCGAAACAAAATTAACCAGATTACTCGGAGGCTCTCGATGAGCAAAATATTTGTGTTAGATTCCCGCAAAACTCCTCTAGACCCGATCGCACTTCAGGAGGCAAAATAGTGTCAAACTTAGTTCGACGACTAGAAATAACCGCTCACCAGCAACTAGAAAAATCCCTCGGCTATCGAGGAGACAGCCGCTGGGTAGCTTGGGGGTGGGAACCGCAAATAGACCAAATTATTTGCAGCGACGGCAAAAAACTCGGCACTGGCAATAATATGGCTTGGCTGGTGTTTTTGCAGCACGATTTAGTTCAGCCTGCTGTACGAGAATACAACTTCAGCGAGGGCGATCGCTACTGGCTGCTTTTAGACAGAGAAACTAGAAATCTCTACGCCGGCGAAGCCAAAGCAGTACAAAGTCTGCTCGAACAGTCCGAAAGTTTAGCTTTGTTAGCCTGTCTGGACGGCGGCAAGGGCGATCGGCAAACCAGTCAAAATTGGCAGCAAACACTCTCTCAACTAACAGCAAAACCATTTGTTCGCCACTTAACAAATGCCGTTCCTTTCGGAATCGCCGCCGCTTTAATAGGTGCTTTAGGAATCGGAACCGGATTGTGGGTAGCGCCGGCGGTGCAGCAGAAACTAGCCGCCGAAAAAACAGCTTTTACTTCTCCAATTAGTTCTGGCGCCAACTGCGGGATTGGCGGTTCCGACGATTTTTCCGCTTATGTCGGTTCCTCAAGCAAAAATAAAGAACTTCACTTAATCGGCGTTTACGAAGCTAATGCCGACCACAAGAACCGAAATTTATCTAAAAGTGCGTTAGCGAAGCCCTCGAAGAGGATCGAAATTAAAGTAGAGCCCCGAAACAAGCCAATAATTCTCGCACTTTCAGCCTACGAACCAGTGCAGTGGAACATTACCGCAGAACCGGGCGCAGTTATCGAAAAAATCATTATCAACGGATACCACAACCAAACCTTTTCCGGCGTTTCAGGAATTCCAATTGAAGAGCACACCTACGAAAAAACCGGAGAGTCTCTCGGCGACTTTACCTACAAGTGGGGTGCCACCGCTGAAAGTAGAAATACATCTTCCCTCGTAACTAAATTGGAACAAAACAACCGCACAAGTTTAACTTCCTTTCAAGGATGCTACAGAGGTACGAACTTTACGATTCAGTAACAATAGACTTCTTGCAAAAATAGTTAGGACCGGCTAGAAGCCATCCCACAAAAATCTTTTTTCTTGTGGGATGGGCTTCTAGCCCGTCCCAAAATTTGACTAAAAGGACTTTTGCAAGAGGTCTAATAATTAATGATTTTAGGGCAGGAAATAGCAACAGCATTGCCGTGTCCTAAATAGCTGTGTTTTCAATCGTTATATCAAGAGAAGACTCGTGAGGGTAATTTCATCATCCAATCCAGTTGATTTTACCCGTTTCCTCCGTTGCTTTCTCCCTTTTTTCAGCAATCCGTTGATATTAATTGAATCCTATATATTTTGTACTGTTATATCGTTTCAGGCTGCATCGGTATTGTTTAAACCGTCAACAGTCAACAGTCAACAGTCAACAGTCAACATCACCTGACGGTACAACCGGAATTAATATTATTTGACAAGCTTATCTAATGACTGTATCATAGGCTATTAACCTTAAATTTTTGATTTTCCACAATCACAATGCTAACAAACTTAAGATGAAATACTGGCACGAAACCCTCGCTGTAGCGCAGAGAATTTTAAGAGAATTGGGAAGGCGAAGACGCAGTTTAATTTTTTGGGCAATTTTTCCGATTTCAATCTTGGTAATTAACGCCTTAATTTTAGCAGAACGCGCGCAACTGACAACAGCAAAAGCCTTTGAAACAGCCGCACCTGCAAGCTTAGTCGGAGCCGCCTTATTTTTTAGCTGTCTCGGCGGCAGCGTAGCAACGGTAGTGTCAGAGCGAGAACAGCACACACTCAAACGATTATTTATTTCCCCCCTGAGCGGCACTTCCTACTTTTTAGGAATTTTCCTAGCTCACAGTGCGATCGGCATCGGTCAAGTAATTATAGTATACACCATCGCCAGTTTTTTAGGAGCACAATTCCAAGGCTCTATTTTATTAGGAATTGCGATAATTCTGCTCAGCATTATATCTTATGTCGGAGTCGGCTTCATTCTCGGCACCCAATTCGCGCGGCGCACAGAAGATGTCAACTCCCTAGTAGCAGCTTTCGGCGTTCCCTTATTAATATTAGGAGGCGCATTTTTGCCAACTTCGCTGTTTCCCAAAACCCTGCTCGACATCGCCCAGTACAATCCAATTTATCACATGAACGAAGCACTAATCCAAGTTTGGGCAAACGGCAAAAACTTTGATGAAATCTCCCAACACTTCTGGTTTTTATTCATATTTTCTCTAGCCATGATAGCAGGCGGATGGCTTTCTTACCGCAGAATGTTGACAGTAGAAAGAAGACTGTAAAACCCTCACGCTCTTCTCCTCCTCTGCGCCCTCTGCGCCCTCTGCGGTTAAAAAAAATCCCAAAAAAATCGCCAAGTATCCAACTCATACTATACAAAAAAAACCGGAGAATTCAAGCAGTGCTGCAAATAGAAAAACTCAATAAATCCTACGGCGAACGCTCAGTGCTGCGAGATTTGACACTCCACATACAAGCCGGAGAAATCTACGGATTGCTCGGCCCAAACGGTGCCGGCAAAACTACAACTATCAATATTTTATGCAATCTGCTAAACGCTGACAGCGGCAAAATTTCCATCAACGGCGAACCAGTTTCCGAAGCTACTAAACAGTTAATCGGCGTAGCGCCACAAGAAAACTTGCTTTACAAAAGCCTTAGCTGCGAAGAAAACCTCAACTTTTTTGCTCAAATTTATGGTACGGAACGGAAGCAGAGACGCTATCAAGTAGAACAATGTTTGAAAGCCGTAAATTTGACAGATAGAGCCAAAAGTCCCGTGGAAACTTTGAGCGGGGGAATGCAGCGCCGCTTGAATATTGCCGTAGCATTGGTGCACCAACCCAAATTAGTAATTTTAGACGAACCGACAACAGGTTTGGATATTGAGGCGCGCTACGAAATTTGGGAGTTAATTCAGCAGTTGCAATCCCAGGGAATTACTATTTTGCTGACAACACACTTGTTGGATGAAGCTGAGCGTCTGTGTCAAAAAATTGGAATTTTGAAAAATGGCAGTATTGTCGCAGAAGGCAGTTTGGAGGAGTTGCAAAAACTGATTCCGGCTGAGGAGATTATTGTTGTCAAAACCCAACAAGAAGCTGAAGTCATCGCTAGGGCAGAAAAATACAATTTCATTCTCCGGCGTTATGGCAGCGATTTAGCTTTTTGGCTGCCGGAAGCTTTAGAATTAAAAGAGATAATTTTGCGGTTCGACGGGATTTCTATTGATTCAATTGCGCGATATCCGGTGCGGTTAGAACATATTTATGTAGAAGTGACAAAACAAACTGTATCCTAATCCGCGTCCATCCGCGTCCATCCGCCCGCATCAGCGGTTTACAATTCCAAGGTAATTAACTGAGCAATTTCATCAGTTTGAAAACCCAAAGCCATCGGCTTTTGCACCCCCGGAATCACCTGCACATCATACAGTTCCGTGACAATTCCTTCAAACCGCAACCAATGAACGATCGCCCCTGTCGTCAAATCAATCGCCATCATACCACAGCGAGGCTCAGCATCCTTAGCTACCAACAAATCATCCAATTCCAAACCGCTAAAAGTATTGTCGCCGCCCCTCGGTTTCGACAAGCCAACAATCGCCCAATTATCCCAAAAAGCCAATCCTCGGACATATCCCGGACAAAATGCGATCGCCTCAAATTTCCCCGTCTCTAAATCCACATATCCTAATTCCCCTCTCCCCGAATTCAGCAACCACAACTTGTCTCGATACCAGCGAGGAGAGTGCGGCATCGACAATCCTGTGACAATAATATCATTAGATTCGACATCAATAACTATACCGCCATTTTTTCGCCGATCGCGCCAGCCATCCACCACATCCGACTGACTCGAAGCCGTGACATATTTCGCCTCCCCATCCACCATCGCCAAACCGTTGAGATGACAGCGGTCTTCATTTATATACTGTGAGATAAAACTCGGTTTCCACAAAGGTTTGCAACTGTGGCGATCGCTCAAAGTAGCGATACAATTAAACAAAGTGCTAATAAAAATGATTTGATTATTCTTATCGACAGCGATATCGTGAATGTCGATATCTCCTGTAGTATAGCCGATTCTTGGTATGTAGAGGCGATCGTAACCTTGATGTTGTCCACCCTCCGCCAGCACATTTTCTAATTGCCAGAGTTGATATTTTGAGCTTAGATAAAGGCGTTCCGGGGTGCAGAAAAGTCCCATTGCGCGATCGAATATACGCCAGAAAGCTGAAATTCTGTTAGTTTCTGGTGCAGCACCGATTAACATTAACCTGCTGGTTTGATAAGTAGTGCAAGCGAGGCTGATTTGTTGTTGGGTTAACCAAGATGGTAAATCGCGATCGCCAAAAATCTCGTGTTCGTGTACAGTATTGAAATTTGTGTCGTTATTCATATAATCTAGAAAATCTTTATAATAGACATCTCCCATAATTATATTGTGGAACAGGCATCTTGCCTGTTCTTAACAGCCTTTTTGGGAGATGTCTATTATATATCCAAAACGTAGGGGCAGGTTCACCAACAATAATTGCCTAAAACCGACAATCTCATAAACCCGCCCCCACCCAAACTCACAGTAACAATGGCTCAATTTTGATTTGCACCTCCTCAATCACATCTTCAGATACAGACTCAACGAATCGAACACCGCGAATTTTCCAGTCTAGACACTTGATTTGATCGGCAAGAATTACTCCCTGAACTTTCAATCCAGTCGGTAGGGGAACTTCAAAAGGATACCCTTTTTGTTGCTTTGTAATCGGCATAAATAAAGCTAAAGAGCTTTTCTGATTGTAAGCACGAGGTGACAGTACAAAAGCAGGTCTAAGTCCTTTTTGTTCGTGTCCCTTCGTTGGGTCAAAGTCTAAATAAACGATATCACCTCGACTCGGAATGTAGGGATTTGATGGTGTCACCAAACTTCATTCCCCACAGCAACTCCACTATCAATCTCGGTATGAAGATTCTCTGGGGTAATCGCCTCAACTAACTCCTCAAGCGAATAACGCCGGCGAGCGATCGGCTCAATCGTCAGCCTACCATCTATCAGCACAAGCTGCACTTGGGAACCTTCAGCTAAGTTAATCTCTTTAGCTAAATGCTGTGGAATCCTCACAGCAAGACTGTTTCCCCATTTGGCGATCGTCCCAACCATAGCCTAATCCTCTAGTTAGCGATATCACTCTCAGGACTTCACCCTTTTTTCAAGGATGTATATACAGAGTGTCTACAGCATAGCAACTAAGAAAAAGATTGACAACTTGTAACGGGCGGGTTGTACCGACAATAATTGCCTAAAATCAATCATCTCACAAACTCGCCCCGACTTCTACTTTTGATAATTTGTTTAAAATAACCAGCGAAATATAAAGATTTAGTAAATGAGTGAGCTCAAGCACTGAAAGTACGATCGAGCCTTAGTAAAGTATTACTCATCAAGAAGAGCGCGTGTCATCCACCACAAGGTAGAAATACCGCAGGCGAGAATTAAATCGGGGGCATCTCCCAACCAACTCAAAAACTACGAACTACATCAAAAACCATGAAAACTCTACATAAAATTAACCGTTCCCTAAATAAAAATATCGCGAGTTTGGTTGGTTGCTAAAGCAACCAACCAAACTCCATCGTCATCCTTGACCCCACAATACCCGACTCCAAACTCCTACTCCAAGGTATCGAGCCTGGTACGCAAACCTACATCCTCGAAAACTCAACCGATGCCGTAGAGCAAATTACCGCAATCCTCGCTCAGCATCAAGGCATCGAAACCCTCCACATCATCACCCACGGCGGTTCCGGCAAGATTTACTTAGGTACAGCAGAACTCAACAGCAGCAACATCGAAAACTACAGCCACCAATTGCAACAGTGGCGAAACGCCTTCACAGCCAATGCCAGCATCATCTTATACGGATGCAACGTAGCAGCCGGAGAAACAGGCCGCCAATTCCTGACTCAACTCCACCAACTCACAGGCGCAAACATCAGCGCCAACTCCCAACCTACAGGTAACAGCGCACTCGGTGGCACCTGGGACATCCCCCAACACATCCCCCCATCAACGCAAAAGCCCCAACTAGCCCTCACCGAAACCACCCTCAAAACTTACAGCCACATCCTAGCCACCGCCAACCCAGACACCAAAGCCGTTACAGTCAACTCGCCCTCTGTCAGCATCGACGTACTCGCCAACGACACAGCCATCGGGCGCGCCTCAGTACAA
>NZ_JBARVX010000217.1:0-23235 GCF_049646505.1 Microcoleus sp.
ATTCCCAATTCCCAATTCCCAATTCCCAATTCCCAATTCCCAATTCCCAATTCCCAATTCCCAATTCCCAATTCCCAATTCCCAATTCCCAATTACCCTGATGTTATATTTAGCCGGAGTACACAAACAGGAAGTTTCAGAAAATATATGTCTGCAATTGCTGGCTTGTCAAAATTCTGATGATACTTGGGCGATAGTTTTGGAAGAAAATCTGTTGGTGCTACCGCCAAATAATTCCCAAAATGTTTTAAATGAAGGGATGCTGGTATTAGCGGATATTGGCGAAAACAACCTGGTTTTGCAGATTCAAACAGCTACAAACTGGGTGCTAGAATTAGTTGAGAAGTATCTAACAACGGGTATTACACCAGATTTTTTGCAGCAAGAATCCCAGAAAGCAGAAGAGTGGCGCAAATCTCTTACTTTGCAGAGTCAAAAATTGTCTCGCCGATCGATCGAAGTTGAAGCCCGCCGGGAACAAATTCAAAATTTAGAAGCCCAACTCCAGCAGGAAAAGCAATTGCTCGAAAGTACGATCGCCCAATTGAAAACAGATAACTGAAAACAAAATTTCAACCCGCCGAATAAAGTTCGGGGCTGTACAAACAAAGTCCCAGCAGAGTGGGACTAAGATATCAAGCGCGATCCTTTCGCTAAAGCGCCTTTGACTTTAGCCAAGCGGCGGGGAGACACAGCAGTTTCTGAGAATTGCGAACGTAAGCCCGCTTCTGAAATACATCGTACTGATTGCGCTCGATCGCATTTAAGATTCGGCTGTACAGCATCGTAGCAGCCCACACTGTCCAGCGGATATCGGGACTCAAAACTTTGATTCCCGGTTCGGCGCTGGCGTACAATTTGCGAGCTCGCTGAATTTGAAACTTCATCAATTCCCGCCAGCGGTTGTCAATTACACCGTTGAATAAATCTGCTTCGGTATAGTTAAACAAGGCTAAGTCTTCTAACGGAAGGTAAATGCGGCCGCGGCGGGCGTCTTCTCCGACATCGCGCAGAATGTTAGTCAACTGCTTGGCTATACCCAGAGCAATCGCCTCTTCTTTGGGAATTTGATTGTCCCAGTGCCAGTTCCAGTTAGCAGCCGAGTTTGATTCGTCCACACCCATTACAGACATCGACATCAGCCCGACGGTACCGGCTACTCGATAACAGTAAAGATTGAGCTCTTCAAAAGTTTCGTAGCGGCTGCGGTACAAGTCCATTTGCTGGCCCGCAATCATCTCTCGAAACGGTTGAATGTCGATCGGGAAACGAGACAGCGTATCCACCAAAGCCACGTCGTAATCGTCGTGAGGATGGCCCGCAAACACAGATTCTAGGCGTTTTTCCCACAAATTTAGGGTTTCAGGGGTTGTGGCCTCAGAACCAGGCCCGTCTACGAGTTCGTCGGTGCGGCGGCACCAGACGTAAATCGCCCAGATTGCCCGACGCTTGGCTTCGGGCATGAGTTGAGTGCCTAAATAAAAATTTTTGGCATAACTCGCTGTGACTTGGCGGCACAGTTCGTAGGATTCATCCAAAGAGGCCAGAGTTCTCATGCACTGGAGTTTTGACAGTTGCAGCATCCGAGAATAAGAAATTTAAAGATTAGAACTGACATTCCCCCGTTGAGACAACGGGAGATTTTTTAAGTCTTGAGGAGTCACGCGCTTGAATAAAAAAACCGGGTTTTTGAACCGAAATTGAGGATTTTAAGCAAATTTTTTGATTAAAAACCCAAGTAATGGTCGCCCGCGCGCAAATCCTAGTCTTTATGAAAAATTCTTAATTTTTCATTTTTTATTGGCCGAAGTTGAAATAGCCTGCGCTGTCAGCTTACCAGAAAGCACAGCACCTTCCATACTCGCAAGATAACGCTGCATTGTATAATCCCCCGTTAGATAGAAATTGCTAATCGGAGTTGTTTGCGAAGGACGGCACTCTTGGCGGCCCGGAGTTGCTTTGTAGACGGAACGGGGGGTTTTGACTACGTGATATTTGAGCAGTTTGGCGGGTTCTGGAATTTGGTCGGGAAAGAGCTTTTCTAACTCGACCATTGTGGCTGCGACGATATCTTCGTCAGATTTGCCGATCCAATCTTTGGCGGGTGCGAGTACCAGTTCCAGCATGGATTTGTCTGGGTTGGCATATTCGCGGCAGGTGTTGCTCATGTCGGCGTAAACGCTCAGCAGGGGCGATCGCGAGAACAGCAAATGGTCGATATCTGTTAATTTGCGATCGAACCACAAGTGTACGTTAATAACGGGTACTCCCTCCAAACCTTCAAGCTTTTTGAAATAATCCATTTCGCCCCAAGGTTTCGGCAGCATCAGCTTCAGCGGGTCAACCGGCATCGCGGAAACGTAAATATCGGCCGTCAGAACTTCTGAATCTGCCCCTTTAACGCCCCGAATCTGGAACCCGCGCACAGTGTTGTCATCCTCCAGCAAAAATTCCCCGATGGGTGCATTCAGCCGGACTTCACCACCGCGCTCAGTTATGTAGTCTACCATCGGCTGGCACAACCTCTCCGTAGGGGAACCGTCTAAAAAAGCCATTTTCGAGCCTTTTGTCTCTTGTAAGAAGCGGTTGAGGGCTGTCAGCAGAATGGTTGCAGATATTTCGTGGGGGTCGATAAAATTCAGCGCCTTGGACATGGCGATGAATACTTCTTTTTCGACTCTGGGGGGGACGTTTTGCTTTTTGAGCCACTCGGAAAAGGAGTATTTGTCCATTTCTTCAACGTATTTCTGGCCCTGAAGTATCGCCGGAACCAAACCGATGCCGAAACTGATTTTTTCGGCCCAGGTGAGCATATCGTTGTTTCTGAGGATAGCCACAAGGCCGTTGAAGGGAGCCGGAATATTCGGAAAGTCAAAGCGCGAATAGGTTCCGGGTGTTTCCGGCTGATTGAAAATCATCGAGTGCTCTTTCCATTGCAGCCGGTCTTCGATGTCTAGTTCTTTGAATAGTTGGAGCATATTTGGGTATGCACCGAAAAATATGTGGAGGCCGGTTTCGTACCAGTCGCCGTCTGCATCTTTCCAAGCGGCTACTTTGCCGCCGAGTACGTCCCGACTTTCTAGGAGGATGGGGGTGTGGCCCGCATCGGTAAGATATTTAGCGCAGGAAAGTCCTGCTAAGCCTGCTCCGGCGATCGCAACTCGCATTTGATACTACTTGGCCTCTGTGTTCGCTTCGATTTAATTATACTTTACAACTCGTTACAATATTTGGGCAATCTGTGGCGACGCGGCTGTGCTCGGAGGTTGTCGGCACAGAAAATGACTCGGCGGTTGAAACCGCGTCTACAGAAACTTTCGTCGGCCCCAAGGCCGACTGGTCGATCGAGAATATCCCAAACCCTGATTTGGTATTAGATCCGCGCACTTTACCTGTTAATCCCAAACCGTTAGCTACTAACAAACAAGCAATACAACCAATAAAACCGATCGCCAATAATAGACTTCTTGCAAAAATAGTTAGGACGATGCTCAAAGCAATCCCACAAAAATCTTTTTTCTTGTGGGATGGCTTTGAGCATCGTCCCAAAATTTGATTAAAAGGACTGAGGCAAGAGGTCTAATGAAGAACTTGCATTATTTGCTGCTTTAATTAACTTACATCAAGATCCAAGCTGTCTCGATTATTGTTTGAAATCAATTCCCATTAAACCTTGGTCGCATCAGATTAAAATATTGCGTAGAGTTGCGGCAAATTTCCCGAAATTTTTCCTGATTGCGGATGAGGTTCGATTGGCAAAAACTATCGAAACAGGGTTGATTTTGCGTTAATTGCTTGTCAGCAAAAAAGTCAAACCTGTATTGATTTTAGCACCAGCTAGCATTCAACCGCAGTGGCAGGAAAGGAATCAGCATTACTGAGGATGATTTCAGCGATTTAGATGAGGCGGATGATGCGATTTTACAAGGAATGGAATCTTACTTTGCACCGGCCGGTCCTGAAGAACTTAAATATTTAGAAGATTTACTTGATCGGTTCGATCGCATTTTAGACGCGCCGCCTTTGCGTCCCGCCCTTGATGAAATGGTCGCGATGGATGTATAATCAGACTTGCAGGAAATCTGTCAACCTCTGCCGCCGACTTCTCTGTTTCCTGAAACCGTCGAAGATTTGTTTGTCAATTCTGCGATTTTAAAGCAGAGGCGTGCGGAATTTGAACAAACGGGCGATCGAACTTTTAAACTAAGGAATGAAAATTTAATAACTTAAATTTTCATTCCTTAGCGCGCCGAATGTAACTGCAAACAAATTTCAACCTATCGAGAAATCAACCAAAACGGCCGCTGACATAATCCAAAGTAGACTCTTCCTTCGGACTTTGGAAAATCACCTCAGTTTTGTCACATTCAACAAGATAGCCAAACCGCTTCCCATCGTCAGAAAGTTTAGCATTGAAAAAAGCAGTCAGGTCAGAAACCCGAGAAGCCTGCTGCATATTGTGAGTCACAATTACGATGGTATACTTCTCCTTGAGTTCCCGCATCAACTCCTCAACCTTAATCGTCGAAATCGGGTCAAGAGAAGCGCAAGGTTCATCCATCAATACTACATCAGGATTAATCGCGATCGCCCTAGCAATACACAAACGCTGCTGCTGGCCGCCCGAAAGAGAAAAACCGCTTTGCTTTAACTTATCCTTAACCTCATCCCACAAATAAGCTTGTTGGAGCGACTTTTCCACCAGCTCATCCATATCTCCCTTATAATTATTCACCCTCGCACCGTAAGCAATATTGTCATAAATCGACTTCGGGAAAGGATTCGGCTTTTGAAACACCATCCCAATCCTGCGGCGCACCTCCACAGCATCAATATCAGGATCGTAAAGATTTTGACCTTGGTAATGAATTCTACCCTCTAAACGAAAACCGTTAACTAAATCGTTGAGGCGGTTAAAACATCGGAGAATTGTACTTTTTCCGCAGCCAGAAGGCCCGATCAAAGCAGTAATGCGATTTTTAGGAATTTCTAGCGAAACATTTTTCACCGCGTGAAAACCGCCGTAAAAAATATTGATATTTTCAGTCCGTAAAACAGTTTCCGCCTGCTTGTCCAAATCCATCATCATACAAATAACTATCCTCTTAATTTTTACAGAACCAGCGAATCTTGTCAGTTGTCAGTTGTTAGTTGTTAGTTGTTAGTTGTTAGTTGTTATTAGCTAATACTTTCCCACCAACAACCAACTGCCAATGACTAATGACCAATGACTAATGACCAATGACTAATGACTAATGACTAATGACTAATAAACCTTTTGGCGAGTAGCCCAACGAGACAGAATACTCGTCAGCAAAACCATCAACACCAAAATTAAAGATGCAGCCCAAGCCAACTCTTTCTGTGCCTTAAACGGAACCGTTGCAAAGTTGTACACCAAAACCGAAAGCGACGGAGTTGGCTTGTCAAACCCTGCCGGCCAAAAAGGCGAATTTAGCGCCGTGAAAATCAAAGGAGCAGTTTCTCCAGCAGCGCGGGCAACTGCCAGCGTCACACCAGTTAAAATCGCCGGAATTGCCGCAGGCAAAACTACCTGCAACACTGTTTGATAATTAGAAGCACCCACACCCACCGACGCCCATCTAATATCTTGCGGGACAATTTGTAGAGCTTCGTCAGTAGTTCGGACAATTGTTGGCAACATCAGCACAGCCAGCGCCGCGCCCCCTGCAATTGCCGAAAAATTTCCCATATTTACCACAAACAAACCGTAGGCAAATACCCCGGCAATAATCGAAGGAACGCCGCTGAGGACATTAGTAGCAAAGCGCACCCAGCGAGTGATTTTGCCGCTGCTGAACTCCGACAAATAAACGGCGGCCAACACGCCAAAAGGAACAGCAATTAGAGAAGCAATTCCTACGGTCATTAATGTACCGAGAATGGCATTGGCGATACCGCCTCCCGAAAGTCCGGGCGCGGGCGGCAGCTTGGTGAACAAGTCTAAATTTAGGCGATTAAAGCCTTGTACGGTCACGTAGGAAAGCACTGCAAACAAAGGCAGCAGAGTTATCGCCAGAGCCGAGCCAGCCAGTACAGTCATCGCCATACTAAACAGCGCTTGCGAGCTGTTTTTAACCTTCTTTAAACTGCCAGTTTTCGATCCAAAAGGATTCTCATCGGAGACGCTCTTTGACATAAACTAAAACTATGTAGGAAATTGTGCCAAACTTCTAGTTGTACTTCGCTCTTACTTGAGAAACAATCCACTCTGCCAAAATATTGACAATCAGCGTCATAATAAACAGAATTAGCCCGGTGTACATCAGAGCCGCAACTTGCAATCCTGAAGCTTCGGCAAATTGATTTGCCATCAGAGAAGCAATAGTATTTGCAGGAGCTAGCACAGAAGCACTTAACTGATTGGAATTGCCAATTAACAGCGTTGCGGCCATCGTTTCTCCCATCGCGCGGCCGAGGCCTAGCATAATTCCGCCGACAATGCCGGAAAAAGCGGCCGGTACGAGGACTCTAAAGATTGTTGTCCAGCGAGTAGCTCCCAAACCCAGAGATGCTTGTCGCAATTCGGGCGGGAGGCTTGCTAAAGAGTCGCGGGAGATAGCAGTAATAATGGGCAAAGTCATAATCCCCAAAATTACTCCGGCGGGTAACATTCCCGGCCCCACTGGCGCTGTGCTAAAAATTGGCAGCCATCCGAAGTTACCGTTGAGAAACTTTCCGATGTTGGTAATAATGGGGATCAATACAGCAATTCCCCACAAACCGTAGACTACGCTGGGAATGGCGGCTAAAAGTTCTACTAAGAAAACTAAAGCTGTACGCACTGGCAGCGGCAAAAAGTCTTCGCTCAAAAAAATGGCAGTCCCTACTCCTAATGGTACTGCAATTAGGAGCGCGATCGCAGAACTGACGATCGTCCCGTAAATCATCGGCAGCGCACCGTACTCTTCTTTAACCGGATTCCAATCACTGCTAAACAGAAAGCCCAAACCGTACTGTTGAATCGCTGGTAAAGCTCTGAAAGCAACCGTCATGGCGATTACCAGCAAAATTGCGCCAACTCCTATTCCCAAAATCCGAGTCAGCCAGATAAAGCCTTGGTCTAAGGATTTTTCTGTTTGAGAGCGGGAACGTTTCTCTGGTTGAGCGGTGTTACTATCTGAAGTCATAGAAAAAAACCAAATATATAGTAGCGGAAAATAGTCTGTTTCGGAAAAATCGGGAAGCAAGTAGAAACAAAGACTCTAAATCAAATCACATAGGGGCGGGTAGATGCCTTCCCTAACTTTTCAACAAGTATTTTTTGTAAAACCAACCCCTTGTATTTTGCCAGAGGTAGATGGCGAGTTACCATTGGGTGGGGGCGGGTTTATGAGATTATTGATTTTAGGCAATTATTGTTCGTAAAACCCGCCCCTACAAAGATGCACCGATTGTTACATAGAAGAGGGGCGGATTGATTAATCCCCTGACTTTTTAACAAATATTTCTGGTAAAACCCGCCCCACAGAAATATCTCTCTTCGTTCTTCCTGATTTTACCCGCACGCGCAATGCCGAAGGGCTTTTTTCCCTCTGACAACAGTCAACAGTCAACAGTCAACAGTCACTATTTGCCAATCTCAATCTTGTAGTCGGGGCTGATGCCGTCGGCGGCCAAAGCAACTTTTTCTCTGACGCTTTGGGGCAGAGGAACGTAGCCCAATTCAGCACTAACTTTTTGACCTTCGGTTAAGCCGTATTCCACCATTGCCTCGATAACTTTGGCTTTGTTGGGATCTGCAACTTTTTTGGGAACGAGCATCCAAGTGTAGGTGACAATTGGATAGGATTGAGCGCCTTCGGGGTCTTCGATAAATACTCGCAGGTTTTCCGGGAGGGGCGTAGTTGCTAGAGCTTGAGAAGCTGAATCGTCTGTAGGTACTACAAATGTGCCTGCTTTGTTTTGCAAAGATGCAAATTTGACGTTGTTGTTTTTGGCGTAGCCGTATTCGATGTAGCCGACGCTGCCTGCTGTTTGCAGGAGTTGGCTTGTGACGCCTTCGTTGCCTTTTGCGCCTACGCCTACGGGCCACTGTACTGTTTTGCCCTCGCCTACTGCTGCTTTCCAGTCGGGACTGATGGTGCTGAGGTGTTTGGTGAAGATGGCGGTGGTGCCGCTACCGTCGGAACGGTGGACGACGGTGATGTTTTGATCTGGCAATGTTACACCGGGATTGGCTGCTGCAATTTTGGGGTCGTTCCACTTGGTAATTTTACCTAGAAAGATTTCTGTGTAAACGTCTCTGGGCAGTTTGAGTTCGGGTACTTCTGGCAGGTTGTAGCCGATGACGATGCTGCCGGCTGTCATGGGTAGCAAAATCACGCCTTTGTCTGCTGGAACTTTGGCGATTTCGTCGTCTTTCATGCCGGTGTCGCTGGCTCCAAAGTCTACTGTGCCTTTGGTAAATTGTTCGACTCCGGCGCCGCTGCCTACTGATTGATAGTTAATTTGTACTTGGGGGTGAATTTTGTTGAAGTCTTGAAACCAACGCTGATATAGCGGGGCGGGGAAGGATGCGCCTGCTGCGGTTATGGCTACGTCTGAGGATAGGGTGAGTTTGTTGTTTGCGGCTGTGCCTGTGGCTGCAACGGGGGATGCTGCAGTGTCGCCGGGGCTGGGGCTGCTGCTGGTTGTGCTGCCGCCGCAAGCTGCTAAGCTGAGGGCGATCGCCGCAGCGGAAATTGCTGTTGTCACACGATTTGGATTAATCAGGTTCAGACGAAAAAGCATAGGTATACAAAATCTACGATCGATATAGGGGTGTCCCGCAACAGCATATCGCGCGAAAGTAAAGGTTAGGTTAAGAATCTTTACATTCGATCGCAACTTAATATTAATTAACATTAATTTAATTCATTGATGAGCTTGACAAGTGTGATTTGTTTAGATAGCCAGATAAATTAGTGGGGAAACAAGGGTGCGATCGTCCGGCTGCGAAAAATTCCCCATTAAAATATCGGAATATCCAGGTTTGAGAACCAGAAAACCCTACAATAGTGGTTCTTTTGACAGTAGTGCTAGTATTGAAAACTTAAAAGTTGCGGGCACTCCAGCCTGCATCGGAATCAATGCTGATATATAGCCCAATACGGTTTACTTAAGACGATCTCCCTGGCACACCCCTTAAAAAGGGGGGAACAAGAATCCCCTCAAAGTCAACCCCTACTCCCCTTCTTTCCCCCCTTGGGGGGGGTAGGGGGGGGTGGGGATTTAGGGGGATCTCCGGGGCATAAATATGTTAAGTGAACCGTATTGATATAGAGCCGAGTCTCAAAAAGATGAGGTACTATCCGGCATAGGGCATAGGCCAAACCGGGCATAGGCCAAACCGGGCATAGGGCTATCCTCACTTTTTAGAGAACCGATATAGCAACCGCCCTGACGGTTACGACGTTCTGGCATTGCACAAACATAAACAGTCGATTGTAACTTCCTCTTGACTTCTGCCTCCTGCCTTCTTCCTTCTTCGTGATGACCAATGACCAATGACTAATGACTAATGACCAATGACCAATGACTAATGACCAATGACTAATGACTAATGACTTCTTCCTTCAACATCTGCTATAATGCCTGCTCCTATTGAATTAATCTGGGCTTTTATTGGTTTGCTCCTGACGATAGGAGGGACTTTTTTGCCTGCATCTGTGACAATGCCGATCGGCTTGTGGGACGATCGCGGACTTCAGGCCTACTCTTTAGGTGTTACTTATCAAATTGGAGCCGTGTTGCTAGTAGGCTGCATGGGCGGCAAAAATGCTGCTGCTCTCTCGCAAATTGCCTATTTGGTATTAGGATTAACTTTGTGGCCGATTTTCGATCGAGGCGGCGGCATCGGCTATCTTAAAGAAGCGAGTTTTGGGTATTTGCTGGGTTTTGTGCCTGGTGCTTGGGTGTGCGGCTGGGTGGCTTTTAAGGTGGCTTCGCGACTGGAATCTATGGCTTTTAGCTGTTTGTGCGGTTTATTTACAGTTCACGCGATCGGCTTAATTTATCTAATTTTTAGTTACTTGCTGATTCCTGGCAAAAAAGTACCTTTATTCGATGAGATTCTGACCTATTCGGTTTATCCCCTGCCGGGACAATTGGCGGTGGTTTGTGCGATCGCATTGCTATCATTTACTTTGCGCCGCTTGATGTTTTATTGATTAGTCATTAGTCATCAGTCATTAGTCATTAGTCATTGGATGTTATGGCAGAAAGTGGCTAGAGTACAAAGCCCCCCGATTTATCCGTGGTGTCAATTCTTCAATCGATATTGGGTTATACTGTCATTGCACAACGGGAGAATCATCTCGCTGCGGCTGATAAATATCCGATGCCCTATATTTTATTCCCCAATCCATGCGTTTTAAAAGAAATCCCTTATTCTGGGTTGCTGCTATTATCAGTTTAGTTTTAGACCACCTAAGCAAGTTTTGGGTAGTGCAAAATTTTGACTTGACAATTCCTCCGCAGACTCAGCCGCTGTTACCGGGGATATTTCACTTCACTTATGTTGTTAATACTGGTGCGGCTTTTAGTTTGTTTAGCAATGGCGGGGCGAGTTGGTTGCGCTGGCTGTCTTTGGGAGTGAGTGTGGGATTGATGGTGTTGGCTTGGTTCGGGCCGCGAATTAACCGCTGGGAACAAGCTGGCTACGGTTTGATTTTGGGGGGCGCGCTGGGTAACGGGATCGATCGATTTGTTTTGGGCCACGTTATAGATTTTCTGGATTTTCGGATAATTCGGTTCCCGGTGTTTAATCTGGCAGATGTGTTTATTAATGCTGGGATTATCTGTTTGCTGATTGCGACTTTTCACGGCCCACCGCCGCCGAAAAACCGAGACGCGAGTAATTCTATTTCAGAGTAACTTTGAAACACCAAGTTCGGAAACTAATTAGTAAGGGCGGATGTAACAGATGTAACTGCTAATCAATCCTAGGCTGCGCTGGTCGATTATTACTTTGTGGTTAAGATTTATACTTCATCTGCATAAAAGCTCGATCGGGAAACCGCTGATTGAAGGCAGATTAACACAGATTAACGCAGATTTAAATTCAATAATTGAAATGGACTGAGTGCAATGCAAGTCTATTCATAAATTATACACCATACAATAACTTTGGAAATCACTTAAAATAAGATAGTAACAAACCTATTGTTAAAGTTAAACTTGCCCATGACTCCTAACCTATTTGCCCAAGAACGGCTGCTGTTTGCCCCAGCAACCCCCGATGCTGATGCTATTCCGACTATTTTTGCTTTTCCCAACGAGTACACCGTTGGCATCACCAGTCTGGGGTATCAGATAGTGTGGGCTACTTTGGCTGTGCGATCGGATATTGAAGTCAGCCGTTTATTTACTGATATCCGCGAACAACTTCCCCGACATCCAGAATTACTGGGATTTTCGCTTTCTTGGGAACTCGACTATGTAAATATTCTCAATTTACTGGAATCTCTAGAAGTTCCAATCTGGGCATCTCAACGCACTGATAGCCATCCCATAGTATTCGGCGGCGGCCCGGTTTTCACTGCGAATCCAGAACCTTTTGCAGATTTCTTTGATGTGATTTTATTGGGAGATGGCGAACATCTCATTGACAATTTTATTGATGCTTGCAAAGAAGTTCGTACCGCCGACAGACAAACTAAATTGCGGCATTTAGCCCAAGTTCCGGGGGTTTACGTCCCCAGTTTGTACGAAGTAACTTATTTGGATGCGGCTGAGGGGATTAAATCGATTCAGCCTGTCGGTTCGGGAATTCCCAGTGAGGTTGAAAAACAGACGTATCGCGGCAATACTTTATCTGCTTCTACTGTGGTGACAGAAAAGGCGGCTTGGGAAAATATTTATATGGTGGAAGTGGTTCGCAGTTGTCCAGAAATGTGCCGTTTTTGTTTGGCAAGTTATCTGACTTTGCCGTTTAGAACTGCGAGTTTGGAGGCTTCGCTAATTCCGGCGATCGATCGCGGTTTAGCTGTGACTAATCGTTTGGGTTTGTTGGGCGCTTCGGTGACTCAACACCCGGAATTTGAACAGTTGCTGGAACATTTGAATCATCCGAAATACGACGGCGTGCGGCTGAGTCTTTCTTCGGTACGCACGAATACGGTGACAGTTAGGTTGGCAGAAATCTTGACAAACAGAGATAGTAAATCTGTGACGATTGCGGTGGAAAGCGGGAGCGATCGCCTCCGCAAAATTGTTAATAAAAAACTCACCAATGACGAAATTATCCAAGCCGCAATTAATGCTAAATCTGGCGGTTTAAAGGGAATTAAACTTTACGGGATGGCGGGAATTCCAGGCGAAGAGATGGAGGATTTGGAGGAGACGGTGGCGATGATGCGGGCGATCAAAAAAGCGGTTCCCGGTTTGCGGTTGACTTTTGGATGCAGCACTTTTGTCCCGAAATCTCACACTCCTTTTCAGTGGTTTGGAGTGAATAAAGATGCCCAGAAGAGGCTGAAGTTTTTAGATAAAGAATTGCGGAAGTTAGGTTTAGAATTTAGACCTGAAAGCTATAATTGGTCAGTGATTCAGGGTTTGTTGTCGAAGGGCGATCGCAGGCTGTCAAAGCTATTAGAATTAGTCCGGCATTACGGTGATACTTTGGGCAGTTACCGGCGGGCTTTTAAGGAGTTGCGGGGAGAGTTGCCGGAGATGGATTATTATGTTTTTCAAGAGTGGGATTTGGATCGGGTTTTACCTTGGAGTCATTTAAAAGGGCCTCTACCGGAAGCGACTTTGAAAAAACATTTGGCCGAGGCGATGAGTCATAAAACACTACAGCAAGATCGAGGATCTGAAAACTCACTAAGTCCCGTTTAGTAAATTAGATTATAATAGTCTCATGCGTGTCATTAGCCGAAAACGACTAAAAGAATTTTGGGAAACACACCCCAATGCTGAAACAAGTCTGTTGCTGTGGTATCAGCGTAGTTGTGATGCTGAATGGCAAAGTTTAGTAGATATTCGTAAAGTATTTCCTTCGGCTGACTTAGTAGGTAACTTTACGGTATTTAATATTGGTGGCAATAACTATCGGTTAATTGCTTTTATCGATTATGAATACCAGATAGTTTTTGTCCGCTGTGTTTTAAATCATGCAGAATATAATAAGGAGAACTGGAAAAATGACGACTGGTTTAAAAACTCCTAGTAGCTACTATATTGAGATAATTACAAGTTTTCCACCGCGTCCAATTACTTGTGAAGCTGAGTTAATCGCTACACAAAATCGGATTGATTATATTGTGAATCTGAGCAATCTCACGCAGGACGATCGGGATTACTTAAACGTGTTAGGTACTCTTGTTTATGATTACGAACAAAAACATGAGCCAATGCCAGTCTTGAAAGGTATCGCACTACTGAAAGCATTGATGGTTGAAGACAATATTCAAGAAAAAGATTTGGTTGATATTTTTGAATCCGAGTCTTGGGTATCTGAGGTGATGAATGGAAATCGGGAATTGACGGCGACTCAAATTCCAAAGTTAGCTAAGTTTTTCCATCTTTCCCCTGTGGCATTTCTTGAGTATAATTAATTGCAAGCATACTGGGATGAGTGACGCACTATAATATAATTATGCCCGAAGTCCAACCGAAAGAAATTCAGCGTTATACTACGCCAGATAACAAAGTGCCTTTCGATCAGTGGTTTGATTCGCTGAGAGATATCAATGCTCAAGCCAAGATTATCTCTAAGCTTAACCGAATTGCTGATGGTAATTTAGGAGACTATCGCTCCGTGGGGGAAGACGTATGCGAACTCAAAATAAATTATGGGCCTGGCTACCGAATTTATTTTGGACAAATAGGGATGACAATTGTGATGCTCATCTGCGGAGGCGATAAAAGCACTCAAGACAGAGATATCCGCCAAGCTAAAGAATACTGGACAGATTATAGGAGTTAAGACAATGCCTAAAAGCCTACCTTATCATCCATTTTTGATTGAATCTCTCAGAAAAAAGCCCGAACTAGCAGCAGCCTATATAACGGCGACATTAGAGGAGGAAGAGCCGGAACCTGAACTGCTGAAACGAGCTCTGGGCGATGTAGCAGAAGCTCTCGGTCAACCGAAAATGACTCCCGAACAATATGAATTGCACTTAAAAAGACTGGATGAATTGCTGTCGCAGCAAGGAAGTGATGCGATTTATAATCTGGGAACTTGGCTGAATGCTTTGGGATTGAAACTAACTGTTGCTGTTTGTACTGATACAGATGATAATAATGTAAATGCTGAAATTCCAGCGCAATTAACTGTCTAGCCAAGCGATAAAATGAGGAGCGACATACTATAATATAATTATGCCCGAAGTCCAACCGAAAGAAATTCAGCGTTATACTACGCCAGATAACAAAGTGCCTTTCGAGGAATGGTTTAATTTTCTCCGAGATGGCAAAGCTAAAGCTAGAATTAGGTTGAGATTAGACAGAGTTCAACTCGGCAATCTCGGAGATTATCGATTTGTTGGACAAGGAGTCTATGAATTAAAAATAGATTATGGCCCTGGATACCGAATCTATTTCGGACAAGTCGGCACAACTATTATCCTGCTTTTAATAGGCGGGGACAAAAGCACTCAAGACCGAGACATACAGCAAGCTATCAAATACTGGACTGATTACAGGAGTGAAGATAATGCCTAAAAGTTTACCTTACCATCCCTTTCTAATACAGTCTCTAAAAAACCCAATAGATTCTGCGATGTATCTAGAGGCTTTTTTTGAAGAAGAAAACCCCGAAGCGGAACTGCTCAAAATTGTACTCAGCAATGTAGCAGAAGCTCTCGGTCAACCAAAAATGACTCCCGAACAATATGAATTGCACTTAAAAAAACTGGATGAATTGCTGTCGCAGCAAGGAAGTGATGCGATTTACAATCTGGGAACTTGGCTGAATGCTTTGGGATTGAAACTAACTGTTGCTGTTTGTGCTGATACAGAAGATAATACTGCCAATGCTGAAACGCGATCGGAAATAACTGTTTAGCTCAATTCAACAAATGCCCAATTTTACATATTCGTCGCTGATTGATGCCACAGTTGAAACTGTCTGGAACTTTCACGAAAGACCGGATATTCTGCAACTTTTGACTCCGCCTTGGCAACCGGTGAAAATCATTCGCCGGGAAGGGGGACTCGATGTGGGTGCTGTATCAGAATTTCGGCTGTTATTGGGGCCGATTCCGGTAAAATGGGTGGCGACTCATACTGAGTGCGAACAATATCGCTTATTTGTTGACGAACAAACTGAGGGGCCGATGGCGCGTTGGACTCACCGACACGAGTTTACCACAGAAAATGGCCAGAGTCGATTGACAGATGCGATCGCATTTTTGATTCCGGGCGGCCCGATTGTCGATTTGCTGTTAGGTTGGTGGGTGGAAATGCGGTTAACAGATATGTTTCGCTACCGCCACGAAGTCACAAAAAGAGAGTGCGAAAAAAATGCAAACAACGGCTGAATATTACTGTGCTTTCTGCGGCGAACCGAGTACAACTTTTGTTGATATCAGCGGTGGTATGGAGCAATCTTATATCGAAGATTGTCAGGTTTGCTGTCGCCCGAATGTTCTGTATGTCAGAATAGATGAAGATACCCTGGATATTGAAATTGATACTGACTATCAAGAATAAGTGACTATCAAAATGTATGAATTGCATTTGAAGCGGATTTGGTAGAACTCATGAATTTTGAAGCGGCTGCTTCTACGAAAGCCTTAAAAATTCCAGAGTTTACCGCACATTTCGGCGACATTTCTGGATGCCACTGAATTGCTATCATCCAAGGGTGATAGCAGTGTTCCATTGCTTCTACCAAAGTGTCAGGTGCATCGGCTACAATTCGCCAATCAGATGTTACCTTCCTCACTGCTTGATGATGCCAGGAAACAACTGTTGTTGAAGTTTTTCCCATAATTTTTGCTAGCCGACTGGTTGGCTCAATTTCAATGCTGTGCTCGATCGCGCGCGGGGGAATTCCGGTGCCGTGACGAACATCCTCTCCGTAAGCATCCGGTACGTGAATCACCAAACTGCCACCGCTGGCTACGTTCAGCATTTGCATTCCGCGACAAATCCCCAACACAGGTATGTCCGCCTTCAAAGCTAGCTTGGCTAAGCTTAATTCAAAGTTATCGCGTTCTGCATCGATCGCGTAAACTGTGCGATCGCACAAACCGCCATAAAGTTCTGGATTGATATCTCCACCGCCGGAAAAAATTAAACCGTCTACCGCATCAAAAATACTAGCCGGATTTAATTGATTGGGCGGCAGTAAAATCGGGATGCCGCCAGCCGCTTGCACTGCATCAATATAAGATCCATTTAAGCGATATTCCCCTGCTTGACAGCGGTTATATGTTGTGATACCAATAATCGGAAATTTTTTCATTTTGTGGAACAGGCCGGAAAGCCTATTTCTAAATTTTGTGGAACAGGCCGGAAAGCCTGTTTCTTGTATGATTATTTTTGATTGAGTCCTAGAATAAACTGCTACTAATCAACAATTCTGTCTAATTTGTAACAGTTTTAACCTCATTTTCTGGCAACGACTTGCGCGCGCAAAGATAAGCCAAGGGCCCAAACAAAGGAACTAATGTTACAGCCCAAAATGCTGTGTTATTCTGCATTCCTCGGCGCGCCATATCGTCTGCTAACAAGGCAGGAAATAGCAGACAAAGCATACAGAAATCTAAACTCATTACGTGGATAAATCGGCTGGTTTGCCACTGCACAATAAAATCAGACCAATCGCCTTTTGTCAAGCCAAAGGCAACTAACGCAGCAGCGCCTAATGCGAGAAAAATTCCAGTAAAACGGGAATCTAATACTTTTAAAAATATATTTTTAGTGCCGTTAAATTCTGGATTAGGTTCGCGCAGTGCCAAATAAGGCAACAAGGCAAATGCGCCCACGCCAAATGATAAGGTTGCAAACAACCATGCAGGTATTTTCTGCCCTCTACCGTCAGCAAATAAGACGCAACTGTAGATGAGCGGCCAGACTCCCATGATGTTGAACAAAGCTACAATTAAAGGGTTGATGCCTGCTATTTTGCCTGTGGCAAGATTTGTAATTAGTGCGATCGTTTCTGGGCTGTCTGGCGGTGCGAATACAAAGGCGTAGGTGCTGAAGGCAATCCACAGCAGCCAAAATCCAATTTTTCTAGACATAGTTAGTTTTTCTTGCTTCCGATCTTACTATAGCAAGCTTAAGGGTTTTTGAATAAGACTTTTTTTGTTAACCGCAGAGGGCGCAGAGGGCGCTGAGAAAGAGGGGAGAATGGCTGAATGTATTGCTATTTGGTATTGCGGGTTTTGGGCAGATTGCTGAATTTTTGCATGAATTGGCGATCGATCCAATCTTTCCAGCACCACAGCAGCCTCGATTCCCACATGAACGATCCGCGAGAGGCGATCGCCCTTTTATTCCCTGTACCAATTAAGGCTAAATATTGTGACTGCGGTGCAAACGGTTTCAGCGGTTTTTGCAGTAAAAAATTCTGCAAATTTTCAAACAGCGGTTTGCCCTGACGCACGGCAAACACGCCTGCTTTGGGACGGGGATAATTCACCATCGCGCAGATGTCTCCAGCCCCAAATACGTTGGGGTGAGAGACTGATTGCAGGCAATCGTTGACCTGCATAAAGCCTTTTGAGTCGGTGGCTAAACCCGATTCTTTTATCCAATTGGCTGCGGAGGCTTGTGTCACCCAAAAAACGATCTCGCACTCAACTTTCAAACCAGATTCACAATAGATTTGGGCATTGGGCATTGGCAATTGGGCATTGGATGCTATTTCAATCATTTCTTGGTTTTCTATGGCACGGACTTTTTCCATTAAATGTACTTTGATGCCACGACTAATCAGAATTTCTTTGAGGCGATGACGTACTCTATAGTTATGTCCCGGCATCAATTCAGCCCCGCTGTGAAACAAGTGAATTTCTAATCCCTCTTCCTGCTTAAACTTTCCTGTTGTGTTGTTAAAAATCCATCCGTTACATCCGTTACAAAATCCGCTGCCGAACCCTTCTTCCTTCGCCATACGAGATTGCATATTCAATGCTAATTCTACGCCACCGGCACCGCCGCCGACAATGGCAATCCGCAGCGGTTTTTGGGGATGGTTTTGCCTTTCGGAAATTAACTGATTCCAGCTAGCTAAAAACTCCGGTACGGGTTTAGCTGGAATGGCATATTCTGCGGCACCCGGCACCGATAGAGTCGCGGGAGTGCTGCCGATATCTACAGAAAGTACGTCAAAATTAACTGGAGGGCGAGTTTGACAAATAACTAAATTTTTGCTAAAGTCGATGGCGATCGCCCGATCGACCAATATTTGACATCCGGCAAATTCCGCGAGCGATCGCAAATCGATGTGACATTCATCATAATCGTAAAACCCAGCAACGTGCCCCGGCAGCATCCCCGAATAAGGCGCGTACAAGACATCGCTAATCAGAGTCAAACGCACTCCCGGCAGCGGTTTGATGCCGAACATTTTTAATACGATAGCATGACTGTGGCCGCCGCCAATTAAGACTAAATGTTTCACAAATTAGATATGTTCGATCGAGATTTTCCACCACCGATATTGTACAGCACACGCACTCCCGCAGAACGCACTGTCCGGTGAGGAGAGTTGGCGGCGCGTAATTAATGATTGTCCAGCACTTTGACAAAAAGCTCTCACTTACCCTCAGCATCGCAATTATATTTGACAGCCGCTGCGATCGCCTTTGTGGCGCAAATGGCTGTAGACTGTAAAGCGATCTAATTTTATCACCAAATTATGCAGGGGTGTGTTTGATAGCTAACTCAGCATTCACAACTATGACATTACGCACGATTCCTCGCAGTTGGCTGCGATCGATTAAAACAATTTTCCCGCTGCTATTTGCGATATCATTCATTATAGTATTGCTGGTTAATAACTTAACTCCGGCGATCGCCCAACAACCCCGCCAAGAAATTCGCGGAGTTTGGATGACAACAAACGACAAAGACATCCTCAGAGATCGCCGGAAACTAGGAGATGCGATCGCTAAATTAAAGCGGTTAAATTTCAACACAATCTATCCCGTAGTCTGGAACTCTGGCTATGCAATGTATCCCAGTCCAGTCGCCCAACAAAGAGACATTCAACCATTTGTTTACAGAGGGTTAGACGGACAGGATATGCTCGCAGATTTAATTGCCCAAGCCCACCGCCAAGGCCTGCTAGTAATTCCTTGGTTTGAGTTTGGTTTTATGACACCTCCCACCTCAGAATTAGCATTAAACAATCCCGATTGGCTGACACAAAAACAGGACGGCACACAAACATCAAACGGCGCAGGCGGCGAAGTAGTTTGGCTTAATCCATTTCATCCAGAAGTGCAGGAATTCATTACCGAACTCGTACTAGAAATCACCACCCAATATAACGCCGACGGCATTCAATTTGACGACCACATGAGTTTGCCATCAGAATTTGGCTACGATGAATACACCATTGCTTTGTATACCAAAGAAACCAAAAAAGCACCGCCCAAAGATTTTGAAGATCCAGCATGGGTGAAATGGCGAGCCAATAAAATCACCGCTTTTATGTCGCAGCTAAATCAAGCAGTAAAAGCAGTAAAACCGAGTGCCATTTTCTCAATTTCTCCCAATTACTACGAATTTGCTTACAAACATCACCTGCAAGATTGGCTGAATTGGGTGCGTTTCGATATTGCCGACGAACTAATCGTGCAAGTGTACCGTCCCAATCTAGAATCATTTGTGGACAAAATTAGCCGTCCAGAAATGCGAGAAGCACAGCAAAAGATTCCCACCGGAGTTGGGATTATGACAGGTTTGAGAAATCGCCCAGTAGCGATACAGCAAATTCAATCCCAGGTACGCGCCGTCCAACAATACGGCTTAGGTGCAGCTTTCTTCTACTACGAAAGCTTGTGGGAAGATGCGCCGGAACCAATTGCCTATCGGCTTTCTAAATTTAGTGCTTTCTTCCCGTTTTCTGCATTCCGAACAGCGCTACAAATACCCAGACGCGCCGCAACTTTCCCACCGCCGCCGCCACCCAAACCAGACCCCAAAGCTAAGCCCCAGCCACCTACAAAAAACAGCCCGCCTTCCCCCTCACCAACCACATCAAAAAGAGTCATTAGTCATTAGTCATTAGTCATGAGTGATTAGTCAAAAACCAATTGTCTTTCTGATTTGTATTTAAGTCTAGATCCCCCTAAATCCCCCTTAAAAAAGGGGGACTTTGAATAGAGTTACCCTTACCTTAAGAGGGACTTGGACGGTCTAGTCCCCCCCTTCTTAAGGGGGGTTAGGGGGGATCTAGTTTTGTTCCTATAAAATATCCGTATTACCAACAACTACCATCAATAAGAATGCAAACTAACCAAAAAATTTTCCTGCCAAAAATGGGCTGCGGCACATGGGCCTGGGGTAATAGATTGCTCTGGGGCTACGATGAAAGTATGGACGAGGAATTGCAAGCCGCATTCAATCTTTGCGTCAGCAGCGGTGTCACCTTGTTCGATACCGGCGACTCTTACGGAACAGGAAAATTAAACGGACGCAGCGAACAGCTTTTGGGGCAGTTTTCCCAACAATATCAAGGTGCAAATAAAGACAATATTTGTATTGCGACAAAACTCGCGGCTTATCCTTGGAGACTGACGCGACAATCCATGATATCTGCTGGTAAAGCCTCGGCTTCCCGGCTCGGAAAGAATGTAGATTTAGTGCAAATGCACTGGTCTACAGCTAATTACGCTCCTTGGCAAGAGGGGGCTCTTTTGGACGGTTTAGGCGACCTTTACGAGCAAGGATTGGTTAAGGGTGTAGGTTTGTCTAATTACGGGCCGAAACGGCTGAAATGGGTGCATCAAAGATTTAGCTCCCGCCAAATTCCAATTGTTACTTTACAAGTGCAATATTCCCTACTTTCCACCTATCCAGTAACAGAACTCGGCTTGAAAGATGTTTGCGATGAATTGGGGATAAAATTGATTGCTTACAGTCCTTTAGCCTTGGGGTTGCTGACGGGGAAATATTCAGAAAATGGCTCTACTCCTAAAGGTATTCGAGGTTTGGCTTGCAAGCAGTTATTGCCGGGAATGCGATCGCTTTTGGGATGTTTGCGAGAAATAGCTGCTGTTAGAAACAAGACTGTTTCGCAGGTAGCAATCAACTGGTGCATCTCCAAAGAAACTATTCCCATTCCCGGCGCTAAATCTGCCGCACAGGCGAAGGATAATATTGGTGCTTTGGGCTGGGAATTAGACTCCGGCGAGATTGCAGAATTGGACAAGGCGGCCGCGAGTGTGGATAAAAAAATGGTGCAGAATATCTTTCAAACTCGGTAATATCTGAGATGTTGTACCATTCTGAAAAACAGGCAAGATGCCTGTTCCACAAGACATGAATTTGCTTATTCCACAAAAACTAAATTTTCTTGTGGGGTGGGCTTCTAGCCCGCCCATAAAAGGCTTATCGAGAATGGTGCAAGATGTGAGATGTTGTACCATTCTCAAAAACAGGCAAGTTGCCTGTTCCACAAGACATGAATTTGCTTATTCCACAAAAACTAAATTTTCTTGTGGGGTGGGCTTCTAGCCCGCCCCTGAAAGCCTGATTCACATCACACAAAAATTTTCTACGCACCTCACAAACATTTCTACACCCATCCCCAACGCAGTTTCATCAAAATCAAAGCGCGGGTGGTGGTGCGGGTAAGCCAAGTTTTTTTCGGGATTTGCCGCGCCCAAAAAGAAATAGCAACCGGGGACTTCTTGCAAAAAGAATGACATATCCTCGCCGCCCATTGTTTGACATTCCGGCACTATTCCTGCAGGAGTTTCGACAACCGATTCGGCAACGCTGCGTACCAATTCAGCCATGCTCGAATCGTTGATAACTGGCGGGTAAAGCGGGCAATAATCGAGTTGGTAATTTGCGCCGTGACTCTGACAAATTCCGGCAATTATTTGCTCGATTCGCTGAGCAAAATAACCTTGATATGTGGGATTGAAATAGCGCACTGTACCGCCGATTTGGGCGGTGTCGGCGATGACGTTGTGGGTGTCGCCTGCGTGGAATTTGCCGACTGTTACTACGGCTGAGTCGATCGGGTCAATGTTCCGCGCAACAATTGCCTGCAAAGCGCTGACTATTTGGGCTGTAACGACGATCGCATCTACTGTCTGATGCGGCATTCCCCCGTGCCCGCCCTTGCCAAAAATCCGGCAGTCAAAAACTTCGACAGCAGCCATCAGCGCCCCGCTGCGAACGCCTACAGTGCCTAACTGTAGATTGTTCCACAAATGCAAACCGACGATCGCATCAACATCAGGATTTTGCAAAACTCCCGCTTCAATCATCGGTTTTGCGCCGCCCGGGCCTTCTTCGGCGGGCTGAAAGATAAATTTTACCTTACCCGAAAAGCTGTGTTTGTGCTTGGCGAGATAACAAACTGTACCGAGGGCGATCGCAGTATGGCCGTCGTGGCCGCAAGCGTGCATAATACCATCATGCTGCGATCGATAATCCACCTCATTTTCCTCTTGAATCGGCAAAGCATCCATATCAGCCCGAATTGCCAAAACCCGCCCCGGTTTGCCGCTGTCGATAGTGGCGACAACACCAGTTTTAGCAATATTAGTTTGATGATCTATCCCCCATTCTTGCAACTTTTGCGAGACAAACTGGGCCGTTAAATTTTCATCAAAACTCAACTCCGGCTTTTCGTGCAAACGCCGCCGCCATTCAACTAACTGAGGCTGCAAGTTTCTAATCTCCAGCCGCAATTGAGATAAATCGACATCAGTTAAATTCGGTAAAGTAGAAACCATTTTTCATTCTCCTTATAGCAATTTGCGAACCTCATTCTTCTCTTACTCTGTGCTCTCTGCGCTCTCTGCGGTTAAAATAAAATCTTAATTTTTCACCGCAGAGGCCGCAGAGTACGCAGAGAAAGAGAGGTGTTTTGAATAGGGTTATTTAGAAGTCTGAGTAACTAAATTAACCCCCGGAAGTAATCGCTCTAAATCTAATTCTGAAGCTGCTCTAGCTAATTTTGTCAGGTCATTCTCAGTTAAATTCGGTAAAGTAGAAACCATTTTTCATTCTCCTTATAGCAATTTGCGAACCTCATTCTTCTCTTACTCTGTGCTCTCTGCGCTCTCTGCGGTTAAAATAAAATCT
>NZ_JBARVX010000218.1:0-1780 GCF_049646505.1 Microcoleus sp.
TGACGCAGGCTCAGCGCGATTATTTTGGGGCTCACACCTACGAGCGCACCGACAAACCGCGCGGTGAATTCTTCCACTCTGAGTGGACGCAGGCTGCTGAAGAGTCGCTGCAAACCGGCACTACGGATTAATTCGGTGTAGGGTGCGTTTCGGCGCACCTTACGAATTTAACCCCTGTATCAAGATACTTGACTGTACTGCAAGTCTGTTACAGATTTTACGCGGTAAACTGGCTCGCATAGAAAAACGAGAAGAGATGAACATTCAGCAACAAAAGTTATGCTAGGATGTAGATATTCAAACGCAAAAATTACTTGATCTTGATAGCCTTGGTCGTTGTCGCATACCCACACCGTCATCAGCTTTTTATCAATAAAAGACTCACACCAAAATGGAGTATTTGCCACAGCAGGAACTGTAGCATTTTCGACTAATATCTCTACCTCGTCAGTATCAGAAATTGGCAGCAGCGTAACGGTTGTATCTTGAAAAACAAGTTGAATTTTATCTAGAGACAATAGATTGCTACCATCTTCTTTGTATTCAAGAACGGAAACTGCTGTCAGAGTTTGTCCTATGGGAAATTCATCTGTTTCCATATTTATCACGCTTTTTCCTTGCTTGTTTAAGCATTTTAATTGCTTTTCTTGCCTCTTCATCTCCCTCTGTTGCGAGATTTGCTAATGCACCAACTGTGAGATTACAATAATCTGTTCGGAGTTCGGAAATCTGACCTTGACCGCCTCCACGTTGTCGAATGGCATCAGCAATAATCTCATCTTTCATGTTAACAAGATTACCGATTATTTTGATGCCACCAAGCGTAACTTTGACTCCCTCCTCTTCATCCATTCACATTACTTTCGTGATTTATTGTGCATGAGTAAATTTTACACTTTTTAATCGCACCGCCAAATCTTGACTGTCTTGTTATTGAACTTGAGTGCAACCTAAGCACCTAAGCTGTGTAGGGCGATCTTCTGCCCCCCATCTTACGAATTGATCTGGGGTTGCAAATTGTTTTGACGTTTGTTTTCGAGATAGGTTTTAATATATTCGTCGTTAAAGAGCGATCGGGCGATCGTCAGTGCTTCTTCTCTTTCTGCGTCTGTCATGTAATCATCGCCTTTTAAACCTGATGGCGGGTGTCGGGGATCGCCGCCTGCATCGAGGAATCGCTGACGTGCGATTGCCATTAATTCTCCTAATCTCCGGTCTTGTTGTCTTCTGATATCATGCGGTTTCGTCATAGTCTTCAACCTCGTCTATACGAACAATCTCGCCACTTTGTAGTATAGCAGCCCTTGGTAAAACTCGACTAGGGGTTTCGATGTACCAAAAGCCCTTTTCTTCATCATATATTCTCCAGATCGGCAAGTCGAGAGTTTCCAGGGCATTGATAATTAAGTATTGAACTCCTGATGATGGCATAGGTCGATCGAGTGTTTTTGAGCCTGTCGGCTATTTTATCACCCATTGTTAACAGGATTTTCAGTGAACAATACTTGAACTTGAGTATATACAAAAAGCCCAAGTCCAAGTTATTCAAGTTAAAAGCAAACATTGCCTCAAATCAAAACAATTCAACCAGCACTCGCTCCCCACGTATCAACCGTTTGCTGCAACCCTTCTCGGTAGCTGGCATAGCGCGGGCTCCACCCAAACTGCTTGCGGAATGAGTCGCTATTGACAGTAGTAGAAAGCTTTAACAAATCGACTTGTTGAGGGGTGACAACTAACACCAGTGCCAGCGGTGTCAGCCACATGGGAATGTGTGCGG
>NZ_JBARVX010000219.1:0-3530 GCF_049646505.1 Microcoleus sp.
CTTTTTACCCTACTCAACAAACGCGATCGTCCTTTTGAGAGCCGCTTTACCTAGTTTTTGCAGTGCCATTCCATTTAGGCGACCTCCCCATAATTTTTCTCACTCTAGTAGGATAGCAAATCAGGACAACTGTTTTCGATCGAGAATATAAGGCAACAATTTAGCAATATTTCTAGCATCATCTATGCCTCGGTGATGAGTTCCTTCTAGCGGTAAACCCGCGAGTTGCAGAGCTTTCGCCATGCCATACCCTTTTCGCAAACCTTGCGTTTCTGCAAACAATTGTTTGAGATTGACATGAGGATAAGCAATAGGAAAAGGTACTTTGTGAAAATTGCTGTCTTGTTGAAATTGTTTGCGATCGAAATCACCCCAAGAACCAAACACGCCGTTTGAGTAACCAGACAGCCATTTTTTCAAAAGTGCGATCGCCTCCGGGTAAGTGGGAGCTTCCTCGACTTGTGCCTGAGAAATAGATGTTAGCGATTTGCAGAATTCAGTCAGCATAGGATGGCGAACTGGCTTAATAAAGCTTTGAAATTCATCAATAATAGTTAGCGTTTCTGCTTCTAGCATAACGGCTCCAATCTCAATAATTTCCATCTCACTCTGTTTGATAGTTCCTTGTTTTTTGCAGCAGGTTGCTTCAAGGTCAAGCACTAAATAGTAATTGTAATCTTTTAAATTCATATTTAACCTTTATTTTGAGCCTGTGAAATTACAACAATTTCACCTATACTTATTATAAACCAATCCATCCACCGAGGAGGTACTGCCCCTCCTATCGCCGCGTTATCAGCACGGTGTCTCGCTTTTCGACTTCCGGTGGTTAATTAAAAGGAAGATGAAGGAATCGAACCCTTACAGTTAACTGTACCCCAGTTTTCAAGACTGGTTGCCAACCATTTAGCGGCATCTTCCGAGGGGTGTCTGACGGGAATTGAACCCGCTATTACTGGTTCCACAAAAGGGCGCCGCTACCGCTTTGGCTTCAGACACCGCAGTGGAATCAAGGAGAATTGTAGGCGAAGCCTTCGGGAAGGGTACTCCTAACCTCTTGCGTGCAAAGCAAGCGCTCTACCAATTGAGCTATGACTCCGCGTAAAAGATTCACCTGTCGAGTAAATCTAAAATCTAAAATCTAAAATTGGTGTGGTGGATTGCGATCGGATTTGAACCGATATCTTTCTAACAGCCAGTTAGATGCTTTACCAATTAAGCTACGAACCCATGTAACAGGAGCGGTAGGACTCGAACCCACAACATTCGAGGTAGAAGCTCGACACTCTATCCAGTTGAGTTACGCTCCCATGTTTTTTTGTTAATGTGCGATCGCGCGTACTTTGCGTGTAAGTTATTGGAGCAATGCGTTTTCTCAGTTACTAGAGGGACTGGGCCGATGAGTTACTACACACTCTTTAAAGGATGGCTACTTTCAAGCCTACCTATCGGGTTCATTGCACTCCTCGTTCTCAAACGCTCGCTGATTGTGACAGCGTTACCTTTCCTCTCGTACTAAAGTATGTAGGCTTCAAAGATTGGGACACGCAAAAGGGCGATCGACAATTAACTTTTATCATTATTAATAAAACCAACCTCCATTTATTTAGTCAAGCGGATAACGAGGATCGAACTCGTGTCTAGAGTTTGGAATACTCGAATGCTACCGTTACACCATATCCGCAATATTGGAAATTTAAAACAGCTTTAAAATGTTAATTATTTTTTTTTAAAATACTTGATTAATTTGATCTGAATAAACTGTTAAATTCTGCCAATGTTTTTCTTTGATCGCTAGAGTCTAGTACGGAAAAGATGACGCTTTTAAATCTGCCCGCAAATTGATCGTTCGACAATAAAAAGTCTGCAAACATCTGCGCTACCATTGATGGATCGTTTCTAAATACGCCACATCCCCAAGCACCTAAAACTATCGCCTCGCAACCTTTGTTAAGAGCTAGCGCTAACAATTTTGCACCGCGTCCATACAGAGTTTCCTTGATTTTTTCCCTACCCTCTGACTCTTGTCTCCAAATTTGACCAGCATTGGGAGCTGAACTTGTGATAAAATCTACAATATAAGGTTCATCAAGTAAAGTTCCATCATCTTTGCGGAATACTGGACAACCGGGAGAGTAAATGAGTCTATCGGAGTAGAGCAGCGATTTGTGAGAGCGATGATACTCGTAGTATTGAGGACATTTTAAAAGGCTTTTGTAGAGTGCAGAACTGCGTGCTAAACTTTCTTCTTGTGCTTTAGCGCCTTTGATGAATCCACCACCCGGATTTTTAGCAGAAGCGAAGTTTAGGACTGCAATTTTTGCAAATTTGTGCGATCGCGCTGTACGCTCTGATCCCACTAGCGTTGTCTCATTCCTCACCATAAATTCCGTGTTCGAGAATTGGGGAGTGCCTGAGAGAACATCTTGCTCGATCGCTAACAGGGCTTCGGGTTCGTAGTATGTCGTCCCAGCAATACAGGATGCTAATTGGCGGTCGAGATTGACCTGCTTACCTTCAGGGGACAAGTAGTAACCATCTTCGATGATTTTTAGCGTATGTTGGGCGATCGCGATTCTTTTCATGCTTTTTACTAGGATGTGCTAGAACAAATTAGCGATAAAACTGCTAGATAAAATTTAGCATAATTAGATAAACTCCTTCTGATTTTAGTACAAGCAAGTGACAGGATTGGAACCTGCAAGAAAGCTTTACAAGAGCCTCATGTTGCCAGTTACATCACACCTGCATTTTTGGTAGCGGGGGCAGGAGTTGAACCTGCTATGAAGAGGCTTATGAAACCTCCAAGCCTACCCAGGCTACTTCACCCGCGATGTCACCAAATACCCCTGACTGGCATCGAACCAGCACTGACTAGATCCTAAATCTAGCGCCTCTACCGATTGGGCTACAGGGGCAAAACCGATCGCACTTTTGGATTTTGATACCCAATACCCCTGACTGGACTCGAACCAGCAAAACACTCGTTCTAAGCGAGCGATGTTTTCCAATTACATCACAGAGGTAAAGTCGGGATAGCAGGAGCAGAACTGGGAAGGTAGGACTTGAACCTACATTTGTCCGCTTTCAAAGAGCGGTGCCATGCCAATTAGGCGACTTCCCAATAATTGGATACCGGGGTAGGCTTTGAACCTACATAAACTCCTATTTCAGGGCCATGCCAATACGGTTTACTTAAGACGATCTCCCTGGCACACCCCTTAAAAAGGGGGGAACAAGAATCCCCTCAAAGTCAACCCCTACTCCCCTTCTTAAGGGGGATGCGAGGGGGATCTCCGGGGCATAAATATGTTAAGTGAACCGTATTGAGGGCTATGCAACTTGCCTTTCATCCACTCGGCAATTTGAAAAATGGCTGCCTCAGTAGGACTCGAACCTACAACCATCACGTTAACAGCGTGCAGCTCTACCATTGAGCTATAAGGCAACGCAATCCCCCAAGTCAGTGTCGAACTGACGACTTCTTGTTCTTCAAACAAGCGCTCTACCAACTGAGCTATCGGGGGAAA
>NZ_JBARVX010000220.1:0-8191 GCF_049646505.1 Microcoleus sp.
CAACAGGAAACGTGTAAGACATCTCGCGAATTGCCACAACATTAGCCGACGGCGTGCCAGTTTGATCTAAAAAAGGCGTTCCCCACGAGTTGTAAAACCCAGCCGAAACCAGTTCGTTTGCAGGCGAATTGCCGTTGCCGAAAACCAACTGAGTCACCAGCGAATCTTTGCCTGTAAACGAACTGTTTAGCGTCAGAAAAGCGTAGTAGCTAAAAGTAGTTTCAGGTTGCCCGCGCTCAACGCGAGTCGGTCGATTGTTAGCATCGCGAGTTGGGGCAGCAAACGGACTGTTCGGGGCAGTGCGGCTGCGTTCTGCCGTAATATCGCCTGTCGGAAATGCTGATGTTAGGTTGAACCAAACGGTAGCATTAAGTTTAGTTGTAGTTGAGAATTGGTTCGATTCTAGATTCGCCGTGCGAGATTCCAATACATCGATTCTACCGCGCAGCGTTGCTAGTTCTGCCGCAAATTCTTCTTGCAGTTTCTGGAGCTTTTCTAAATCTTCTTTTTTGACAAAATTGGAGCTTCCGGCTGTTATCAACTCGGAAACTTTATCGAGGCAAGCGTTCAAACCTGCCGCGAATTCGTAGCGAGTCATGGCTCGATTTCCGCGATAAGTGCCGTCGGGATATCCCGCTATGCACCCGTAGCGTTCAACTAAGGATTGCAGCGCTTGAAATGCCCAATCTGTAGGTTTAACATCGCTGAGTTGGGAAACAGAAGTAACTTGTTCCATCTCCGGCGCGGCTGAAGGATCGGTTACTTCTAGGCTGTCTGCTTGTGAGATTTCAGCGATGCTTGCAGGCGCGGAATTTTGGGGGGTTTGAATTGACTCTGATAAGAGGTTTGGTTCGCTGGATTTTTGATTTGCTGTATCTGTAGGCGGGAGATTGTTTAGTTGGGAAACTGCGGCGGTTTCCGCTTGTTTGTTGGTTGTGGATTTTGGTGAAATTTCGGCTGTTGGTTCTGGCGCTGTCGCGGGATTTGTCTGTGTTTGATTTGGCTCTAGCGCAACTGTAGATGCGCCGGATTTTTCGGCTGTATCGAGGGCGTTGACATCGTTGGTTTGAGAAATCTTTGCGGTTTTTTCGCTGTCTTTTGCGAGGGAAATACTTTCGGGTTTTTGTCGGTCGTTTAATTCGACATCGGCGGTGATTTCTGGCGTTACCGCAGGATTTGTGGGTGTTTCAATTTGGGCGAGCGCACTTTGTGACTCAGCGGCATCAACTAGCGGCAAGTCGGCTTTTGTAGCTATTACTTCCAGAGTTTCAGTCGCAGAAACTTCCGCAGCAGAGCTGGCTGGAGAATGCAGCAAGCTAATACAAAGTAGTGCTGGCGTTGTTGTCAGCAGGATTTGGAAAGATAAAGATTTAGACACGATCCTCACACCGTAAATATAGAATAGCGAAATTTGAGGCAGAGCCTCTGGATCTGCGTTACCAGGCAGAGCCTGGTAACGAGTAAAACGAGTAAATTCTTTAGTCCGCTTGGAGTAGACTTCGTTTGACAAGGAGCGGTTTCAACCGCCGATCGATCTATCTTTTAAATCAATGGTTTGCGATCGGCAGCAGGAGGCAAAGCTCGCTCCTCCTTGGGAGGCAAATAGCTGTCATCAAATATTTTATTCACTGGGGGAGCTTCTATATTTAAGACTCCTGCTACTTGTTTCGCTGTGGCTTCCAGACGGGTAGGATCGACTCCTCCCAGGCCAACTTTTTCAACTTCGGGAGTTATGTACAGCCTTTCTAAAGCAATTTGCAGGCGGCGCTTTTCGGCGTTTTTGTCCATCAAGCTATCTCCAGCTTTCACCACCGATTCCCATCCGGCAGTAGGGTCTTTTAATGTGTCTTGAAGTCCTTTAAAATACGCTCTCAAAAATCCTTTTACTAATTCGGGATTCTTGTCTAGAAATGCTTTTTTAACAACGATCGCATTTCCGTACAAATCTAAACCGTTGTCGGTATAGTAGAAGACATTCATATCTTCTGGCTTTTTGCCTGCTTTTTCTAACGAAGGGATTATCGTTGTGGCAAATCCGCTGACTGCATCGACATCGCCTTTAATTAGTAATGTTTCGCGCAGCTTTGGTTCCATTGTAATCCACTCTACGCCGTCGGGCTGCACGCCAACTTTTTGGGCAAATACCGGCCACAATTTGCGGGGTGCATCTCCTGCTGGAGCTCCTAGTTTTTTGCCGGTTAATCCTTGAGGATCTGTAATGTTGCTCGACTTGAGGGTGACAATGGAAAAAGCCGATCGATTGTAAGGCACTGCAACTGCTACTACTGGATCGTTGGGATTCTTGTTGTTGAACTCCATCATCGAGTAAATGTCGCCAAATCCAATCTCGAATTGCCCTGCTGCAACTTTGGTAATTGTGTCGGAGGAACCGTAGCCCCGCTCGATTTTGACATCCAATCCTTCTGTTGAGAAATAGCCTTTGTCAATGGCGATCGTCAGCGGTGCATTGTCGCCTTGCAGCAGCCAAGAGGGATTGACTTTGATGGAGCGTTTCTGCGCGGTGTCCGCCGCCGTTGTTGCTGTTGCTCCTGCTGCTGGGGTAGTTCCGGCATTCGGCTGTTGTTGAGATTGGCAGCTACTCAGGATGGCTGGGGTTGCAATCAATATTAGGGATAGCGATCGTACTAACCAAGTATTTTTCATGTCAAAAAGCTTACTATTTGGACAACAAACCCAAGCAAACAACGCTTTAGCCCGCCAATTGCGGTTGCTAATCTCTGCGGATTTTACGTCCAACTTAAGCTGTGCTAGGAGTTACTGAATACGGTAGATTTTTTGAACTGTGAATACTGTATACAGATACACATTCTTTTTGTTTTTTTTAAACAACAATAGATTTCATAAGTTGATATTTGCCCACCATTTAATTTTTAGTTGGTGCGAAACAAAAAAATGTATGTGGTGATACAGAAAAATTCAAAATTCTCAATAAAGTAAATGGCAGAGATAATTATTGAATTTTTCTGTATACAGAATATTATCGGTTGCGCGACCGCGCACAGGAGTTAGACTAAATTATGGTACAGCATACAACGTTAACAGATAGAATCGAAACCAAAGAACCCATACTCTTGGAATTCGATCGCGTGGGTTTAGAGTTCCTAGTAGACGGTCAACCGAGACGAATTATTGACGAGATTTCGCTGTCGGTCGCCCAAGGAGAATTCGTGTCATTTGTGGGGCCGAGCGGCTGCGGTAAAACATCTATTTTAAGAATGGTTTCCGGGCTGGCTCCGGCACCGATCGGCGAAATACGAATGCGGGAAAAAAAAATTACCAAACCCCTAAAAAATGTCGGAATAGCCTTTCAAAATCCCGTGCTTTTGCCTTGGCGAAACACCCTCGACAACGTTCTGCTGCCGCTGGAAGTAGTGCAGCCTTACAAGCGAGAATTTAAAGATTCGCAGCGCAAAGCAAAGTTTATTCGCTCGGCACAAGAATTGCTGGAAACAGTCGGACTCAAAGATTTTGAGAAACAGTTTCCCTGGCAACTGTCGGGAGGAATGCGGCAGAGGGCGTCCCTGTGTCGGGGGTTAATTCACCAACCGGAAATACTGCTGCTAGACGAACCTTTTGGCGCTTTAGATGCTTTCACCCGCGAGGAGATGTGGGTGATGCTGCAAGATTTGTGGATGCGAGTGAAGTGCGTTTGCATTCTGATCACTCACGATTTGCGGGAGGCGGTATTCTTGTCAGATACAGTTTATGTGATGGGCCCGCGTCCGAGTTCGATCGTGTATAAAGTCAAAGTCAACCTGCCACGTCCCACCACTGTAGACATGATAGTGTCGGACGAATTCAACCACATTGTTGCAGAATTGCGCCGGCACATTCACCGCAATTAATCGTACAGTCCTAAATGCACGGGGGGTCAGAAGCCGGGTTTTTAACCCACATACGTGCTGAAAACCCTCAATCTCTAAAAAACCCGGTTTCTTGGGGGCGAGTGCGTCTACAACTAAAATATTTGAGCAGGCATTTGAAAAAAAAATGGAAAAGTTAGAGAGATTTGCTCGGTCAAAAACAGCCAGCATTGTGATGCCAATTGCTGCCACCATCTTGCTGTTCGTGCTGTGGGAAATTCTAGTATTTTTGTTCAAAATTCCCCCGTACAACTTGCCCGCACCTTCAGCGATTATCGCAGCCAGCTTCAACCAAAGTCAGGCACTGATCGAAAACACGGGACAAACTTTGTTTACAACTCTAGCGGGTTTCATTATTGCAATTGTGGCTGGCGTAGTGCTGGGGTTTCTGATTGGATATTCGCGCATTGCCTATGTAGTTCTTTATCCCTTATTAGTGGGGTTCAATACTGTACCGAAAGTAGCCTTAGTGCCGCTGTTTGCGCTGTGGTTTGGCATCGGTACTGTGCCGGCAATTTTGACTGCTTTTTTGCTGGCATTTTTCCCGATCGCAGTTAACGTAGCTTTGGGATTAGATACAGTAGAACCAGAGATGAAAGATGTGATGCGAGCCCTAGGTGCATCGCAGATCGAAATTTTCCAGAAAGTTGGGTTCCCGCACACCTTACCCTACGTCTTTGCCTCGCTGAAAGTGGCAATTTCCCTTGCCTTTGTCGGCACTGTAATTTCGGAAACAGTAGCCTCCAACAAAGGAATTGGCTACTTAATTGTCACCGCGAGTTCTAACTTTGACGTGCCTTTAGGTTTTGCAGGATTGATGGTTTTGGCAGTGATGGGAACCCTGCTTTACGGCTTGTTTGCCGCTGCGGAGAAATACCTGATTTACTGGGCGCGCTGATTCGATGGCTTCAACCAAATCCAGTGGCGGAAATTACCGTGCATATGGCCTACAGGTTCTTTATGCTCAAGCGGTAGGATTTCGGTTGTCGGTGTCGGTGTGGGGGATTTTTTGGTCGCTTGACGATTGAAGAAGTTCATAAATTTGCCTCCAAGATATCTATTTTTCTGGGAGACACATCGAAACCTGTCACCACGCTCCCCGGCATCAGCACCGCTTAGCTGGGGTATGTCCGAATCTTTTTCTGTGCCTTATGATACTATTCTACAACTTTTTTGGCGGAAAGTATCACCCGATCGGGTGATATTTTCCTATATCTATAGCCACCGCCACAGCCACAGATGATCCGGCGGTTGAAACCGCGTCTTGTCAAACAAAGTCGGCCTCCGCCGACTGGTTAATAAAGGGTATCCCAAACCCGGATATAAATTGTCACGGCGGCGCGGAAACCGGGTTGTTGAGGGAATCTGGGGCGAGTGCGAAGTCTTTTTGTCAAAAAATCCGGTTTCTTGAGTCGGATTGATTAATTGTGGATTGCTGACTCCAGGCGAAGGCGGGCTATCTCGCAAATTTCAGCTAAAGCCTGCTGCATTTCTGTTTCCGGGGAATTGTCGAGGCGCTGTTTAAATGCTTCGAGAATGCTGGTTTTTGTGTGGTTTTTCACCGCCACAATGAAGGGGAAACCAAATTTTTTGCGATATTCTCCGTTGAGAAATTGAAAGCGATCGAATTCTTCAACAGATAGCCGATCCAAACCTGCACCGGCTTGTTCGCTAACGGATGCTTCCGCCATTTTTGCTTTGCTTCCCAAGTCAGGGTGTGCTTGAATCAAAGCTAATTTTTGGGCGGGAGTCATGGCGCTGACGACTGTTACCATTTTGGCGTATAAGTCGGCTGTGGATGAAAAAGGTCGATCGTCCCAAGTGTTGCGGGCGATGGCGGGCGTGTGTTCAAAAATAGCGCCCAAAGCTTCTGTAAATTCTTCCGAACCCATTTGGTTGAGTTCAACTAAAGAGTATTGCATTGTCCGTCCAAATACGATCTAACTAATGACTAATGACTAATGACTAATGACCAATCAACTACCTCGATAGGTACTATAAGACCAAGGGGAAACAAGCAAAGGTACGTGATAGTGTGCGGTGATATCGGCGATGCCGAACTGAATCGGAATACTATTTAAAAAAGGTGGTTCTGGTAAAATTTCGGCAGATTGCGCGAAGTATGCGCCCACAGAAAAGACTAATTCGTAAACTCCAGGTTTGAGTTCGCTTTCTGATAGTAACGGAGCTGCGGTGCGGCCGTCGGCATTCGTTGTTACAGTTTTCAGCAGGGTTTTTTCGCCGGATTTTGGGTCAATTGATTGCAGGGCGATCGACATATTTGCAGCCGGACAGCCGCGGGCAGTGTCGAGAACGTGAGTTGTAAGTTTTCCTAACATTATTGAATGATTGATTGACTGCTGATTTCTACTGGTAAACTCGTTACCAGGCTCTGCCTAGTAACGCAGATCCGGAGGCTCTGCTTCCATTCTTCCTGTTATTAATGTAACGGGCCGGCAGAGATGACTTTGGCGATCGCATCAGTCACGTCGGTGGGCTTTTCATCAGCCAATTGTTCGTACCACTGCTGTGTCACCTGGGGATCTTTGCCGTGAATTTGTTCGGCACGCTGGCGCGCTTTTTCTACAACTGCATTAGCCCGCTGCTTGCGCTCGGTGTCGTAACGTTTGAGCGCGTATTCTACGCCCAAATTCGTGGTAGAAAGATAGTTGCTCAGTACCAGTCCATCTTCCATTGCCTGACAGCCTCCCTGTCCCAAATCCGGGCAGGTAGCGTGGGCAGAATCTCCTAGCAAAGCAACTCTACCGCGAACGAAAGAGTCGATCGGTCCTACGTCGTGAATTTCGGGGCGGGCGACTGCTGCGGGATCGAAGGTTTCTATCAGCAATTGCACTGGTTCGGCCCAACCTTTAAAATGTTCTTTAAGTTCGGCTTTGTAGTTTTCGGGATTCGCCGGAGTGCCTGCAGGTAAGGGAACATCTAAGAAAAAGTAAAATCTATCGCCCGCTACGGGCATCAATGAAGCCCGCTTGCAGTCGCCGACATAAATCGCCCAAGTATTTTTCGGCGATAATTTTTCATCTGCCGGCACAAGTCCATTCCAGTTAATATAACCGCCGTATTTCGGCTGTACTTCCCGGCCCAGTACGTAGGTTCGCAAAATTGAGCGAACGCCGTCAGCCGCCACCAACAAATCGCCCCGCGCTTTGTCTCCGTTTTCAAAAATTGCAGTTACTCCGGTTGCGTCTTCTTCTACAGCAATACATTTGCGATCGAGCTTGACTTCTCCGCCAAAAGCTGCTAGTAACATCTGCTGTAAATCGCGGCGGGCAACCGGATAAGGACGCTGACCGACTTGTTTAATTAGCGGCATTAAATCGATGTCATTTAGGAGTTGACCGGTTTTGGTGCGGTATTCCATGCGATCCATTTGCCCGCCAATTTTAGCCATTTTTTCGCCTAAACCCAGGCGGTTGAGGACTTTGACCCCGTTCGACCACAGGGAGATGCCAGCGCCTGCAGGACGCAGTTCTTTGACGCGATCGTATATTTCAACTTGATAACCCGCTTGTTGCAGGGCGATGCCCGCAGTTAAGCCGCCAATTCCCGCACCGATGATGACAACTTTTAAGTCGTGCATTTTGTGTTTCTCCTGCTGAATGACATCCGATCTCAGGAATTTATAATAATTTACAACCCGAAGAGTTACGTTATTTTATAATACTATAATAGCGGTGATAACTGTATCGAGAATTACATCTCAAGTAGGTGCGTCAGATTGCATTTACTCGACCGTCATTAAAAACTCCCAACAGACGCACCTTACGTCTAAAGCAGGATGCGTCATATTCCATTTACACGATCGAAAAAACCAACTTACGCATTTTACAGATTAATTCCCAATTATCCTATAAACTTGGTTAATTCGCCGAGATTTTGCTGAATCGTATTTATCCCGCGAATATGAGACAGGGGAGAACCTCCATACAAAAAGCTATTCAAGCTAACTTGATAATTTTGCTGCACCGCCAAATCCAGCCACAAATTGTTAATCGCATCTCCCGGTTTGTAGTCGGGAATGTTGTGCTGGTAATAAGGAAAACTGTCTATACAAGTGTTGAAAAAGTTTTTGCGGCCGCAATGCTTTAAATACTGATATCGCGGCTTAAATTCGGTTTGATTTTCCAATACTGTATGAATAGTATCGGCTAAGGATTCTGGGTCAAATTTGGCGTAAAGTCCCGCACCTTCCGGGAAAACTGGCGAGTTTCCTCTGGCGTATTGGTTGAATTCTTCAAAACAAATTACTGGTACGTTGCAACTCATTGCTTCGGTAATTCCCCGGT
>NZ_JBARVX010000221.1:0-28989 GCF_049646505.1 Microcoleus sp.
CTCTCCCACTCTCCCACTCTCCCCCTCTCCCCCTCTTCCCACTCTCCCCCGTCTGCTGTCCGGAAATTGCTACTGATTCTTGTGCCTTGAGGGGTAGGGACTTCCTCCGGCAACTGATAAAATAGTATAAAAAGCAGCGGGATTTTTCGTCTAGATCGAAATTAGTTCATATTAAAAATTAGGAAAACTATGGGATTTTTTGATTCAGAAATTGTTCAGCAAGAAGCCAAGCTGTTGTTTGAAGACTATCAATCTCTCATCCAACTAGGCGGGAATTACGGCAAATTCGATCGCGAAGGCAAGAAAATGTTCATCGCGCAGATGGAATCAATGATGGAGCGCTACCGGATTTTTATGAAGCGCTTCGAGCTGTCTGAGGACTTCATGGCTCAGATGACTGTAGAGCAGTTAAAAACACAGCTCAATCAATTTGGCATCACGCCCCAGCAGATGTTTGAGCAAATGAACTCAACGCTGGAGCGGATGAAATCTGAGCTGGAAAAACAATCATAGGAAGAAGGAAGTTCGGCAACGGATTATGTAACGGATGTAACGGATGTAAGTCCGATGTCCGTCGGAAGAAGGAAGAAGGAAGAAGAACCCCCCCCTACCCCCCCCAAGGGGGGAAGGAAGAAGGAAGAAGGAAGAAGGAAGAAGGAAGATGGAAGATGGAAGATGGAAGATGGAAGAATGCTTATAGACCTAGTTTTTGACTCATGTTCAACTGCCAACTGCCAACGGTCAACTGCCAACTACCAACTGCCAACGACCAACTACCAACTGCCAAATACCAACTGCCAACTACCAACTGCCAACTAATAATTAAGGCCGCTCAAAAGCTGAAGCAGGTTTGAAATTTTCTGCAGGCACGCCTTGCAAAGCTTGGCTCATAAAATCGCGCCAAACAGGAGCAACAATTCCACCGCCAGTAGCACCGTAGCTCATCGGTGTGTAATTGTCGTTACCCATCCAGACAGCAACCGACAACTGAGGCACGTAACCCACAAACCAGATATCCCGCTCTGAGGAAGTTGTACCAGTTTTCCCTGCTGCGGGCCGCCCGAGTTGGGCCGCCCTTGCGGTTCCGCTGTTAATCACTCCTTGGAGGGCGCTGTTGACGGATGCTGCGGCCCAGGCGTTGAGAACTGGTTTTGGTTTGGGCGTATTGTCGAGCAAGACGTTGCCGCTGCTGTCGGTTACTTGCACGATAAATGTGGTGTCTGAATGCCAGCCGTTGTTGGCGAAGGTAGCAAAAGCTCCGGCCATTTCTAAGGGAGTCAAGTCAACGGCACCTAGCGGCAAAGAAATCACCGGTTCCATCGGACTTCTGATGCCGAGGGTGCGGCAAATTTCAATCACTTTATTCAATCCTACTTCTTGACCGAGCTTGACGGCGGGAATGTTGAGCGATACTTCCAAAGCTCTGCGGATGCTGACGGCACCGGAGAAGCCGCCGCCGTAGTTTTGAGGGTAGTAGTAGCCGTCGCCGTCGCGGTAGCCGACAGGGGAGTCGTAGACAATTGAATCGGGGGTGTATTTGCCGCTAGCAAAGGCAGCGTAGTAGATGAAGGGCTTAAAAGAAGATCCGGGCTGGCGGCGTGCTTGAATGGCGCGGTTGAACTGACTCTTTTCGTAATCGACGCCGCCAACCATTGCTTTGACGAAGTGGGTGCGGGGATCGACGGCGGCTAGGGCAATTTGACCTTCGTCGCGGCTGTAAAAAAGTCCTTGGTAATAAAGTCGATCGTGCCACGCTTTGACGGTTTCTTCGGCTATGCGCTGCATTTTGAGGTCGATCGTGGTTTGAACGCGCATTCCTCCCTTGACGACTGCATCTCGCCCGAAACGCCTGGTCAGTTCCTGGACTACGGCTTGCGTGACGTAAGGAACTTGAGAGCCTCCAAAAGAGGTAATTTTGCCGAGCCTAATTTTTTGGCTGCGGGCTGTATCCGCTTCCGCCGCCGTAATCCATTTGAGTTCTTTCATCCGGTTTAAAACGATTTCTTGTCGTTCTTTTGCCAACTTGTAATTGGTGAAAGGACTGTATTCTTCCGGGGCGGAAATTAAGCCGGCGAGCATCGCTGCTTCTGAAAGGGTCAAATTATTGGCTGACTTGTTGAAATAGCTTCGAGAAGCTGTCTCTACGCCGTACAAGTTGTGACCTAAGTAGATTTGATTCAGGTATAGTTGCAGAATTTGGTCTTTGTTGAGAATTTGCTCCAAGCGGATAGACATTACCGCTTCAGCTACCTTGCGACTAAATTTTGACTGGGGAGAGAGAAACAGGTTCTTGACTAGCTGCATAGTCATAGTCGAGCCGCCTTCAACGGTTCTACCTTTCTCTAGGTTGACTATCAGAGCTCTGGCTATCCCGCCGGGGTTGATGCCTTTGTGGGTGAAGAAATTGCTATCTTCGATCGCCAGAACGGCCCGTTTCAGGTTCGGGGAGATTTGGTCGAGGGGTACGACATCCCGGTTAGCTTCGTCGTGGATGCTAGCTAAGGGCTTGCCGTTGATGTCGTAAATGTGGGTAGTTTCTGTAGGAGAGTAGGTTTGCAAGATGCGAACATCTGGCAAATTGCGGAAACTGATCGCTAGGCCAACCAGCCCGCCAGCCACTACGGAACTGGCAAGCATTGTGATGCTGAGTATGGTTCCGGCGGTCACTTTGCTGACTGACTGAACAAACTCGAATACAGGGGCTGAGTTTTCCGTATGTTTGCGGACTGCGTTAGTTGACACGTGGATTTCACTTCCTCACTCGATTTTGGGCTGTAAGATTTGTAATTTTAGATGCGAACTCTGGGGGCTGTCAGTCGATTTTAGATTTTAGATTTTAGATTTTAGATTTACTTGCTGCGGATGAATTTGGGAGTTTGAACTTGGCTCTAAAATTTGGGACTCGCCGCGACTGTTGTCGGGGACACGGTAGGTGTTTTTGGGCGGGGTCAGCCAAGAAAAGCAGGGTCGCTTTGGGATTATGGTAGCTTGATAAGTGTGTTTGTATGCGTGAATCAGTGAGTTTAACTGATTCCGCTAAGACCGGCAAAATATTATGGTTTCCGATCGCTCCCCTATGATAACTCCTAACCTTTCAGCGCTTTACCGCGGCATCAGCGAGATTTTTCCCGATCGACCTGATTCTACCAACCCTAACGAAAATTTAGCCGAATTGCTGGCAAAAGTCGATCGACCGTTGCGAGTCAAACTCGGAATTGACCCCACAGGGGCGGACATTCACCTGGGACACAGCATTTGCGTACGCAAGCTGAGAGCTTTTCAGGACGCAGGACACACAGCGGTACTGGTCATCGGAGATTTTACCGCAAGAATTGGCGATCCGACAGGGAAATCGGAGATGCGCGGCCAATTGACGGCAGAACAAGTGGCAGAAAATGCCAAGACTTATTTAGACCAAGTACGTCCGATTCTAGATTTTGACACGCCCGGACGCTTGGAAATTCGCTATAACTCCGAGTGGTTGCCCAAATTGGACTTGGCGAAGGTTTTGGAGCTGCTGAAGACCATGACGGTGCAGCAGATGCTCGCTAAAGAGGGATTTGATAACAGGATGCAGCAGGAAAATGCGATTTACCTGCACGAGTTTCTGTATCCAGTCATGCAGGGTTACGATTCAGTAGTCTTGGAAGCCGATGTGGAGTTGGGCGGAACTGACCAAAAGTTTAATATTGCTGTCGGGCGAGATTTGCAGCGACATTTTGGGATGAAGCCGCAGTTTGGTTTGTTGATGCCGATTTTGATCGGGACTGACGGGGTGCAGAAGATGTCGAAGTCTTTGAATAATTATGTCGGTTTGTCGGAAGACCCGCTGACGATGTATTCTAAGTTGGAGAAAATTGCTGATAGTTCGATCGTCCAGTATTTTGAACTCTTGACAAATTTGCCGCTTGATGAGTTGCCAGAAAATCCGCGCGAAAAACAGAAACTTTTGGCTGTGGATGTAGTAAGTCAGTATTGGGGGAAAGCAGCGGGCGATCGGGCCCAACAAGATGCGATCGCGCTGGTTAAAGGTGCTGCGGGACAAGCTGATGCTGTGGCCGAGTTTTCTTTGGCAAGTGTGCAGTTTCCGGCTAAGTTGTTTTATATTCTGAGTGCTTGCGGGCTTTGTAAAAGCAGCGGTGAGGCGCGGAAGTTGATGCAGGGCGGTGGAGTGAAGTTGGAGGGCGATCGAGTTTCTGATGTTAACCTTACCTTTGAATCACCGGCTGATTTATGCGGTAAGGTTTTGCAGGTTGGGAAGAATAAGTTTGTGCGATTGGTGTCTTGAATCTCTTTTTTAACCGCAGATGAATACTGAAGATGAACGCTGATGAACGCTGATAATCGAATTATTGTTGCTTTGGATGTTTCGAGTCAAGAAGAGGCGATCGCCCTTCTGGACAAGTTACCTGATGTATCTTTCTGGAAAGTCGGTTTAGAGCTATTTGTGAGTTCCGGGCCTGGAATTTTGGAAATTTTAAAACAGCGGGAAAAGCGGATTTTTCTCGATTTGAAATTTCACGATATCCCGAATACTGTAGCTGGTGCTTGTCGGGCTGCAGCCAAGTACAATGTGGATTTATTGACTATCCATTCTACTTGCGGTAAGGATGCTTTGAAAGCGGCACAGTCAGCTTTAGTAGAAGGGGCGGCCGCAGTCGATAAACCGACGCCTAAATTGATTGCAATTACGCTGCTAACGAGTTTGAATTCCCGACAGTTAGCTTTTGACTTAAAAATACCTTTGGAATTGCCAGAATATGCTTTGCACATGGCATTGTTAGCCAAGGAAACAGGTTTAGCCGGTGCTGTTTGTTCTCCGCAAGAAGTGGAACAGTTAAGAATGAGTTGCGGGGATGATTTTCTGTTAGTTTGTCCCGGTGTGCGTCCGAAATGGGCCGATGGAGGCGATCAAAGGCGATCGATGACTCCAAAAGCAGCATTTAAAGCAGGTGCAGATTATCTGGTAATTGGGCGGCCGATTACGGCTGCGTCTGATCCAGTGGCGGCTTTTGCGCGCATTTGTGAAGAATTGGGTTGACAATAAGTAATATTTTTTTAACCGCAGATGAATACCTATGGAATTTTATCTGCGTTCATCTGTGTTTATCTGCTGATATCTGCGGTTGCCGTAATGAGACCCAAGGCATATTGACAAACAGCACATCCCTAAAATATAATTAGTATCAACGCTACAGAAATTAGATTTTTACCACCATGAAAACTATTGATAAAAGTCAATTAAAAGCTAACTTACTAGAATTTCTGCAACTTGTAGAGTTAGAAGGCGAAGAAATTTTAGTGATGGATGGAACTAAACCTGTCGTGAGAATTTCTCAGTATGAAAAGACTCTTTCAACTGAAGAATTATTTAAGGATATGCGGGGACAAGTAAAATATTTTGAAGATTTAACTACCCCAACAACTGAAGAATGGCAGGAAGTATGACTATTGTCCTTGATACCTGCGCTCTAATCTGGTGGAGTGTAGATCCAGAGAAGCTTTCTCAAAGGGCAAAAGCAGCTTGTCAGCAGATGGAAAAAGAAAAAAATGGTTTAGTTCCATCCACAGCTATCTGGGAAATAGCTATTAAGATCAAAAATAAGAAATTAGATTTAGGAGTAAGTATTGATGACTATCTCGCTACTCTAAAAAAGTCTAATGTTGTTCGTATAATCCCAATTGATGAGGAAATTTGGCTGGAAAGTGTCAAACTAGAATGGGAACATCGAGATCCAGCAGATAGAGTGGTTGTAGCAGTGGCGAAAAGAAATCAAGCTGCGATTATTACAGCCGATCAAAAAATAGCTAGTTTCTACTCTTTAGTAATTTGGTAAGAGGTTAAAATTTACAACTCTCGACGCGAGATGAGGATTCTAATATTGATGTGTCAGGATTCTTACCTTCACTAACAGCAATATCTGTCTTTAATCCTAAAGTCTTCAGCAAACCAATAAATCGGTAAATCTCTTCTCCCCCTGATGCTTTCAGCAATTCCTGAAGTTTCTCCCAATTATGTTGTTCGTCTTCAGTCATTATAGAAATTTTATTTTGAGCTTTAACTACGTCTTTGAGTACCGTCAGTAACAGTTCAGATTCCGTTTCTTTTTCTTCTAAGATTGCTTGAATATAAGCAGCAGCTTCTTCAATTTGTTGGAGGGATTTAATCAGATAGTCATGATAACTGTGGGTTTTAGGCATTGTTTCTACTCCTGAATTCTATCCAGTATTCTTTGGCCTTGCGAATATCTCGATCTTGGGTACTTTTATCTCCACCGCAGAGAAGCAGTACAATAGTTGAGTCTCTTTCTCCAAAATAAACCCGGTAGCCTGGGCCGCAGTCAATTTTTAACTCAGAAACACCCTCTCCTACTGATTTACAGTCTCCTAAATTACCAAGAGCAACTCGCTGAAGTCTACCTTTTATTTTAGCTTTCCCTTCGCGATCGCGCAAAGAATCAAGCCACTATTCAAAAGGGATTTTTCCCTCTAAGGTTTCATAGGTTTTAATTTCTCTCGGTTGGAATTCCATGATTTCATTTAATACAAACCTTAGCATAAATTGGCAACATTTTAGCTCGTTCCGGTCAGTCCCAGGTATCGGAAATGTAGCAATAGCCTGGTTTCGTGGAAAAACTCTAGTTCACAACTATAATAAAAATCTGAAACCTCCATCAGATGTTTTTGATCCATCACCAATCGACAGACAACCCCGGAGTGAGAATTAAATAACTTGCATTTTTTGTAGGTTTGGTTGAGGAACGAACCCTACCGAAGTTATTTAATCCACGAGCGCCCAACACCCAAAGAAAAAAAACAAACATCCAAACCAACCCAAATAAAGATACATCCCACTAGCAAACATTAAATACGCAACAAAAAACAAAAAAAATCATTTGATACTAGCCATTATCCAATACAAAAAATCCATATCCGCTCTCCAGTTGAATAACAAATCAAAGCAAGCGCTCACTGTTAGTATATACTGCCCACAGCCAAACTGCAACCACGCCCATCGCCAAACCGCTTGCCAAGATCGAGGGCGGGTCTAATTTTGATTTTATCTAAAAGCTGATAAAAATTGTGGGCTGCTGTAATTGGGGGTATAGCTTGAGAATTTTTCCAGGCATATTCTTTGAGGGAGGGGGGATATGAGGGCTTTTCTCCGCTGCATATTTCTGTGTTATGGTGTTTAGATATAGGGGATTGTAGCAGATGACCATTGCTTTGAGAATTGGTGGACTAAGATCGATGAGGAGTATTTCTGGGGTTGAATGTATTTCCAGTAAGTAGTATTTTGGTTGCGATTTTTGGGGTGGTTGCAAGTCCGAGTTTTGCGGTTAATGTTGCGACAAATCATGCTAACAGTATAAATGAAAATCAGTATAGTTTATTAGCCCGATCGCCCTGTCCGGCAGATTTAGAAGCTTTAGTCGATCGGCTGTTGCCAGATTTGCCGAGTTATGCTAATCGGGTAATTGCGCGATCGCACTTTTCTCCTAACACTTCTACACCGCCCGGTTACGTGTCCCGTCAAATAATTGTAGCAGGTCGCCCGGAGTTTCAACCGCTACCTTTAAATTTTGAAGATGCGCTTCCTGAAAATACCAATCAAGCTTTTATTACTACTTTAGAAGCGCAGTATCTGGGGGGAAAGCGAGTCGAAATTCAGCAATATCACTGGCTGTTTTTAGCTAAAACCCCGAAGGGTTGGGAATTAGTAAAAATTTTTTCTCGGTTTGGTACGGCGGCGGATGTTAGCCCGTTGTTAGCGCCAGAGGGGGAGACAAGCGCAATTGCTGAGGCGATTCGTTTGTGGTTGCGAGATTGTCCTGCAAAGCCATAACTTTCGATGGTTCCGATGATTTTTTTTACACTTAAAAATAGCCTCTTGACAGCACGTCATCTTCGTCTAGTTCATCTTTACCAATCATCCCTTCAATCTCCCTTAAAAATCTCATAAAAACTTCCGGTGCAAAGGGGTTGTTATCGAGATGGTTGACAAAAGAATCTTTATTTTTCTTTCTTCCCTTTACCGTACTAAACTCCTTTCTTATATTAGAGGTTAAGCGTTTGGCTTTTCTTAAAATTAGTATCTCATCAATAGCTGTGAGTGATGAGCTAATAGGCGACATATCCAGCCATTCACATAGCAAGAAATACTTGGCTCCTGGTACACTCAATTTTACATCAAGGGCAGTTGCTGCGCCCTCTTGAAACATTGTTTTATCAAGATTTGTTTTACACTCCGCCGCAACATAAGCAATATTTGCCTCGCGGGATGTACTCTCCTTAAAATCTTGATTGTGAGAGGCTTTAAGAAATATTTTTCTACTAATTGCAAAATCTTGATCCTTGGCTCGAATACTCATCCCACCACCTTTTGGACTTACTTTTAAACTTGACTCAAATCGTAGTGATGAAAAACACTGTGTTGGGCCAAAGGATAGTTCTTTGTCCTTTAATGAATCTGCAAAGACGGTTGTAACTAAGATAGGTATAAATTCTTCAATAATTGAGTTGTCAAGTTTTAATTGCCCTTTTTGACGGTACAAAAAATCATTGTCACTGTCAAAAATTAGTTCAACGTCAATGTATCGCTTATAGGAGGTTAGATGGGATACCATCTCTGCAACAACTTTCAGATCATCCTGTGGAACAACTTTCAGATCATCCCCCCTGATGTTTTTAAGCGTTTCCAACCATTTTTTATAGTATTCGATTGCTTGATTAACACGCTGTTTATCTGTAGGAGGTAATTTCACGTTATCAAGTAATGCTGCTAGTTTGTCCCCATGTGGTTGAGCTAAATTAAACATAATTTTCTTCTTTTGGCTTGAGTATTTCAATGGTATTTCGTGAACGCTGCAGATCGAAATAAGGTGAGGGCTTTACTGTGGCAACCTTATCGATAGCATCCTTTATTTCATATTTTACTTGGTCGTTAGCTACCAAATAAGCGGACTCTAAGGCTTCTACAGCAATATTTTTGGCTTGATGTATAGTAAAATAATACTGTAAATTTTCTCTTTTTGCAAAGTGCAGTATATCTTCTTTGATAATTTTTCCATAACGATTTACAAAAGTTCTTTCTTGACGGATATCTAAACTAATTCCCAATACTTGACTAGCTACTTGTGCAACTAACTCCCCGTTAAAAAAAGGAGTTCGTTTAACATTTGATTCTCGACCGACTACAAAGATTATTCTACTGTCATGGCTGCATATTCGCAATAATTCTTGCAAAGTATAGGCGATGTCTAAGCAATATTGAATTACAGTTAAAAATCTGTTGCTTCTATGTTTGCGATTTGAACCAAATTCAGATTTTGCCACCTCTAAAAGTTTCCAGTTTAGTGCTTCAGTAGAAGCGCGATACTGCTGATGATAGTTAAATACATTGATATAAGGGGGAGAGGCGATCACAAGGTTGACGCTGGAGTTTCTTAGGGGAATATTTCTGGCATCGGCGTTGTAGGCATTTATCGGTTTTTCGCTATAGGGTAGTTTAATCACAAAAGCAGCGATATTTTCCGCAATAGTGAAAATTCTTGAGTAAGTAACTTTTTTCTTGTCTAAATCTAGTAATATAACTAATGCTTCATGTAGAATATTAAGGAACTCTTGTTCTGCACCAACTGCTAATTTTACAACTTTCTCTATTAGATCATTTTGGGTTATATCTTTTTGGATTGTTTGGAAAAGTGGCATTGTTTCAAATATTTCCGTGTGCAGGCGATTTAAAAAGCAATTGATATACTTTTCTCGCTGTGTTGGCAAAAGATTGATAAATTTATAAATGTTAGCTAGGATTAAAGCTGCTGGGTTGATTTCTGTTCCGTAGGCTTCTATTCCGAATCTTCCGGCTTCATATAAAACTGTTCCACTACCTAAAAATGGGTCGAAAATCACGCTGTTTTGATTAGCATATTTATTAATCAAAATTTCTACAAACTGGGGGGAAAATTGCCCTTTCCAAGGGAGGGGATTGGTTCGTTGTTTATTTTCAATGTCTAAGAGTTCTTGAGAAATTTCTTTTCTATTGATAGGGGTTGCGCTGAAAATATTAGATAAAACCATGATGCTAATTTTTATTGGGTACGAATTTATGAGGAGCGGGTTTATGAGATTGTTGGTTTGAGCCATAGATTTTTGGTGAACCCGCCCCGACAAGTATTGGGGTTGACTGGAGATGATATTAGGCGTAAATCTCGATTATGTTGCTATTTTAATTCATCCAATTTAGCCTTTATAGCCTGCATATCTTGCCACATAAACCATTTCGGACTTTCCGGTTCGCGGGAGGGATTTCGTAACAAGTATGAGGGGTGGAAAATTGGCATACACAGCCGTCCTTCCCATTCAATCCATTGACCTCGAATTTTACTAATTGGCCGCTTGTCGCTTAACAATCCTTTGAGGGCTGTTGCACCGGTTAATAAAATGATTTTGGGGTCTAAAATGCGAATTTGTTCGAGCAAGTACGGTTTGCAAGCTTCGATTTCTTTGGCTGCGGGAGGGCGGTTTTTGGGTGGGCGACATTTGATGACGTTGGCTATGAATACGTCGGTTTCTGCGCTCAATCCCACGGATTCTAAAATCTTATCTAGTAGTTTGCCCGATCGCCCGACGAAAGGTAATCCGGTTTCATCTTCGTTTTGTCCGGGCGCTTCTCCCACAATCAAAATTGAGGCTTGAGGATTGCCGCGCCCGATGACGGCGCGAGTGCGGGTGTTGCCCAATTCGCAGCGGTGACAGCGGTTGCAGTGCTCGCCGATTTGTTCCATATTTTGATAAGTGCCCGGAGGAATGGGAATTTTGGCATTTACTGGGATTGAGTCGTTTTGGAAGGCGGCACTTTGATTGCTGTCAAAAAGACTGAGTTGCAAGTCACTGGACATATATTTTACAATTAGAGAGATTTTTGTGAGTCTAGAGTTTATAGTTTAGATCGGGTTGGGTGATTTGAGATTGGCTAAAAGCTTGTATGCGGTGCTGTCGATTCCCTACGGGATAGCTACGCACGCGCGTACTTTTTTCCAATTAACACCGGCACAATATCCAATTGTTTGGTTGAGCTCGTACAGGCAGAAATATGTTGTCTAACCCGTTTTTTGAAGATCGCGCCGATGCAGGCGAAAAACTGGCTGCTGCTGTTGAAAACGAGCTCGGCAAGTTGAATTTAACGGCACAAAATGCTGTTAAACCGATTGTTTATGCCTTGCCGCGCGGGGGTTTGCCCGTTGCTGTGCCGATCGCCCGCCGCTTGGGTTGTGCTTTGGATGTGGTTGTCGCCAAGAAAATTACTCGCCCGGATAATTTGGAATTGGCTATCGGGGCTGCAACCGCTGACGGCCATGTTCTCTGGCAAAAGCAAAAACAGCCAAATTTACGCTGGCAAAAATCAGCACTCCAGCAGGCTGAAAATAGCGCTCAATCTCTGCTGGCAGATTTGGCATCTGGACGACCAAATGTCAGCGCGGCTGGGGCTTTGGTGATTTTGGTGGACGATGGCATTGCTACGGGGATGACGGTGGCTGTGGCGGCTGTGGCTTTGCAGTCTCAGCAACCGGCGGCTGTGTGGATTTGCGCGCCCGTCGCCCCGGATGATTTGACGGGATTTTTGGCCGAAATAGGCGATAAGTCGATTATTTTGGAGACTCCTAGCCCTTTTTACAGTGTCAGTCGCTTTTACGGGCAGTTTCCGCAGGTGGAGACGGCGGAGGCTTTGGAGTGTTTGCAGCGACAAATTGAGTGGCGGTCGTGAGTTAAGCTAGAATGCTCAATCCCAAAGTTCGATCGGGCTATAGCAGTTTTCCAGCGAGTGACATATTCACCAAATTTATTAACAAATTAATTAACAATTCCTCAATCTCCCAATCCCCGAATCTAAAATTATTCAATCTCAAATTTCAACCTGTACCTCCAGAAACCTGAGAAAGGCTATAACACATGAGACCTTGGCAAGATTGGTTGGACACTTTCATTCACTCTACCGGGCAGAATCCGCCTCGGTTTGTTGAGTTGGTGATGTTGACTTTGGCGATGATTTTGCTGGGGCTGTGGAGTATAACTTTGCAGTGGCAGTATTTAACGCTGTCCTTAAGTTATATAATTGGTTCGTCTATTTCAATTTTAGTGCGCGAATACATTGACCCGCAACCTCGATTTCAGTTAACTCATCTGACAGCATTACTGTTGTTAATTATCAGTTTTTATAGTTTTGCTGAACTGATTAGATAGTTAAGGTTGGTTTGATAATGTGATTGCGAAAGCGGGTTGCGAACAAGATGTTTTTTTGAACGAACCGCGAAGACGCAAAGGAAGAGAAGAAAAGATCGAGAGTTTACCAATTATTAGCGATTATCCTAAATTATCATGGGATTGATGCAAAATTATGCGGTTGCCGGCGGGATCGAAGGCATAAATTTCTAAACCGTGAGAAGCTTTGATAATTTCTCCGGCGGGCGGATAGCCCAAGGCCCAAATTCGGGCGATCGCAGTTTCGATATCGCTGACTTCCAAACACAAACTCATGCCTGTTTTTGCTCGATTTGCAAATTCCGATTTGTGGGAATCTTTGGGTTTGAATATGCCGAGTCTTAAGCCGGGGAGTTGAAATTCAGCATAAGTATTGGGAATGTAAGGGTTGGGTTCTATGTCGAGAAATTTTGTGTAAAATTTAACGAGAACTTCATTGTCAATGTCCGCTAAAGTTACTAGGGCTGCGCTGTACTGAAAACTCATATAAATTGGTAATGGGTAATGGGTAATGGGTTATTGGTAATATTATAACTTTCTATAGCAATCCTAAATGAGTCGTACAAATATGTAGGGTAGTCCCCCCGTGCCTAGCCCGGCCAAAGCGGGGCAACCGCGGGGGGTTTGCCCCTACAAGAATTACACAAATGATTGAGGATTCCTATATCTATTTAAAATCCTCCAATTCGTCCGACTATTTTAATCTTACCTTGTCCGTCGCTTTTGAGAATCACAGCTTCGCCGCTTTGTGGGACAATATCTGTAATTGCTGTAATATTGACTTGATGAGTTACCAGGATAATCGCGCCTTTTGTGTTGCGGTTGTCAAGAATTAACTTGCGGATTGTCGCTGTTTGTCCCGCTTTTTTGCTGCTGTTGCTAAAGAACGAGTTGAGCGCCGGAAACGGTTCGACTTTGCCTAAATTTAGCAGTTTTGCTGTTTCCAAACACCTACACCACTGACTCGATAAAACTCTGGAAACTTTGATGTTGCGGTTGCGAAATTCGGCTCCAATTTGCTTGGCTTGGGTTCTTCCCTGTGGTGATAAATTGCGCTGGGTGGAACAGTCGCCCAACTTAAAGTTAGCAGGATCGCCGGTGCCTGGGGCGATCGCGTGCCGCATTGCTACTACCAACCCTGTCTCTCCCCGCTGCAACAATTGCCAGCCTGCTCGATTTTGGGCGTTGGTGGCTGCGTCAGAACTTGCAGTTGCAGTCATGAAGCCGATCGACAATACTAAAGCTAGCGATCCGAAAAACCATTGACCGTTGAGGTAAATCCGCGTCGCCATTGTTCCAGAAGTTAGAAATTAACTTATCATATTCTAATACAACAAATATTGCTCTATGGAACTCACCAATTTTATTGCTCTGTCTGTAATTGTTGCCCTGGTGCTGGGGGTTGGTTTGGGAACAATGACTTGGGCTTACTTCGGCAAGGGCAGCATTTCTGTACTGTTTAAAGAACCAATTTTAAACTCGCCAGATTTTCCAGCTACTGACGGCGGCAGCAAAGCTTCGGTTTATTTCCAGCAAGGAATTGAGGCTTATCAGTCGGGAAATTACCGCCAAGCTCAAGATAAATTTACGAGCGCCATACAGCAGGTTTCAACTTTGGCAGAAGCTTACCACAATCGCGGCTTGGTTTTTGCGAATTTGCGATCGGATGACGAAGCTGTGGCAGATTTGATCCGTGCCAGCGAATTGTACCAACAGCAGGGTAATGGAAGTGCGATCGACACGATCAAACAAAATCTTGCCGCCTTGAAGCAGCGAAAATTGGAACGAGAAAAACAAAAAGCAGTAGCGACATAAATTATTAGGTTGGGTTTGTGAAACTCAACCCAAACCTAAGATTTTGGTCTGAAAAACCCGGTTTCTTTAATGGAGTTGGGAGAAACCGGGTTTGTTTGCAGAATTGTTATTAAAGTTGAAAATCAAGATTTAACATTCTCCCGATCGACTAAATTTTTCTAGCATCTTCTATTTCGTCGATTTGAGAAATCATCATTTCTCGGCTAGGTGCCACAACTCGATAATTAGTAATGGGATCGTAAGCTTCCCACTCTTGAGTCACTTCGCTGTCTTGCCACAAAAACCATTCCCGGTAAATTTCGCCTGCGTCAATGTCGCCGCACAAACCAAGCCAATCATCTCCTCCCAAGCTGTCAAAGTCTCCTCCTACTAAGTCAATCCAAGCTGCAACTATACAAGATTCAATAGCACTATTATCAATAGTAACTGCCTGAGATTGAACAGAAGTTTCTGGAAAGCAAAGTGTGGATTTCATACGCTGTACCTGAATGTTATGTTCTTAATTTATAAAAAATTCCTCAACGGCAGTGACAGCAGAATGCCGCTATCTCAACCTCCACATTTGTGACAAGAGAAAACTTTGACTCCCAAAGCCTTGGAGTGTGCCTCCTGTATAACTTGAGAGCGCTTTGAGTAGAGTCGCGGCAGAGGCTGAATTCAGCCAATTTGCTAACTGGCACAGCAAAAAGCCCGATCGCCCGAATATTGCTCGCGCACTCTGGGCAGCTTGCGGGGCGAAGAGTGCGCGACTGCCAATTGTATACGGGGTAAGTTGGCGAGTTTCAGTAGAGTTTTTGTGGTAAAATTAGCAGCAACCAGACTTTCGTACCGATAGCCCGGTTTTGTCAAAAGCTTTCCAAGGAGCTTGTCAACAGTGGTGCGATCGCCAGTTTGGATTTATTGTTAATTTTGCCAAGTCCCGATCGACTGTTAGGGGAAAAAATTATGCAAGCAAGCAACCAAGAAAGAATTATCAATCTGACAATCCACTATACCAACGGCAAACAGCAACACTTCGAGTTCATTGCGCCAGAGGGAACAGTAGGAGAGCAAGCAACTTTAGGCACTCGCCTGCAAAAAATGTTGGCCGCAGACCCGATAATTATCGAATTAGCAGATAAACTGGTAGTTATCCCAGTTCACACCATACAAACTATTGAAATATCCCCGGTTCCTCCAAAATTGCCAGAGGGTGTCATTCACCCAATGCGAGAAATCAAAAAATAGCTGAGCTTTCTTGCATATTGTAAGTTTAACTAAAAAGACGATCGGGATGCCCAGCCCCCGTATTTTTTTAAAAATAGAAAGGTACAAGGTGAAGGCAGAAAAACTTATTATAGCTAACAGATAATTGTTGATTGCTGTGAATTGTTTTTTGAAAAAACAGCAAGTCTTGCAAACAATCTGCAAACCATTATCCCGCGACTCATTGCCAATCTAAAAGCTAAAATGCTGTGACAATATATCTCGCGTGAGTGAGGGGAAGAATTCCAGATTTTACAGACTTAAATTTACCATAAGAAATGCTAGAACTCCACTGTCACACAACTTATTCCGACGGCACTCTTACCCCAACCGAACTCGTAGCAGCCGCCGCGTCTTCGGGGGTTCGCGCCTTGGCCGTCACCGATCACGATACGATGTCGGGTTGGGATGAAGCCTTCGCCGCCGCTAGTTTGCACGGTATCGAAATAGTCCCCGGATTGGAACTCAGTACAGTGCACAACGGCCGGTCGCTGCACATTTTAGGTTTTTATCCGGATGCAAATAAGTTGCGCGTTCCTTTGAACGATCGCCTGGAAGGAAGATTTCGCCGATCGCAAGAAATGGTAGAAAAATTAGCAGCACTGGGATATGCGATCGAACTGCCGGCCACATCCCCAGGAATGGCACCGGGAAGGCCTCACATTGCCTCGGCGCTGGTAAAAGCTGGTCACGCCAAATCATCGCGGGAAGCCTTCGATCGCTGGCTGCGAGACGACGGCCCGGCTTATGTTCATTACGAGAAATTCTCGATCGCCCAAGGCATAGATTTACTAAAAAGTTGCGGCGCAGTACCGGTGTGGGCGCACCCTTATTTATTTCGCGGCGGCGCTGTTGAGGAAGTCTTAAAAGAATTAGTAAATGCTGGTTTAATGGGAGTTGAAGTATACCATCCCAGCCACAGTTCCAGCCAAATTCAAAAGTTAAAAGATTGGTGTCTCGAATACGGTTTACTGGTAACTGGTGGCAGCGATTATCACGGCCCCGATCCAGAAAGAAATGAAAGGAAAGGCGTTGAAAGTACCCAATTGAATATGCTGCATTTGCCATTAGAATTGCTGGAACCGATTAAGGTTGCTGCGGCGAGTTTGAAATAGTTTGTAACTTTTTGGTCGGGCTAGAAGCCCACCCCACAATAATTTTAGTATAACTGTAGGGTGTGTGCCTCAGTTTATATAGCGAGTAAATCGAAACAATCAAGTCATTCTGACGCACCCTACTAGGCATCGTCGCGCAAAAGTCAAAAACAACCTCAAAAACATCTGCGTTTATCTGTGTGCATCTGCCATCATCTGCGGTTTCTGTATCAACAAAATACTTGACAAGAAGTCTACTGAAAAGCAATAAAAATCAAACCCAACATAAATTAATATGAAGCTAGCGAGGAATTTCAGTTTAGTTAATGTTAAGGTAGCAGTAACGTTCAACTACTCACCGGAGCTGATTATGAGTGTAGAAGACAGAGCAAAGGCGATCGGCAAAAATGTAGAAGGCAAAGCTCAAGAAATTTTAGGGAACATTACCGGAAATAAGAAAGACCAAGCTGAAGGCAAAGCAAAACAAGCGGAATCCGCCGCCCGCCACGCAGCAGAAGATATGAAAGATGGGGTGAAAAATATGACAGATAAGGCCAAAAGGGCGATCGACAAATTGTAAGCTTTCGGGTATCTAGATTGTATTAGTGGGGCGGGCTTCTAGCCCGCCCCACAATAATTTTATCTGGTTCCGCAGCTAAAAGCTCGATCGACAAATCCCATCGCACTTAAAGATTTGAGTGGCGATCGCAAAAAACAACTGACAAATACACCTAAACTCTGCTTAAAAACCAGTATCTAGGCGGGGCGGGTTTAGGAGATATTTAGTTTTCAACATAGATGGTTGGTAAAACCCGCCCCTACGTCGCACAAATTATCCAATAACGAATCAACATATTTCACCTATATTAATCCCCGTTCGCCTGCGCTTAAAAGTCTGGTTCGCCGGCCAAAAGCTCGATCGACAAATCCATCTGTTCCTTTCCCCGCGCCAAAAAATTTTCGCACTCCTGCAAGCACTCCACAGCCACCGCAAACTGCTCGAAAACCTCCTCTAGAGGCAATTCTCCCGATTCCACCCGATCGACAATCGCTTCAATTCGATCGACCGTTTCCTGATAATTCCAGTCAGACTGGCGCAACTGCGAATCAATCATAACATTTATTCTGCATCTAATAGTTCTACAATCTTAACTTTCAGCACGCCCCGACTCAACCTCACAGTCAACTCCTCGCCCAATTCCAAACCGTCAGTTTGGCGGACTATCGTACCGTCACTTTGGATTACCGCCGCATAACCCCTTTCCAAAACCGCCGCCGGATTCAGGGCGGATAACTTTTCTTGCAATACTTCCAGTTTACCAGTTGCTTGGCGCAAAGTTCGCGATGTCGCAGGCAAACGTTTTAATCGGTTTTGCAGCAGTTGCAAACGCTCTTCTTCTATCTGAAATCTGGCCCGCACAGCACTTGCTAAATCGAGCATTCTTTGCTGGTGTTCTAAGTAAAGATTTGCCAAATTTGGTACAGCTTGGGCCGCCGCCGCAGTCGGAGTGTGGGCTCGTTTATCTGCTACTAAATCGGCGAGAGATTCGTCTCTTTCGTGCCCGATTCCTGTAATAATTGGAATTGCACAATTGGCGATCGCCCTGACAACTCTTTCGTCATTAAAACAAGCCAAATCTTCCGCAGAACCGCCGCCCCGCGCTAAAATTATGACATCTGCCCTACCGTCCAATTCTACACGCGCGATCGCCCTGACAATTTCCGCAGCCGCCGATTCTCCCTGGACTCCTGTCGGCGACAGCAACACCCGCAAACCCGGATATCTTTGAGCTAGAGTCCGCTGAATGTCCCCCCAAGCTGCGCTGCTGTCGGAAGCCACCACCGCCACAATTTGCGGGTGTGCGGGAATCGGGCGCTTTCTGGCGGGATCGAAGAAACCCTCAGCTTCCAAGCGATCTCGCAACTGTCGCAACCGCAAAGCTTGCAATCCTTCCCCAGCCGGTAGCGACTGTACAACATTTAACTGGTAGTCGCCGCGCTTGTTGTACAGCCGGATGCTTCCCAAAACCAGCAACTGTTCGCCTTTTTCCGGTAACTTCAATAATTTTTGCCGCTGAGAATTCCACACCACGCAGCGAATCGCAGCGCTTTTGTCGGGCTCGCACAGAGTGAAATAGCAGCCTGTGGGGTGGTCTGAAACGCTGGACACCTCGCCTGTCAGCCAAATCGATCGCAGGTTGCGATCGCCCTCCAACAAGTCTTGCAGGTATAATGTTAGTCCGGCTACAGATAAAGCTGTATCGGGCAAAAGTCGATCGGGAATAATTGAAACCATTCAATTTTCAATTTTCAATTTTTAATTTGAGATTGAGGGATTGCGACTCGGATAAATCCGTTCTCCGGTTAGGAAGGATGCCACACTTTTTTATGTTTGCACAGATAAATCAGGCGGCTGGCGGCTGAATTTCTTATTTCTAATTTCGCAAACCTAGGCTACTATATTTAAGGTAATTTATGTGCGAGCAGCTCCTCTTTTGCCAGTTTTGCTCAGGGGCGATCGCCAATCAACTATCAATAAACTAATGATATCAGATGTCATGACTTCGATGAATCTGCTGCGCCAAGAGGCGGCGGCGATCGGCATTACCGAAGCAGAAGCTAGAAAATATGGCGACCTCCGCCATAAAAGAACTTGGTCTTTGGCGATCGAACATCACCTCTCGATGCAAGCACAAGCCGATCGCACAGAATCCGATTCTTCCGGTGCCATCAAAGACTCAGGCTCCCAAGAGTCGAAATACTGCGGTATTCAGCTAACGGCGAATCTGGGCGAATCTCAAGTCAAAATTCAGAACCAAACAGCATCTCTGGCTGCGCCCCCACAGCCTGGAATTGCGATCGGGCGATCGCGCAACAATTCCGACCGCAGCAGCCATCAAATAGGTTTTCAACAAGTAGTTCAAAACCACATTAAAGCACTGACAATTGCATCAGCCTCCCGCACAAACCAACCCAACTTACAAGTAATCAATTGGGTTTGTCCCGATTGCGGTTCCGATGGCTGCTCCGGTTGTCAATTGTGCGCCGGCTCTGGCAATGTCAGCGACATTGCAGCCATTGGATGGACGCTAGCTTATATGGAAATGTTGGGCTGTTCTGCTCGCGAAATAGAACCCCTCAGAAAGTTTTCGCCTTCGCTGCATATTCTGGAATTAAATTTAAAAGTTTGTGTTGCTATCAAAAAAAGTAACGACGTTTTAGCTCGCACTGAAAAATGGGTAATTAGTCATTAGTTATTAGTCATTAGTTATTAGTTATTATTTTTTTTGAAAAAATCCATGTTACAATTCAAGGCTTTGAATTTGAAACTAGAAAGCTAACAACTCATAATTGTCAAGTGCTGACAACAAATTACAACGGAGACCATAACGGCGGCGGTTTCAATAACGACTTGACAAAATTTTGAAAACTTTTAGACTCCTATTAACATATTCAATCACTATTCGCTTCTGGGCTAAAGCTCGATTGTAGTCTTTTTCTAAAACAGAAAGATTCCCATTTTTAGGTGTTTTTTTTAGGAGTATAGCTAAGCTGTTGCGGCATCTAAACTGTATGTTAAAAAACAATTCCCCCAATGAGTGGGGTGTCCCGCCCGTCCTGAATATACAATTTTTATTTGCGCGACAGCTTATGAGAGCGATCGTCTTTTATCCCTTGATAAGCTGTTGCGGCATTTAAATTCAATATTAGTTACAATTCGGCAAATCGTTGATTCAGATACTCCCCAATTTTTCCCCCTATGAAAATAGGTTCGATATTCTTGCCAATATTCCAAGGCCACTAGAACTTGTTCTTTAAGAATTAAAGTGCTGCGATGTCCTCGTTGATCTTGAGGATTTTTTAACCAGAATTGTTCTCAATAGTTCACCATTTCTTTAAACCTTTGAATCTGGACACCAAATCTCCGTTTAAATTGCTCCGGTTTCAAATTTAGATAAAATCGATTGTTCGTGATTGATTTATTGTGTAACTACAAAATAGTTTTTTAGCATTTTATGTTGTTTTTAGCAAAACGTCCTGAAAATCAGTTATAACCTGCAATCAGCTCCACTTAAGCCAAAGCCTTGATTCTAGCATAAAAATATTTTGCAAGAGGTCTATTGTAACAGGCTTGCCTTAGCCCTCAAGTAGCGTTCTTAAACTTTGAGGATTGACAGCTCGCAGCGGTTTCTACAAAACAGGAAAAAAGTCAAGCATAAAATACCCCAGGGCTGTTTCATTCTCCCGAAAACAAGGGTTTTGTAGGGTAGCGCCCTCCTGCCTACCCCCCACCACCGACCATTTTTCGTCATTTCAAGCATTGGGGCAGCCACTCTTTGCTGCCCCTACAAGAGAATGAAACAGTCCTAAAAAAATATCCTTGTAGGGAACTGCGACTCTAGTTGCGAAGCCCACAAACCCTCAATCTTGGCAATCAATTCACTTCCAGACCAGAGAAAGGTTTGAGTGATGAGGTTTTGCGCCTCAATATTCACGCCGCCCAAAATTACGTCACGGTCTGGATTAAACCTCTGAATATAGGCGTAATCATTTCCACCAGCGACTGAGTACCAATTTGTTGTATTATTGCCAATATAAAATGCGTTAAGAGATTGACCGTTGTTGCCAATTAAAGTATCTACTTCAACACCCGATAACCCGTTGCCTTCTGAACCTCTTAATATGTTCTGACCCGCACCACCTTCTAGAATATCGTTTCCCAAACCACCAAACAAGATATTAACGCCGTTTCCACCAGTGAGATAATCATTACCCTCGTCACCGCGAATGGTATTCCTGCCATCTCCGCCATGAATGTTGTCATCTCCAGCCCCGCCCGAGATCGTGTCATTACCTATGCCAGCAGAGAGAATATCATTGCCCTCCTCACCAAGGATCAGATTATTCCCATCTCCGCTAACAAGAATGTCCGCTCCAGCCCCACCGTAAACGGTGTCATTACCTGTGCCAGTCAAGACAAAATCATCCCCATTCCCAACATAATAAGTATTGTTGCCGTTGTTGTTGTAATATTTCCCAAAAATCCCAATTCCTCTTAATTCGTCGTTTCCGTTAGTCCCATAGATGATTCGGTCATTTATCCCGCCATCAAGCTTAGCAGCAACCAGAAACAAAGGATTATTTTGAGCATCAACGGGAATCACTCCTTCATGCACTTGAGGAGAGACATTAAAATCCCCTTTATAAAAGTTGGGTCGAAATTGATGATCGGCCCGCGTGTCACTCAGACCTAGAATATTTGTGGCTAAACGAGAATTGCCACCTGCATCAGTTGTCACCAAATTTGTGTAGGCGGTGACGACACCGTTGTGTTGAGCAATTTGGTCTGCGATATTATTCGGATCGGTGCCGAAGTCAAACAGGAAGGATTCCTTGGCAGTTCCTGCTTGATCTTCATTTCCTGCTAAACTACTGATGCCATTAAAACTTCTTGAAACCGCAGCACCACCAAAGTCTAAGCGCTTGATTGGATCTGCAATTCCTCCATTTCCATCTAATACGTATCCATTTGATAAATCAGTATCGAAGCCATTAATTTTATCGTATGGACTGACTCTTTTGGCCTTATTTGATGCTGGGTCAAGGGCTGTAACCGAACTCACTTGACTTCCGTAGGTATTGAAACTGGCGGCAAGATCGCTGGCTAAGTTAGCGCCGAGACTATTTCCAACAATATTGAGTGCGGCGGCTGGCATTCCCCACTCAACAAGTTTGTCTCGGACTGCGGTTGCCACTGGGGTAATCCACGAACCAGACCTGTAAAGGTCTCCTGCCGCGATCCCTAATGGCCCAATATTGAAGAACTTGGTGCCGCTCACTTGAGTCCAGTCAAGGGCTAAAACCGTATCGTTTGGGTTGGCATCCCTGATGGCTGCCGCCAGATTTGGATCGTAATAATCGGCGGGATTTGTGAAACCAGGAAGCAGCAGCCATACTTTTTGTCCACTCCATTGATCTGCTGAGGGAACGCCAAAGGGCGCGCTAATATTTATTTCACGCTGACTTGGATTAATAGCATTGCTAGGTGGGTTCTTAGTTTCGCCACCTGTTACCCGAAACTTAGTATCTATCACTGCCATTTGAAATTCCTCTCAAGTTAGGTTGTTAAAAATTATTTGTTTCTGTTGACTAACCCTTTCTAGACTTTCTCCACAAGTGAACTGCACCCAAGCCCAAAAAGGCTAACAATGAGGCGAAAGGCGAGGCGTTCTCCGGTACAGGAGTAGGTTCAGTAGTAGGTTCAGTAATTTCTAAGGTCACACTCCCATCACCTCCAATAGTTCCATTTCGCAAGGCAAAATTAAATGACCTCGGATCTCCGAACATCAGTGCATCTTTTCCAGATGCAGAAAAAATTTGTAAGCCAAAGTCAGTTGGAATTCCGTTTTCAAAAGCCAAAAGTGGATACTCTGGAAATCCATCAACATCACTGGCTGTGTAGGTGACAGGATTTAAGCCAGTAGCAAAGTCCAGAAATCTAAAGTTCATAGATAACAGTCCCGGTATAATTCCATTTCCACCACCACCATTGATGGTCATGAACTCTGAGCCTACTTTGGTCAGATGTGTATCGTCGTAAGCAAAGTCACCCCTGTAGACCCCTGCAAAGCTGCCCTTAGTTACGTCAACCCTGATCGTGCCTCCTATTGTGGCTGCCATAGCGGTCGCTCCTCCAAATGTGGATATTAAATATGTTCCCAGGATAGCGGTCAGTCCATATTTTATGTTCATTGGATATTCCTGATTTGAAAGGCTTCACCCACAGCAGTGAGTTTGTTTTCGTTTGTAGCAATTAACGAAAACAACATCTTGAAATAAAGAATCAAGCTTTTTTGCGGTATTTGATACCGTAAAATTACTAGAGTTTTTTTGCCCTTAATAACTCGATGTTTTTAAAATGTCAGTAATTCTATCTACGCCCCGCTTCAAGTTAGGTTGGTAAAGATGATTATTTGTTTTGCTTTCTCGACTTTCTCCACAAGTGAGCTCCACCCAAGCCCAAAAAACCCAACAATGATGCCAAGGGGGAGGCGTTCTCCGGTACGGAAGTAGGAGGAGATTCGTTAATTTCTAAGGTCACTAGCCCCTCACCTCCAATAGTTCCATTTCGCAAGACGAACTTAAATATCCCAGGATCTACAAACATAAATCCGTTATTTCCACCCCAAACTCCGCCATCATTTCCCGGAGCAACTTGCATACCAAATTGAGTGGGAATTCCGTTCTCAAAAAACAAAACAGGATTATCTGGGAAGTTTAAATCATCACTGGCCGTATAGGTGACAGGAGTTAAACCTGTAGCAAAGTCCAGAAATCTAAAGTTCAGAGATAGCAGTCCTGGTCGAAATTGATAGTCACCATCATTCATGACGAGGAACTCCGAGCCTACTTTGGTCAGATGGGTATCGTCGTAGGAAAAGTCACCCGTGTAGACACCCGCGAATTTCGGATCGGTGGCGTTGACGTTGACTTTGATTGTGCCTGCGATTGTAGCTGCCATAACGGTTGAGCCTCCAAATGTGGATATTAAGTATGTACTAAGGATAGCGGTCAGTCCATATTTTATGTTCATTAGATATTCCTGATTTGAAAGGCTTTATCCACAGCAGTGAGTTTGTTTTCGTTTGTAGCAGCAATTAACGAAAACAACATTTTGAGATACAGACTAAAGCTTTTTTGCGGTATTGTAAACTCGTGAATTTATACCAAATTTATAAAATAGCGCTACATATCTACCCCCCCCAACCCCCCCTTGTAAAGGGGGGGAGTCAAACTTTCAGTAGTAGCATAACTTTATGAAATTGGTATTACTAGAGTTCATGAGAAAAAAATTAGGAAATATTGTGAAAATATTAGTTAAAAGAAACCGGGTTTTTATCGAATTTACGGGCAGCAATCAAGTATAGTCGTAAAAAACCTGGTTTCTGGAGCCTCATGCGTCCGTGACTACCGACAAAATAAACCGGGTTTTTATCGAATTTGTGGGCGCAAATGAAGTATTTTTGTAAAAAACTGGGTTTCTGGAACCCTAACACTCAAAATTCAAAAATATCGATCGCCCAATGTGAAATTTTCTCTCTGCAACCGATCGCGCATCTCCCGTTCCTCAACCGCCAAATATTGCTGAAACTCCGGTTTCTCCAAACCGCTGCGCCACATCACCAGAGCATCTTCTCCGGTGTCTTCGTAGTATCGCTTCCGCCGTCCCGCCTCTTTAAAACCAAACTTTTTGTACAGGGAAACTGCGGCTAAATTAGATTCCCGCACTTCTAAAGTAGCCCGCTCTAATTGTCTGTCACACGCGGATTTTAGCAGCGCCCAAAGCAGAGCTTGCCCGAAACCCCGACCTTGAAACTCAGGATGAATTGCCAGCATGATAATGTGAGCTTCTTCTAAAATTGCCCACAAACAACCGATACCGATGAGAGTTGGGGGAATCTGTAGGGGCAGTGGATGGTGCGTGCCCGCCCGGTTTTGACTTGATTCAGAGTCCTCAATTTCCCCTGTCCACAAACCCAATAAATCGCTGTTAGGACTGTCTAATTCGCGCCTGTAGCCTTCGATCGTCCAAAGTCCGCCAAAACAAAGGCGATCGAGCTCGACCGCACTGTTGAGGTGTTCTGGGGCGATCTGTTTAATTTCTAGAAAACGCACGGCAGTAAATTGTACACTAGAAAATAAAGTAGCGATTAGTTTTTTTTTGCTATTGTCGAGTAATTGCTAATCAGTCTCCTAACATTAGTCTACAGCAGCGACTGTTGGCTGCCGGCTAAGGACTGCTGACAAATGAATAATCACCAAGGATAGTTATTGCGCCGATGGTATCTACTCAATCTCTGAGGGCGGAATCTGGACTTCAGTACCTGTCTGAGTCTCAAGAGGCTCTCTCAAGCCGATCGCCCAATCAAGAACTTTTACCGCTGACAGCCCGCGTTAACAGCCGAGATCGGCTGGAAATCGGAGGCTGTGAAGTGACAGCTTTGGTGGAGCAATTTGGCTCGCCGCTTTACATTTTAGACGAAGAAACGCTGCGGGCGGCTTGCACGCAGTACCGGGATGCTTTTGGGCGTTACTATCCGGGCGAAACTCAAGTGCTCTATGCTTCTAAGGCTTGGAGTTGTTTGGCGGTTTGCGCGATCGCAGCTTCCGAAGGTTTAGGAATAGATGTAGTATCTGCAGGGGAAATCTACACTGCACTGCAAGCTGGCGTTAGCCATGACAAAATCTATTTCCACGGTAACAACAAATCCCGCGAGGAATTACAGCTAGCCGTCGAAAGCGGCTGCATTACCGTAGCCGACAACTGGCATGATTTAGAGACTCTTTCTGAGTTGGGAAAATTGGGTGTCACCAGTAAAACAGGCGGGCCGACACGCATTATGGTGCGGTTTACTCCTGGAATTGAGTGTCACACTCACGATTACATTAAAACTGGTCAAATCGACAGCAAATTTGGCTTCGATCCCAATTCGCTCGATCGAGTATTTAAGTTCATCAGCGAACAGCCGTCGTTATTTTGTGTGGGAGTGCACGCTCACATCGGCTCTCAGATTTTTGAACTGCAACCCCACGACGATTTAGCCGATGTCATAGTTGCGACCTTGACAAAAGCACTTAGTTATGGATTGCCAGCGACAGAAATTAATATTGGCGGCGGGCTGGGCATTCGCTATACTGAGACGGACGATCCTCCTAGCATTGAAGATTGGGCTCGTACAGTTTGCACCGCAGTGGTAGCAGCTTGCGAGCGGCAGCAATTGCCATTGCCGAAATTGCTTTGCGAACCGGGTCGATCGCTCGTCGGTACAGCTTGCGTTACAGCTTACACCGCAGGCTCTCAAAAAGTCATTCCGGGAATGCGGACGTATTTAGCAGTCGATGGAGGGATGTCGGACAATCCGCGTCCTATTACCTATCAATCAGTTTATCGAGTAGTCGCAGCCGGCAAAATGTCTGCTCCCTTAACGGAAACAGTGACAATTGCTGGCAAACACTGCGAGTCAGGCGATATTCTGATCGAAGATGCCAAATTGCCCGAGTGTCGGGCCGGAGATATCCTCGCGGTTCCGGCTACAGGAGCATACAATTACAGTATGTCTTCTAACTACAACCGAGTACCCCGACCGGCAGCGGTTTTAGTAAAAAATGGGGAAGTTAACACGATTTTACAGCGGGAAACTTACCAGGATTTGCTGAGGCTCGATCGCCTGCCGGAACGACTCAAAACTCAAAAGTAAGAAGTAAGAAATAAAAAGTAAAAAGTAAGATAATTCATTTCGATTTCTTAATGGTTGTCTTTTAACTTTTTACTTTTGGCTTGTTCAGTCACGCGATTGGAATAACAACTGTTCATGGTTCACGGGTTCGAGTGCATCACGGTTCGCGGTTCACAGGCGGTAGCGTTCGATGAACCATGAACAATCAACAATCTGGCTATAACTTTGGCCTCGTTGAGTCCTTATTGGTTCAGGCGATCGATATTGGACTGGTATTTACGCTTGCGTATTTGGTGCTCGTCATTGTCGGAGAGCGCCGGACGCTGTGGATGGTACGGGGATTTATTATTTTGATGCTGGCAACGGCAGTGAGCAACTGGGCTGGATTGAGGTTGTTGCACGTTGCCCTAAACAGCTTGGTGACAGGTTCGGCTGTAGCAATGGCGGTAATATTGCAGTCGGAGTTTCGCCGATTTCTGGAACAATTAGGGCGGGGGGAAATTAGACAATTGTTTGGACGCGATCGCCGACCAACTCCCGCACCGGACAGCGTAATAGATGAAATTGTGGACGCAGTAAAAGAACTTTCGCAAAACCGCACGGGCGCTTTATTAATTGTAGAAACAGATTCTCCGATCGACGATCGGGATTTTTCAGTGCCGGGAGTCAAGCTAAATGCTGAAGTCTCTAAAGAATTGTTGCAGACAATCTTTCAGCCGCAAACTTTGCTGCACGATGGTGCGGTGTTGATTCGAGCTTCGCGGATCGTGTCGGCGGGGGTAATTTTGCCTTTGTCCGATCGCAGCGCGTCGCGGCAGTTGGGCACCCGCCACCGGGCGGCGATGGGGATTACCGAACGGGTGCAAGCTTGCGTGTGCGTCGTGGTGTCCGAGGAAACGGGTTCGATTTCTCTAGCGCAGATGGGAATGTTAAATCGACCTTTGACTAGCAGCAAACTTAAGGAATTGCTGGAAGCAAAGCTGTTTCCGTCGGAGGGAGAAAGAGTTGTGGCTCCAATTCCGATCGGCAATTTCGGACGGCAGATAGGATTGAAGGGAGTGACACTGTTAAAGCGGATACTGCGCCGTTAGTTGGGTAATCGGGAGAAACCATGAGTCAAGGAATTTGCTTGGAAAAGTTGCCGGAGGATCTGCAAAAAGAACTACTGCCTAAGCACATAGCAGTGATTATGGATGGCAACGGGCGCTGGGCTAAGAATAAGGGGTTGCCGCGGATTGCCGGACACCGCAGGGGGGCTAGCGCCCTGAAGGAATTGTTGCGCTGCTGCAAAGATTGGGGGATTCTCGCTTTAACGGCCTATGCTTTTTCGACGGAGAATTGGGGGCGGCCGATTGGGGAGGTGGATTTTTTGATGAGTTTGTTCGAGGGCAAGCTGCGACAAGAATTGCGGGAGATGGTGGACGAGGACGTGCAAATTCAATTTATGGGGAATTTGCAGGCTTTACCAAAGTCTTTGCAGGCCGAAATCGAGCGTTCTGTGACGGCAACGGAGCACAATCGGGGGATTTTGTTTCGGGTGGCGACGAATTATGGGGGCCGCCAGGAGATTGTACAGGCTTGTCGGGCGATCGCCACTCAGGTGCAGGAGGGCAAGTTGCAGCCGGAGGAGATTGATGAGGTTTTATTTAAACGCTATTTGTATACTGCTGATGTTTGCGATCCGGATTTGCTGATTCGGACGAGCGGGGAAATGCGGTTGAGCAATTTCTTGTTGTGGCAAATGGCTTATTCGGAAATTTACATTACTAAGACGTTGTGGCCCGATTTTGACCGATCGGAGTTTCACCGCGCTTTGTCTGATTACCAGCAGCGCAGCCGCCGATTTGGCAAAGTGTAAAATCTCAAATCAAATTAGGGCCCTGAGAAAACGGCATCTTCGATGTCGTAACGCGAGAGAGAGTATTTGAAAGCTCGCTGAATGTCTTTACCGTCGGCCCCTGCGTCAATGTAGCGGACGGTGATTTGGTCGATATCGAGGGAGAGTTCTGCTTTCCAGGTAGGTCGATCGATCTGCCAGCAGTGTAGTTCTTGCCTGTCTTGCTCGCAGCCGCGGCTTTTTAGCCACTGCTCGATTTCCGGCAGCGGATGGTTGTACAAAGGAGTATCAGCGGAAGGAAGAGTCATGGGATTTTAGATTTTAGATTTTAGATTTTAGATTTTAGACTTGGGATTTCGGATTGGGGATTTGAGGCTTTAATTGCCGCGAATCAAACCGATCGCGATCGCCAGTACAAAACATCCGATTAAAGTAGTTCCCATCATAAACAGGGCGAATATTTCTCCTGGGGAAAGAGGGCGATCCGTGGGGTCTAGAT
>NZ_JBARVX010000222.1:0-8080 GCF_049646505.1 Microcoleus sp.
GCGATCGCATCTACCGAGCTAATACCAAAAGTTGTTATCGCTAAACCTGTTTGGGCAACGGTTCTAGCATTGTTTTTAGGTGGAGCTTTTTTTGTATGGGTTAATCAACTTCTCAACTTAAGCAAAAAAGGATTTGTCACTAATGCAGCGTTTAAGAGTCCAAATATGCCGCGAACATTGCGATTTTTGTTACTTGCGGTATTTATTATTCCTGTTTGGCTGGGCACGACGCTGGGCTATTGGGGATTGCGCGGACAAGCCGAGCTTCCCAAGCTAGTTGTGCTTGCATTTACAACAGGCACTTTGATGGTGGCGATCGCTGAAGAAATTATTCCTGAAGTGCATCAAACTCAAGATACAAATTGGTCTATCTTGACATTTATCGGGAGTTTTGCGCTTTCAATATTGTTCTCGTCTTATCTTGAATAGCTTGTGATTTACAAGTAAAGGAACCATCTCATGACTATATCTACCGATCGAGAAACGCTTTCGCATCTATCGTTAGAAGACCTACAAAAGCAACTGACTACTTCCAATCAGGGATTGAGCAAAAAAGAGGCACTGCAACGACAATCAAAAGGTGGCTATAACGAGTTACCCGAAACAACCGTCAGCCCAATAATGCAATTCCTATCGCACTTTTGGGGGCCGATCGCCTGGATGATTGAGGCGGCGGTGATTCTTTCGGCAATAGTTGGAGACTGGGTAAATTTTGGGATTATTTTGGTACTCCTAATCGGCAACGGAGTAGTGGGTTTTTGGGAAGAATTTCAAGCAGGGAATGCGATCGCCGCTCTCAAGGCAAAATTAGCACTCCAGGCACGGGTGAAACGAGACAACACCTGGACGCAGATTCCCGCCCGCGAACTGGTTCCAGGCGACCTGATCCGGTTGCGTCTGGGCGATATTGTACCAGCAGATGTGCGGTTTTTGTCAGGCGATCCGGCACAGGTTGACCAATCGGCATTGACGGGGGAATCACTACCCGTAGAATGCCAAGTGGGAAGTGTGCTTTACAGGAGCCAGCCTCAGTGTTTCTAAAAACGGCAAACTCTTTCTCCAACCACGAGTAATTCGCTTTCTCTAGTCTTTAAATGCGATCGCGCTCTCTTAGTCTGCGAAGGCAGACTTCTTTTATGTAGGGGCAATCCCCCCGTGGTTGCCCCGGTTTCAACCGCCGAATAATCTGAAAATAAAAAACCCTCCCCAACAAAGAGAAGGGAAGGTAAAAATAGAGTTAGAAATTAAAGTTGTTGGAAAATTAACAATAGGGAGTTACATCCACGCCGCACTCGTCAGCCAAATAACACAAAGCACGAAAGCGAATCCCAACCACTTGCTCGTAAAGCGGATTTAACTTGCACAACGGCGGAATGGAAAATAAAGTGCGATCGCCAAACTTGACTTCCCGCTCAAACGGACACTGCGACGGAATATATTTACACAAAAATCGAGCAAATTTTTGACTTTTAATTTCGGTGTTCTCGATCGACTCTTTCAGCGGATGTAACAAATCAAAGCGCGGCTTTTTACTGTAAGGCTGAGAAATTGTAGCGACAGTAACAGTAATTTCTTCTTTGCCATGCCATACCCAAATTGGCAGAATTCTCTGGGGTAATTTTTGCTCAAATACGTTCATATTGCTCTTCTCCTCTTTTAGAACGAGGTGCCAAGAACTCTTTGTAGAGCTTGTACTGGATTTTGTCTACAATAAGTACCTACAGCAGCTCGTTTTGCTTTACCGGATGAAAGTTCTTGAATTAATGACTAGAACCGAGACAAGTAGTTCCTGAGTTTTTAGAGACAGTGTGCGATCGCCAAAGTGTCCTCATTGCCAGCCCAAGAATTTACCTATGGGGTAAAAACTCTGCCTGATACGTTCTAACTTCAACCTTTGGTTAACTCTCCTCCTGCTGTTCTTTTATCATTGTGACGCATCAAGGTGAATTATTCTATAGGTGAAAATGCGGAATTTCAAATCAAAGTTATAATAGTTTCAAATAAGCTCGACTGCAAAAACCCTGAAAGCTAGTGCCAAGTGTCGCTTCGCGCGATCGGCAAAAAACTCCTACAATTATAAATAATCGGTTTCACCGCCCTCAAAACCCATGAGCAACCCAGAAAGCAAAAGCATCACCCGCGAATTGCAAAGCCACGCCACCATTCTCGGCGGCTTCGTCTCCCTCCTCTGGATTATCGAAATTGTCGATGTATTCCTATTCCGAGGCAGGCTGAATGCCTACGGAGTCCGCCCCCGCAGCATCCAAGGACTAGAAGGCATCCTCTTCATGCCTTTTCTGCACGGCAGTTTTGCTCACTTAGCAGCCAATACCCTCCCGTTTGTGACATTTGGTTGGTTAATCATGCTGCGAGAAACTAGCGACTTTTTCATCGTGAGTGCCGTCACTGTGCTCGTCAGCGGATTGGGAGTTTGGCTGACAGGCGCGCCCAATTCCGTCCACATTGGTGCCAGCGGATTAATCTTTGGTTACTTCGGCTTTCTGCTGCTGCGGGGCTATTTTGAACGCAGCTTTACCTCTATTTTGGTATCTTTAATTGTCGGTTTGGTCTACGGCAGTTTAATTTGGGGAGTTTTGCCGCAGCAGCCGGGAGTTTCCTGGCAAGGGCATTTATTTGGGTTTGTCGGCGGGGTATTAGCAGCTCAAATTTTGGGCCGAAAAAAACGGCAAATTAACTAAAATCAGACTTGTGCTGCATCGTACAACCACCTTGGTTGCCTGCTGATAACTTATACCATTTTTCAAAAGCTATGCAACAGTATTTGTAGGGTGTATCGCCATAAAACATCATGCAGCATTAAATCTAAAATTTCACGGAACCGCACCTTATATCATTTATAAAAAACATTGCTGAAAACAAAAATTTTGAATTTGTTTTTTCAGCCATAGAACGTAACAGCTACGTCACCCGCTGGATTATCGCTCTTTGTTGAGGATTGTCTGTAGCGGTTCTCAAGCTTGGTGAGGTATGCCCAATACCCTATTCCCAATGCCCAATTCCCAATTCCCAATTCCCAATTCCCAATTCCCAATTCCCAATTCCCAATTCCCAATTCCCAATTCCCAATTCCCAATTCCCACTCCTAGCACCTCATGTTACTGAGAAAGGCTATATGTATCCGCACCCTAGGGCTACATGATTGTTAGGTTTGTTGGCACGGGTTTTTGCATATTTTTTGCATATCTCAGGTGCGTCGCTACGAGATTGTTTGTCAAATTTAGGGATTTTCAACGGCGACGCACCCTGCGGCTACTATTGCTCATTCTTCAACCCGCGTCGGCGGGTTTTGTCTGTATAGAAGCGGTTTCAACCGCCGTCTTATCTAATAATAATTCAACTTGAGCAGGCAAGCATACGGTAAAAATCGAACCGCAATCTAACTGGCTTTGAACCTGCATATCCCCCCCCATCATCAAGCAAAAATGACGGCTAATAGTCAATCCCAAACCCGTGCCGCCGTACTTGCGCGTAGTTGAAGCGTCGCCCTGCATAAAAGCTTGAAATAAATGCTGCATTTGTTCGGCCGGAATCCCAATGCCCGTATCAGCAACGCGAAAAATTATTAAGTCGGAAGGTTCTGCTATTTCTTGAGTTGTTAAGCTGTCATGTTTAACTCTTTCAACGGACAGGGTAATAGTGCCACGTTCCGTAAATTTGGCTGCATTGCTCAGCAGGTTGAGCAATATTTGACGAGTTTTGGTAAGATCAGCATACATCGCTCCCAACTCGCTAGCACAATTAATTTCAAACTTATTATTATTTTTATCTACCAAGGGTTTGACAGTAGAAACTACCTCGTCAATTAAATTAACCGGGTTGAAAGTTTCTAAGTAAAGTTCCATCCGTCCCGCTTCAATCTTAGAAATATCTAAAATATCGCTAATTAAAGACAGCAAGTGTTTGCCGGCAGTTTGAATTTTTTGCAAGTCTGGGATAATATCTTCGTGGCCTAAATCTTCAGCATCTTCTTTGAGCATATCGCTGTAACCGATAATTGCGTTGAGGGGAGTACGCAATTCGTGGCTCATATTGGCTAAAAAAGCGCTTTTGGCTTGGCTTGCAGCTTGAGCGGTTTGGGCGACTTTTTGGAATTCTTCTGCTAATTTGCGCTGGGTAATGTCTTCTGCAATGCCGACGATGCGGTAAATTTCTCCGGTTTCGCTGCGGACTGGAAAAGCCCGATCGCGCACCCAGCAAACTGAACCGTCAGATCGCACTACCCGATACTCCTCATCATAATCGCCCCGCACCTGTTTCTCAAAAGCAGCCTTGACGCGATCGCGATCCTCCGCGTGAATAGCATTCAAAAAAGCCTCCGGTTCTGACAGCAAACTCTGATAGCTCAAATGCCATATTTTCTGGCAAGCTGGACTCACATAAATTATTTGCTGTTGAATTGGTTCTCTAATCCAAAATACTTCATGAATATTTTCTGCCAACTGGCGAAACCGCTCCTCACTAGCGCGCAACTGCTCGATCGCAGTGTGAAACTCCGTAACATCTTGAACCAGCGATGCCACCCCAATTATGCAGCCTTCAGCATCAACCAAAGTAGTATTGTACCATTCACAAAGAATTATTTTGCCGTCTTTTCTGAGGTTATGGTTAATGCTACTAACTCCTCCTTGATTGGTGAGCAAAGTAATAGATAGTTGCCTGACATACTCCTTAGCAATTTCAGGAACTATGAGATCGACTCCGTGCTGTCCCATTGCTTCCAAGCGATTGTATCCAAAAATTCTTTCGGCTGACAGATTCCAGTCGGCTACTTCAAAATTGAGATTCCATTCGATCGCCCCCAAAGGAGTTTGATAAAGATGGAGAGCGAGTTTTTGCTGAGATTGTTTCAGAGAGCCAATTAATTTAGTTTTATCAGCGATCGCAGCTTCCACCCGCTTTTCGAGAGTAGCAAACGAATCTTCCAATTGATCGGCCATCGTACTAAAAGAGCGAGCCAGAACACCCACCTCATCCTCCCGCTCTACAGAGGCCATCAAGCGGGGATCTACCGCCATCGAGTCCCATTCTCCCCGCGACAAAGCCTCTGCAGCCTTGCTGAGTCGCCGAATCGGCATCACAATCCACCTCGAAGTCAGACACCCTATAGCCGTCGCCACTACCAAAGCACCGAAACACAGCAACACTGTGTAGCGAGTGTTGGCGTTAATCCTTTCCATAAAATCGGCTTCGGGAACCGCCACCACAATCAACCAGTTGAGGCCCCTGCTGTCTGAGAAGGGTGTCACCTGTAGAAATTGGCGTTGTCCGCCGATCGCAAAATCTAGCTGGTAAGTGCCGTCAATCTTGCTCAAATCCCCGAAGCGCTGTGTCAAATAGCGGGCTGTCGATCGAATCAGAACATTTTGGCTGCTCGTTGCAGCAATCCGTTTCGCAACGCCATTGCTCACAATAAATGGCGGTTCTGGAGTAGAATTTGCCACCAATTGTCCAGACCTTTCTATAATAAAAGTTTTGCCAGATTTACCAATTTTTAGAGTTTCCAAGAATTGATTGATTTGGGAAAGTAGCAAATCTGTACCCACAACTCCAATCAATTCTCCTCGGTTGCCGTAAACTGGTTGTGCAGCCGTAATCGCCAGTTTGGGAGTGTCAAAATAAGTATAAATTTTACTCCATGTAGGTTTGCCAGCCCGCACCGGAGCCGTGTACCAAGGTCGGAGGCGGGGGTCGTAGTTGGGAATAGTTTTTAATAGTTTGGTTGCTTCCCCGAACTCCGACGGCGCGTAGCTGTAAAAGTTATAGCCAGTAGATTGATTAGAAATCCGAACTTGCAACTTGCCGTTGTCGAGGCGTTCAACTCCCGTAAAAGTTTTTTGTTCGGAGCCGAATTGAATGTAGCTAATTTTATCAAAGATTTTGATTTGCTTGGAGAAGTAATTGCGTAAACTAGCGGAATCCTGCACGTTCAAAATGCCGAGACTGATGGCATCGAGATTGAGTTGATTGATTTGGTGCGGCGTTTCGATATAACTGTGAATGTGTTGCTCGATACGTGATGTGACTTCCGCCCGCAGTTGCGCGGCAACATCGTTGACGGCCCTGCGCCCGTTGCGTAGCGACAGCCACCCCGTCAGCCCTACCGCAGCGAAAGTCTGGAGGGCAAAAGGCACGACAAGAACGATGCGAATTGGCACTTTACCCGACATTTTGAAAATCCGGTCTGTCAGATATCTGATTGGCATGAGCGAGCAGAAATATTACGAATCCACAACATTTAAGCAAAGTACAACCTGATAGCGCAGATTTTGAAAGTTGAGATTATTTGAGCAGGCAAAGTGCTGTTAAGAACTCGGAATCTGCCGCTGGTAATTGAATTTTTAACGGCTGCTACCGCCATCTTAACGCGATTTGGAATTTTGGGAGAGCGATCGAGATGAGTCTTCGAGGTGCTCTGGGACGATCGTACTATTTTCCATTTTCGCATTGAACATTTGAGGTTGGGACAGACTTTTTTCAACCTGGTATCAGAAACCGAGTTTGTTTTGGGGTTTGGGCTGGCTACAACGCATATTTTGGCGAACCCGGTTTTTGGCAGGGTTTCTGTATATTTCTCGATTTGTATTCCTGAAACAGTCAAATTCTCTGGGAACATTTCCGGCTTGGCAAAAAGTATGTTTTTTGTGGCGCGTATAAATGCGATCGCGCTCTATCTTGCCAATTCTCTCCCCCTCTCTTCTTCTCTCGCTGTCCCGTCAAAAATCACAAACAATGCCTGATGGCGGCAGCTTCCACAACCAGCTACTTTTGATAGAGCGCAACTAAACTCCGGTTGGGTACAATTACGATAGTAGGATGCAGCTAGCGGAGGCACAGATGATGAACGCAGTTATGGCTAATTTTGGTACTGTTCTCGGACTGAGCTCAATTTTGATCGGTTTCACCCCGGCGGTTTTCGCCCAACAAAGAATGCAATCAGATCCCCAAAATTCGGAAACGACTTTATCGGGGGATTCTTTGAGAACTGTGGAGGACAGAACGGTGGACTCGGACTACCAAAACTTGATTGGTGAATCACAAACGGGGGCTAATTCTGCTAGGAGGGAGCGCAGTTTGGGGGATACATTTCGCCTCAAAGTTGGCCCGGAATTGGAATTTATCACTACTCCTTCCGACGCCCGACGCCAAGGAAATCCCTTACCTATTAAACCGAGCGACAGCGGCACAGAAGCGGGAGTTCAGCTTCAGCTAGGACTTTAACCATTTTAAGTGAATTGATGTCAAGCGATCGATCGCCCGATCCTATTTTTGAGCCTGGGATATCTTGTGACTGCGATCGCCTTTTTTTATGAATTTTATCACAAGTTGCGTGCGCTTTCCATCACACCGCATCGCCGATTATCAACAGAAAATTAGGACTATTAAACTTCAAATTCAGTCAAATCGGATACATATCTTTACAAAATCGCATAAAACAGGCGGTGAAGGTGATGGGAAAGGCTCAACTGATCGATTATTTGCGGGGGGAATTGGCGCTATCGAATTCTGCGATCGCCGTTGCTCTCAGACACGGGGAACAAGATGCCAGCCAACTGCCGATGGTGTTGTGGCAGTACGGGTTAGTGACGCTGAAACAGTTAGATTTGATCTTTGATTGGCTGCAAGCTCAATCGGCTTAGCAATTTAAAATGCAAAGTTTAAAAACAGGGATATTGAATTGCTGATTTTTGATACATAAAGCTTGCACAAACGGGCGTAGAAAAAAAGTATAGGGTTGAGTGTTGGGGTTGAGGGTCTGTTTTATTTTTTGCTTTGGGAAAAACACAAATATGCGGTAGGGACACAGTGGTGTGTCCCTATTTTCTGAATTTTCGGATCAAAGAAGCCCCAGCAACTTTTTGGTTGCCGGGGCTTATTCGATTAAATTTGGTGGCGGGAAGTGGATTTGAACCACTGACCTTCGGGTTATGAGCCCGACGAGCTACCAGGCTGCTCTATCCCGCGTCGCTTTGTCTCTCTATTTAATATAACCATACCTTTCTGGAAATTGCAACCCCTAAATCAAAAAACTTTTGAGATTGCCGGAGGGGTTGCCCAAAGC
>NZ_JBARVX010000223.1:0-2006 GCF_049646505.1 Microcoleus sp.
GTTTGGCTCAGTTGGGTTGTTTGGAGGTTTTGAGCCGATCGAACGATTTGGGATTGGGCGATTTTTGGGAAAATCGACAGTCTGCGGAAACCCCCCCCAGCCCCCCCTTGTTAAGGGAGGGAGTTGAGAATTCGTCGTTTAACGAGGGGAGAGGTGAAAATGCTCGATCGGGCTGGCGGGTGGTTTACAGCAGGACGGGCGCTGCTGTGGAGGTGGAAACAGCGGCGATCGCCCCTGGTACGGTAGTCACTGTGGCTGATTTGTTTGGCAATTGGCCTGTGCGCCGCACTTTTTTGACGGCGGCACAGCAAATGCGATCGGTTCAATCAATCATTCAGCAAATTGCTATTTGTCACCCGCACGTTAATTGGCAGTTGCGTCAAGGAAATACGCCTTGTTTGCACGTAACTCCCAGCAGTAGGGCGGAACAAATTTTACCTCAGTTTGTGCGCGGCGTGCGAGCAAGCGATTTGCAGTATTTAAAGTTAGATTTGCCTTCAGTTTCTGAAAAGAATAAATTGCCAGATAATTTCGCACAGGCGCAATTGTTTGTGTCAAAAACACGGGCGAGTTACCAATTCCCAATGCCCGATGCCCAATTCCCAATTCCCAATTCCCAATCTCTGGAATTAGTAATTGGTTTGCCCGATCGCTGTCACCGCAGGCGGCCGGATTGGGTGAAGGTGGCGGTGAACCGGCGGGTTGTGCGATCGCCCGAATTAGAGCAAACTATTCTCAGCGCCTTCGCCCGTACTTGTCCGCGCGATCGCTATCCCGTGTGTTTTGTTCACCTGCAAATCTCCCCCTCGCAAATCGACTGGAACCGCCACCCGGCTAAAGCGGAAATTTATCTTCACGATCCGAGTTTTTGGCAAGCACAAGTCAGCGCGGCAATCGATCGGGCTTTGCACTTGAATGATGAAGTTTTGCCAGCGCCACATATTCCCGATCGCGTGGGACAATTGCTGAAGGCATCGGAACAAAAAAGTTCTTACAGTGTCGGGGTTTTAACTCGACAGAACCAGGGCGGCGGCGAAGATGCAAAAGGCAATCAAATAAGTTTGATGGAACTCAGGGCGATCGCTCAAATTCACAATACTTACATTGTGGCTGAACATTCCAGCGGAATGTGGTTGATCGAACAGCACATCGCTCACGAGCGCGTTTTGTACGAACAATTGTGTGCGGCTTGGCAGCTAAAATATCTCGAAAAACCAGTGATTCTCAGTCAATTGTCGGCGCTGCAAATTGAGAATTTATCCCGCTTGGGTTTGGAAGTAGAAATCTTTGGCGAACAGCTATGGGCGGCGCGGGAAGTGCCTGAATTGTTAGCCGATCGAGATGACTGTGCTGCGGCGCTTTTTGAACTGAGTAAAGTCGCAGATTTGCAAGCTGCTCAAGTTGCTACTGCTTGTCGCAGCGCTATTCGCAACGGCACTTCTTTGAGTCTTTTGCAAATGCAGAATTTGTTGAATGAATGGCAGCAAACTCGCAATCCGCGCACTTGTCCTCACGGCCGGCCTATCTATTTTGCTTTGGAAGAATCGACTTTGGCTCGGATTTTTCGCCGCAGTTGGGTGATTGGTAAAAGTCACGGGATTTGAAGGTTAAAAGTTAAGCTGTAAGTAGGTCATTGGAAAAAAACAATAGTATCTGGTAGGGGCGGGTTTAGCTCAAAATCCATAATACAAGCCAGTTGATCGAGGCAAAACCCGCCCGACCCATCTAATGTTTATTTGTACCCACCTACTTAAGGTGCGCGTTACATACAAAACTGTTTTTTTTTACCGCAGAGGGCGCAGAGAACGCAGAGAGGAAGAGTAGAGTGATGTTTTTAATGTTTTTTTGGGCAACAGGATATTGGGATAAAATGTTAATTCAATACTTCGGACAGTTTTGGAACAGGGACGCTCCCCGATCAGAGCCAAAAAGTCCCTGGGATTTTAACCGAAAATCCAAAAAAAAGGCACTTTTTACGTTAAGCTCTAAAAACACACGAACTTAAA
>NZ_JBARVX010000224.1:0-8294 GCF_049646505.1 Microcoleus sp.
ACTGACAACTGAGAGAGAGGGCGGGCCAGGGGGCACCTACGAACTAACAACTAATAACTAACAACTGATAACTGAGAGGGCGGACACGGGGGCACCTACGAACTAACAACTAATAACTAACAACTAATAACTAATAACCAATAACTAATAACTAATAACTAATAACTAATAACCAATAACTAATTTTTAAAGAGCGGTTCTTGATAAAGCGGCACAGTAAAAGTAACAGTCGAGCCGAGTCCTTCCCCCATACTGTAAAAATTTACTGTACCACCCATTGCTTCTATTAGTTTTTGAGAAATAGCCAATCCCAAACCTGTGCCGCCGTATTGCCTGGTACGAGCGCCGTCCACTTGAAAAAACGACTGAAATAATTTATCTTGCTTGTCGAGAGAAACCCCAATCCCAGTATCAGCAACTCGAATTTTTACCATTCCGGGGAACTGCTGGTTGTGAACACTCACCTTTTTTCTGATAACTTCGGCACTGATCCTAATTCCTCCTTCCTGGGTAAATTTAATTGCGTTGCCGCTGAGGTTCAATATTACCTGAAGCAGGCGTTGGTAGTTGCCGTATACCAGAATTTCGTCCTCGGCAGCGGGTGTTTGGATTTGAAATTGCAATCGCTTTTGCTGCACTTGAACCTGTGTAAAAGTCTCAACTTGCTGCAACAGTTCGCCGAGTTTGACGGGAGCAAAGTCTAACTCCATTTTGCCTGCTTCGATTTTAGCGATATCCAAAATATCGTTAATCACATTGAATAAGTGTAAGGCCGATCGGTAAGCTTCTTCGATAAATTGGTGCGCTTCTTCGGGGTCATCTGCCATGCCGTCTACAAGCAGTTTGAGGAAGCCGAGGATGCCGTTGAGGGGGGTGCGGAGTTCGTGGGAAGTATTGGCAAGAAATTGACTTTTAAGTTGAGAAAGAGCGACGGCTTCGGCGCGGGCTTGTTCTAATTCTTGGTAAAGTGTAGCGTGGGCGATCGCGCTGCCGACTTGAGCGACTAATTCGCGGGCGAGTTCGAGTTCGACTGGACTCCATTTCGGGGAACTGCCGCAGCGGTGCAAACATATCAGGGCATTAGGTTGTTCTTCATAGGAGGTAGCTGCTACGAGCACGGAATGGCGATCGAACGGATCGGCGACGGGGGAGGCGTAATCGACTGCTACGGGTTTTAAAGTGGCTAAAGTTTCAATCCACCCAGGCTGTTCGGCGGCGCGGAGTTCTAATCCGAGCATCGAAGAGTAAGGTTCTTGCCGGTACTCAGCTACTACTTTAAAAGTTTTCGATTGGAGACTGTCGATTTGATCTCTCGAAAGCGGAGGCGAGCAATCGCTGGCAATTAATTCTTGTAATTCGGGGGTACAGACTGGAAAATCTTGCTGATTTTCTGAGGCAATGTATGGGGATATTTGGATTGTTTCGCTGTTTTTTTGGGAGGAACAGATGATGCAGCGGCTGGCGTTCAAAACCTCACCCAAACTGTTAGCTGTTTGCTGCCAAATTGTCTCTAAATCGAGGGTTTTGTGTAGATTTTGAGCGATTTGGGAGATAATTTTGCGGTCGATTTTCGGGGAGGAAGAAAGCGCTCTACCGATGCGGCTGGCTGGATACAGCATTTGTTCGCGATCGTCCGGGGCAGATGGCAATGCTGGATCTGCCATGAATTCTGGGGCATCTGCTGACAATTCTGCGGGTTTGTCAGACAGCAACCTTCCCATAACTAAGACTTTTGTGGCTTTCCCGTTTGAGTCGATCGCCGGAGTGACTGTCAAATCGAACAGAAAATATTGTCCGGCGTGACAAAATGGATAGCTGAACCGTTGCGGGACGAGGGTTTCGATCGCGCTGCACAGGATTTTGAGATAAGGCGCGGGGGCGATTGGTTGCAGGGTTTCGCTGAGGGGGCGATCGACAATTTCTGCTGCACTGAGGTTGTACTCCTCGGCTTTTTCCCAGTAAAAAGATAGATATCGACCCGTTGCGTCTTGGGTAAATACTAATTCTGCCCCTAACTCTTCAAAAAAGGCTGTAGAGGCGAGGCTCGATCGCCGGAAATCTGTGTTAGAGTCCATCAGATTAGGGGATAAAAGTAATTCGGATGTTTGAGTTTTGACTTTTTGATGCTAAACTCAATACTCAAAAATGTTTTGGGCTTCGGGGGTTAATTTGTGAGTTGTGGCTTTCGGAAGAAGCAAGTTCGGCAACGGATTCGTCTGGACGGATTTAACGGATTTAACGGATAGAAGGAAGCAGGAAGAAGCAATATAATATCTCCTGTTTGAGCAAGGCGAGAATCTCCTAACCTTCGGGCGCGGTTGCTATAGCGAGTCAACTACAGAGTTGTGGGATATTTAATTAATGATTCATTTATCACAACTCACAATTTACAACTATTTTAGGCTTCTAAGCTGTTGTGCACTTAAATTGTATATTTTGATGACAATAAAAAATCGTCAAATCCTCTCCCCCTCTCCCCCTCTCCCCCTCTCCCCCTCCATCGCCATACACAATCTATACGAGCAACAGCTTACCATTGCGTTTTGAGTTATTAGTGAGTTCGCAAATAATATTTTTTTAATTTAGAACTATACTCAAAACTCAAAACTATTTGCGATCGGCAGTTTTGGGTAATTCAACTATAAAAATTAAGATTTAGGAATTAGTAGCTTGCACAGATTAACGAACTCGTTTTAACATTACGTCAAAATTGGAGGCCCAGAACAACTCAAGCCCAGGGCCCGACCGCGCATTTTTTCCGTCGCCAAGAAGAGTTCCGAGGTTGTGAGTTAGCCCGCGCCAGCACCGAACAACCTGTAGCTTTCGCGGAGAAATCTGCCGGTTATCGGGCGATCGCAATTTCACCGCCATGAATATTTGCGCGCGCCGTCTCAGGCTGCAGAAACTCAGTCGTTCCACTCGCCGCGGGGCGGGACGGGCGGGTTGCGGCGCAAGCTCATGGCGCTATCGTCTTCGCGGCGTTCGCCTCTGAGCCACTGCTTGATTGCTGTTTCAATTACTTTGTTGGGGTCATTGGTCAAGTGCTTAATTTGGTCTAGCAGTTCAGGATCGATATGGATGGACAGTTCCACTTTTTCTGATGAACTGTGGGAGGGTATACTTGACTCGCTCATAGTTAAAAAATCCTAGTTTTAATTCTTAAGTTTCAATTCCTTCTAGGAATTTACGCTTTTTTGTTGTGAAGGAAGTGTTTTGAAGGAAGTGATGCGTTACTCCTAGTAGAGATTCGCAGCGGATCAAAACCTGTATTTTGTACACCCTGACCGTCCCGCTTCCATAATTTGACCAAATTATCTGGTTGTTGTCAACCGCCAGCTTGTTCTCACCAATATTTTTGAGGTGGCGAAGGCCCGGAGTAGAGCAACCTGACTGGATTGGAGGTTTGAGAGGGGATGTTGGCGATCGGCTTTTCCCCTACCGTTCAACAGCTTTCTGTACAATACAACAAAAGTCAATATTTTGCCGATAGGTTTTATGACTAACGTTCCTGTATCTCGCATTCGTAATTTTTCGATTATTGCTCACATCGACCACGGAAAATCCACTTTGGCCGATCGCCTGTTGCAGCAAACTGGGACTGTGCAAGCACGGCAGATGAAGCAGCAGTTTTTAGACAATATGGATCTCGAACGCGAACGCGGCATTACGATCAAGCTGCAAGCGGCTCGGATGAATTATACTGCCAAGGACGGTCAGGAGTACGTGCTCAATCTGATCGACACTCCCGGACACGTAGACTTCTCCTACGAGGTGTCGCGATCGCTGGCAGCTTGCGAAGGGGCGCTGCTGGTGGTAGACGCATCTCAAGGCGTGGAAGCACAAACCTTGGCAAATGTCTATCTTGCCTTGGGAAATAATTTGGAAATTATTCCGGTTTTAAATAAAATTGACCTGCCGGGGGCGGAACCGGAACGGGTGAAAGGGGAAATTGAAGAAATTATCGGTCTCGACTGTAGCGGGGCGATTGAGGCTTCTGCTAAGGAAGGAATTGGTATTGATGAGATTTTGGAGGCGATCGTCGAAAAGGTGCCGCCGCCGCAGGATACTGTTGATAAACCGCTCAGGGCGCTAATTTTTGACAGCTATTACGATGCTTATCGCGGGGTAATTGTGTATTTCCGGGTGATGGACGGAAGTGTCAAAAAGGGCGATCGGGTTTTGTTGATGGTTTCGGGGAAGGAATATGTCATCGATGAATTGGGCGTGCTTTCACCGACTCAAGTTCAAGTAGACGAACTGCACGCGGGGGAAGTTGGTTATCTGGGTGCGGCAATTAAAGCCGTAGCTGATGCTCGCGTCGGGGATACGATTACTTTGGTCAAGAAGCCTGCACCGGAGCCTTGGCCCGGTTATACGGAGGCTAAGCCGATGGTTTTTTGCGGCTTGTTCCCGATCGATGCCGACCAATTTCCCGACTTGCGGGAAGCTTTGGAAAAACTCGAACTCAACGATGCGGCGCTTTCCTACGAACCGGAAACTTCGAGTGCGATGGGATTTGGTTTTCGCTGCGGTTTCTTGGGTTTGCTGCACATGGAAATTGTGCAGGAAAGACTGGAAAGAGAATACAATTTGGATTTGATTGTTACGGCTCCTTCTGTGGTTTATCAAGTCACAACAATTAAAGGGGAAGTGTTAACAATTGACAATCCGAGTCACTTGCCAGATCCTCAGTATCGGGAGAAGATTGAGGAACCTTATGTGCGGGTAGAAATGCTGTCGCCGGAAAACTATGTGGGGACGCTGATGGAGTTGTCTCAAAATCGGCGGGGCATTTTTATGGATATGAAGTATCTGAGTCAGGGGCGGACTACGCTGGTTTATGAGTTGCCTTTGGCGGAGGTGGTGACGGACTTTTTCGATCAGATGAAATCGCGATCGCGCGGTTATGCGAGTATGGAGTATCACCTGATCGGTTATCGCGAAAATCCGTTGGTGAAATTGGACATTTTAATTAATGGCGATCCGGTTGATGCTTTGGCGATGATTGTGCACCGGGATAAGGCTTACAATGTGGGCCGCGGTTTGACGGAAAAACTCAAGGAGTTGATTCCGCGCCATCAGTTTAAGGTGCCGATTCAAGCAACGATTGGTGCTAAGGTGATTGCTTCGGAACATATTCCGGCTTTGCGGAAGGATGTGTTGGCGAAGTGTTACGGCGGCGATATTTCGCGGAAGAAGAAGTTGCTGCAAAAGCAGGCGAAGGGTAAGAAGCGGATGAAGTCTGTTGGTACTGTGGATGTGCCGCAGGAGGCTTTTATGGCTGTGCTGAAGCTCGATCGCGATTCGTAGTTTGTGTGTAGGGATTTTGTTTGGAACAGGCCGTCGGGCCTGTTGCAGAAAGAGTGAGTTTTATTGTGGGACGGGCATCTTGCCCGTCCCTAAAAGGCTTAAATTAAAATGGTGTAATATCAATTCCTCTCTTCATCGTCCTGTATTCATTTCTCTCTGTGTTCTCTGTGGTTAAATCATTCCGATGCAACCGGAATTGATATAAAATGTCGGGTATAATTATCGAAATTTTATATAATCATGTTAAATCTAAAGCTTCCCGAACAAAGGCGAAAACTTTACATTGAAATTGCACTGCGTAGATGTCGTCCCGGTAGCGGCAGCAGTCGAGAGTTTCTGAAGAAAAGAACGTGGAATCATCCCGTGACAAACATTAAAACGATTATTCAAAACACCCTTTTTGTAGTAGTAGGAGGGATTGCTACTCGCCTTTATATGCCTGAACGAATGACCGATGATGTGGATATTTTAGTATTAACTGAGGATGCTGCTAATCTTTATCGAGAATTAGAACAAGCTGGTAGCAGGAGAACGGGAGAACTTAGCATTGGGGGGAGCACTTGGGAATTGCCTGATGGTACTTATTTGGATGTAATTGAATCAAGAGATGCTTGGGTACGAGAGGCAATTAGAAATCCAAATAATGCCCCGGATGGGTTGCCAATTATCGGATTGCCTTATTTGGTTTTGATGAAACTAAAAGCTAGTCGCGGTATAGATATAGGGGATTTAACGCGGATGTTGGGAGGGGCTGATGAAACTGCTTTGCGGTTGGTAAGAAGGGCTGTACAAGATTTCCTTCCTGATGCTGTGGAAGATTTAGAAAGTTTAATTGTTTTGGGAAAGTTAGAAATGGGTGAGTAAATGCTTTGTTGCAACTCGCGCCGAATTTCATCTAAAACTTTGCGATCGCTCAAATCGCGGTGCCACCAGTGGCTACAGCCATCTTGACAATATTTGCAGTACCTGCGCGCATCGGCAATTGCCAATAAACTCATTAACAGGAAAAAGGTTTTGATAAATTCTGAGGGCGGCAGTTTCAAAAGCTTTGCCATTTGTTCTTTTAATCGCCCTATACTCAGTAACACACAAGGGGTGTAAGTTGGGCGAAGTTTTGATTTGGCAATTGCTAGGGAAACATCTTCTTCTCGCGCCCCTGTTTGGAGGGTCATGTAGGATAGCCGCTGCAATATTTCCTGCTGGTATTCGGTTGGGAAGCTTAAAAACCAGTTTTTTGCATCTTCTTGGCTAATTAGGGATTGTTGAATTTGATTGATTGTAATCTCATCAGTTAGATTCATTTGCCTCTCCTAAGTTTGGTTCAAATATCTGTTGATTTGAGCTTGCCGGATGCTTTTGCTCGATCGATCGCATCTTGAATCAGAAGGTAGACAAAGTTGGAGATCGATCGCTTTTCGAGATCGCACAACTTTTCGAGATCCTTTTTAGCCTGTGTTGGCAAAACCACTGAAATCCGCTCGCTGTCGCTCATGCCTTGCAATCTGTTGGAAGTTTCCCCTATTGTGCCACCTCGCCCGTCCAGCTCGTGCATCCACAGTCAGCTTTATGCTTATTTATGCACACTAATGCTTACTTTATGTTACTTTTATGGGTAATGTCAGAAGCCAGCGCATCCACCGACCAAGTTTCTGCGCTGGCTCTGGCTCCGTTTAGCAATGGAGACTCCTCTATTATGAAATACGAAGGATATTTGAAGCCGTGGGCAGTTGCCCGCTTGCTTCCCACTTTGCAATGGGCGATCGTCGGTCGCTATCGCAGCCGATCGGATGCGGAGGGACATCTTCAGTTGTTTCGGCAACGAGTGCCCAACATCCGATTTGAAGTGGTGTTTGATTTACCCAAAGCCGAGGATAACTTTTTTGAGGGAGGGTTTTTGATAAGTTAACTGTCAAATTATCGAGGGCGATCGCACTTTTGGAGATTAAGGGCGATCGCTCATCCTGAGAGCGGCTTACATCTTATTTGATCGGTTTAATTTCGGCTATTGGCCGATCGTCTTGCAAGAGTACCAAGATATTCCCATCTTGGATGAGTTTAATAAAGCTCGACAAATCCCTCTGAATTTCATCAATATTAATGTCGATCGCAGTTGCGCCGGAAATAACTGACTCAGCATGGGAAGATAAAGGAGGGGATTCATTAGCCACTATTTCTCGCAGCAAATGCGTACATAAATCCCGATTTTGAGAATGGGTAGAATGTAACATCTGGCTATATAAATTTCTGGCTAAATCCTGATTTAGAATTCCATAAAGTAGAATCATTGTCCATTCTTTAGCATTCACAATCATTCTGTCTATGCTATCAATAAACGCTTGCAACTGGTCTTTTAGCTCAAAAGACTCCAGAAAATGAATGAGACCATACATGACTTCATGTTGTTCGCATCTGTCATCGAAAACTAGATAAAGTGCTGGCAAATATTCGCTATCATGATGTAGGGCAAGTTCGGCTAAAGTGTATTCAAAACTCATTACTTCCTCATCAGATAGCATGAATTTATTAGCATTTAATGTTTCTATTAATTGAGTAACGTTCATCTTATCTCTCCCATTTTATCAAAAGTACCCGACCATGCCAGTTTGTTTTGTTTGATGACTTGTTGTAAATTCCGCCTAATTTGTGGTGTATACACCCTATCTTGGCGATAAATCGATCGCACATTCCACACTGCAAGAGCTAGAGCTTGCCGGGGTGATAGACTAAAGTCTGGTCTTTGTCCATAGGATTGTGTACGCCGATGACGGCCACCCCTTCCTGGATATGGCTGTTCCATCAAGATAGCAATACCCTTGTTTCTAGTGTAACCAGAGATTCCTATTTGTTTCATATAAGCATCGGATGGAATATGGTGGGGTGTAAGGTTGTCCCCGGTGCGGCGGATTTTGTTCAAGTCGCCAAACTGTCCGACTGTGCTTTCACCTGGAAGTAATCTAGGTATGTTAGTTGCCACTTTTATTTTT
>NZ_JBARVX010000225.1:0-9960 GCF_049646505.1 Microcoleus sp.
CCCCATGCCCCATGCCCCATGCCCTATGCCCGATGCCCGATGCCCGCGAGAGCACCTCATCTTTCTGAGAAAGGCTATATATTGAGAAGCAGCATATTTAATAACTTCTCTAGCTGCATCTGCTTCATTATTAATTCGAGTAGACATATTATTGAAAGAATTTGCCCAGTTAACCACTCTTTTTTTGACTTTCGGGTTATTACGAGCTTTTTCTTCTAAATCTTTTGCTACTTTCTCCTCAGCTTTCTCCGCACTATATCCCTGATTTTTAAGTTGATTTACAACCTCGCGAAACTCTGCGACGACATCCGATAATTCCTGATTGGTGTTAATGTAACAACCTTGTATTTCTATATAGTCTCCCTGGATATAGTTGCCCTGAATAAATTCGTTATAATTACCAAAACCCATGTGAATATTGCGATCGCCAGTTTTGCGATTGTCTTCTAACTTCACTTTTGATTCTTGTGGAGTATTAGCACCTAAATCCCATAAAAGTTTAGAAATTCCAAATGCTACAAGGCTAATTGCCAACCTAGTTAGAGTCAGAATGCCCTGGCCAACAATTGCACAACTTATTAGTCCGAGTAATACGCTAAATAAATAATATCGTTGCTTTTTACTTCCTGGCAACCTAGATATTAAAATACTGAATCTCTTAAATATTTGTCTTATTTTACCTATCATTAATTTAGCGAAATAAGCTGTTCTGCATTGAGCTTGAACTTTGGGGCAGGATGCCCACCCTACAATAGTTTGAATACACAAGGCTGTCTCAATTAAATGCGCGACAGCTTATCTGTCCTTCAAAGAGGAATACCTAATAATCCTAGCGCTAGCTTGAATACCCTACCGCTGCTTCACCGATCAAACCATTGGCAGCACCATCAAGTAAATACTGTCTTAACTTGACTAAGTTGGTTCTAAATTGAGAATCATTATTAGCCTGATACACTAAATCGCTAGCGACTTTCTGCTGAGCATCTTGTAGAGTGTACCCCTGTGTTTGAAGTTGAGTTAATAATTCTTTAATTTGAGCAGTTACTTGAGATCAGTCCTGACCCATATTTATGAAATTGCCTTGTATATAATTGCCTTGGATTGATTCGTTATAGTTACCAGAACCCATGTGAATATTGCGATCGCCAGCCATATCTATGTCTCCTTAAATTTGATACCTGTGAATAGATAATTAGAGAGTATTATACTTGATTTCTAAAAATTATGCCAGTATCCTACTAATAATCTCTGTCCCAGTCAATGATGGCGAACAATATTATATGTTTTAATTCTGGCTTAAAGCGCGGAAAATTTTGAGAAGCATTAAGGGCGATCGCTTATCCTTCACCCCAAGCACTTAAAAAATCGACTTGATTGTACATTTCCTCTGCGGATTTACTAGCTATAATTTTTAGCAATCGACGCAATTGTTCCCCAACTGAATAATTCTGCTGTCCCAAGATTATCCCCAGATGTTCTTCCCCTCGCGTATTCAAATCAGTATGCAATCGATAAAAATCCCTAGTATTAAAGCTATAGGTTACTCGATGATTTTCATGAGCCCAATACAAAATTCATTCATCGCTGCGAGACAGCATTCCTATTTCTGCAACAGAAATAACATCAACACCCCGCAGGCGTAGAGCATCAAGCAGAGCCGAATTCATCGCATCTTCGTCTAGCAGCAGTAGAATAATGCTCATGAATTTGTCTTGAGGTTTTTGTAGTGTAACTCTGCTAAATGTTCGTAAGCTGCTTGTTCCTCAGCTAAATCTGTATCAATTTCTGCTCGATTAGCATGATAATAGGTTAAAGCTGCATAAACTTGTGCGATCGATAAGTGAGTCATCAGCCTAGCAATTTCTTCCGCACTGTTACCCTGCTTGTACAAAACGGCGATGCGGCGGACAGAAGTACCAGTTTCAGCAATAATCGGACGGCCGCCTCGAAGGTTGCGATCGCGGATAATTAAAGTCCCGATGTCTACTACAGTTGTTGTCATACATTTTCTCCTATTTACAAATTCCCAATTTGTTGAGCGAACCACATCGCCGCCGTTCCATTTCCCTGATTCAAAAGTTTCAAAGTCTCCGACAGCAAAGCAATCGGCAATCCCTCCAGCGCGCCGGAAATTTCACATTCCTGATAGTTGCCATTCTCGTTCAATCGAAATGCCAAAACTCTCTCGCCTTTAATATCTACTACCCAATACTCAGGAATTCCCAAAGCAGCATACAAGCGCTTCTTTTGATCTAAATCGCTTGTCAAAGTAGTATCGGAAGTTTCTATCACTAAATCCGGGATTCGCGATTTATTCAGATTGACTCGGCGCGGTTCACCTTTTTGCCACTGGATGAAATCTCCGCCGACATATAAAATGCGATCGGGCGCACCTCCTCCCACCTTTGGCTTTTCAATTACACATCCACCCAAATCATCGAAAGCTTGTCCTCCTTTGCTGACAAACCAGGTGTAAAACACCAGAGTCAACAGGTTGTTAAATCTGGCGTGATTAATTCCTTCATTTCCCATGTCTATCCAAAGATATCCTTCATAAAAAAAAATTCTGGCTTCTTCCAAAGACGGATCTTTGCAAGCTGCTACATAATCTTCCCATGTCGCGGCTTGCCATTGGGGAATTTCACCCACTTGAGACACGATGAATTTTGCAGTTGTAGAAGTCATGATTTAAAAGCAAATTGAGGATAGTTTTATCCTAACTGAAGTTGATATTTATCTGCTGGGTGCCCAGAAACCGGGTTTTTGCGAAAATACTCGTTACAGCCCGCAAAAACCGCAAAAAACCCGGTTATAAAGATTTTGATGCGGTGTTTATCGAATTGCTGTCGGCCCAGCAATTGGTACTTCTAAGTCTGGCTGCAAGTCAAAGATTACGACAAGCGTGGCTTGAGGCATGAGTTGACGCAGACACAGCAAGTGCCCGTCAGCATCCGATCGACTGCGAAATCGCCCCACAATCGCGCGCTGCATATTTGGCATGAGTTTGGCGATCGCCCAAGGGTAAAGGCGTTTTTGGTACGCGATCGCCCTCTTGATTCGCACAGAATCCCTGTTGATAACCGTTTTGTGGCATAATCGTGTGGTATTCGTAAGGAGTACAGGAAAGGGCGTTAGTAAGTCTCTTGCCAGAAATCGACTAACGCCTCTACTACTATGATTAAACATCAAATCGGTCGCAAACGTCAATACTTAACGGTAAAACTTAACGTTTTGTCCCTGAAAAGGTTCGGTCAGCTATGGATCTGAGAGCCTTAAGAGAACGTGCGGGGCTGAAAATTATAGACGTAGCACATATACTAGAATGTGCTGAATCTTCAATTCGCAACTGGGAAAAGGGTCGAACATTGCCAAAGATGGAAGTTTGGCAAGTATTCCGAATGCGGGATTTGTATCGATGTACCGAAGCGGAGTTAGTGCTAGCTGTCAGAAAGTCAATGCCGGCAGAAAACAAAGAACAGACAAAACAGACGGAGTAACAATAAGTTGCATTTTAGGTTATTTCCTAACTGCTAAATTCAAATTCTTAAATAACTAGCCGTCGGACTCAGCGGCAAAAGCACGAGTGTTTGTTTCTGCAAATCCAATTCAATTCCTAATGCTTCTAAAGAGATGACACCCAATAACGGATCGGCTCCTGCGGGCAGTTCTATGCACTCAAAAGTTGCGTCTTTTCCCATTAATGAAATTTTTGCATCTTCAAAAATGCGTGCTGTACCGATGCCTGTTGCCGTTGCTACAGGCACGGTTTTCAGGAGTTTTAAACCGAGTTGGGCGATCGCATCCTGCGGCAAGCATAAAGTAGTCGCCCCAGTATCTACCAGCACATTTTTTAGGGTAATAGAACGTACTCGATCGGCAGGAATTAGATTATCTTCTGCCTTACCTTGGTCGAGGCGATTGGTGATTTTGAGTGTTGTGGTAATTTTGCCCATTGGTTCTTTGATAGTTGATGTCATGATTGTATCCCTCCCGGTATCATTTTAGACCGATCGCAACTTTCAAGCAAAAGATCGATCGCACTCAATCGAAAATCACAAAATCACTCTTTTGTCAACACAAAAACACTTCCTTCATTGCCGCGCCCGATCCGCAAATCGCCATCCAAATAAGTAATATCCAGCCATCCCTGCTGTTCGCGAGTATCCAGCTTGAAATCTACAGCAGCAAACTTCTTCCCCGACTCAATCTGATTGATATATTTTGCCGGAGATTCATAGCCAATCAACCTGCTTAAACCTAAAATCGACCGCTCAAATTTCACCTGCACTCGCCGTTCCGAGGTAGCCTCAAATCTCGCAGCTACGCTGACAATTCCTTCTAAATAAGGCAATCCGTAAACTTCGGCAATGTTATAGATTTTTGATTCTTTGACGCGGATGGATTGATAAATTTGACCTAATTTTAACAGCGGAAAACTGTCAATATTCAACAGGGCGCGGCTGCTGGTGTACAACAACCGCCAATCACCTTCTAAAAGCTCTGCAGCTTCGACGGGGCGAGATGTGGGGTTGTAATCTTCCAATTGGGCGATCGCACTTAAAATAGCCTGTTTGTCGTTTGGAGTCGCCAACAAACCGCGATTTTTACCAGCAATTATCTCTAATAGTCCAGATTTTTTAAGCATAGTTTTTTTAAGAGTCAGTAGTCAGTAGTCATTAGTCATTGGTCAGCAGTAATTAGCATTTTGTAGGGGCGGGTTTAGAAGAGGATCTATGATACAACTGACTAAAAAAATGGCAAAACCCGCCTTCTTCTCTGTGGGTATAACAATCCTACATTTATTTTAATCTTCAGTCGGCGGAGGCCGACTTGGTTTGTGTAGTAGCGGTTTCAACCGCCTAATCTTATTCGATTTAGCATCAACCATTACCCCTTCCCAATGACTAACACACCAAATTTCACGAGATAGAGTAGCGTCCGATACAGGTGTGCTAATTCTTGCTCGTTTTTGGCATAAAGCCTGAGAATTTCGCCCGCGCTGACAGTACCTTTTTGCTCGATCGCCTTTAACATCTCCATCTGAATCTTAACAGACATTCTTCGGTCTTGACCGAAACTGCTAAACCAAATAGTCTGCAACTCTTTCAGAAGTTCTGGTGTGGCGATCGCACCCAGACTCAGCATCATATCGTTGGTTAAAGTTCTCGTCGCATAATGGCCCAACACCCGAAACGGATCGTCGCTTAGCGGATAAGGCGGTTTCCCCGGTTTTAAAGGTGCCGATTCCGGTGCAGAAATCCGAATTTCTGCTAATTCCCGCCACAACTGTTCGTAAGCAGCAATTACTACTTTCCAATCATAAATCTCCCTCGCCCTTTGTTTCGCATTTTCGCCCATCCGCTTTCTCAATTCCGGGCTGTCAATTAATTGGCACAAAGCGCGGGTACAAGCATCAATATCAACTGCTGTGGCTAAGGAAGTATGACCCATGTAAGTCGGCCAATTCAAACTACCGTCGAGATAATTTATGGCTAAATCCAAACAAGCTTCTGGCGGCGGGATCAGTGTGGGAATGCGGAAGCCGTCGATTTCGTGGCGTACTGATTCTTTGTATCCGTTCCAATCAGAGACTATGGCCGGCAGTCCGTTAGCCATTGCTTCGATTGGTGTCAGTCCGAAGGTTTCTTGAATGTTGTCGGAAAGCGAAATAAAAATGTCTGCCGCCGACCAAATATTAATTCTAACTTCCGGCTTTCTGCCGTCTAAAAAAATAGCATTTACCGAGGGACAAAAGATTTGCGCGCTATTTTTAAAGTCGGGTTCTTCTCTCGGATCTTCGATCCAACCGGCTTGAATTAGGTGGATTTTAGCTTTGGTCTGCTGTGCTGCCCGTTCTAAGGCGATGTACATTGGTACGGGATGGGCTTTTGCCGAAAAAGTTAATCTGCCGACAAACAACACAACAATATCGCCGGCCGAAATGCCGAGTTCTTGTCGCTGTTGGCGGCGGCTGTTAACTGCTTCCACACCCTGCGGAAACGCGCTGCAATCGACTCCTAGGGGAATAATTGGCAATTTAATCAAAATTTCCGGTTGACCGCCGTTGCGCTGCGCTAAATATTCTGACCACTGCGTCAAAACTCCTTCTACTGCTGTTTTCACGGCGGCAGAGGTGCAGATCAGCGCGTCCCAAGGCTGTGTCGGTGCGGCGATCGAATTGCCGATCGCCTCCATGACGTATTTTGTACCGATCGTGTGAGTAACGCCGCAAACGCTGTAGGCCCGCTGATCGACAAATCTGCGCGCCCAAACCAGATCCGCAAGGGCGGGATCGGGTCGATAAATTGTGCCCGGTTGAGACAGCAAATCCGACCGCTGTAAGGGAATCCAGCGGACTTTCCGAGGTTGTTGCAGCCAAGGTTCGATCTGCGAACAAAACTCCTCAAAGGTTTTTTTGCTGTCTGTGCAACAGTAAAGCGAGTCAGCGGTGCCGTATTGAACTAAGCTTTTGAGGAACCCTTCTCCGGCTGCATGACGCCCCAAAAGTCTCTTTCCTGTGGTGTCGTAACCCTCTTTGTTGTATAAAACGGCTGCCGTTGTATCCATCCTGAGATTTATTGCTTGAGAGTTGACTTAAAAAGGTAGAGGGTATTTGCCATCAGGGTTCGATCGAAAACCGGGAGACTGGGTGAATGTGCCGCTTGCCACAGCGCCGCCTGTCTTGGGATATCTTAAATGCGATCGTCTCGGCTGACCATACTTATACCTAAAAAAGGATTGGCAAGAGCGGATTTTAGTGTTATTCTGAGGCCGATGCTTGGGGCGAGTTCCTTTTCGGTCTGCCATTCTATCCCGATCCGGAAGCAAACAGTGTCTGTGGTATAATGCCCTAGCCCTGCTAAACGCCGAAGTTGCAAGCACTCTATCGCAAGAGCAGTCACTCGGCAAAAAATTACCTCTAGTCGATCGCCTCTTTCTCTTTAGAAACCGAGAATCATGTATAACCCATCTCTGCGCCAAATCCCTCGCCACTTGCCTGCGGACGTAATTCCATTAAAGCAGCAATCATCTCTTTTAAGCTGGTTGGAATCTAACAATCGCCTCTTAGCAAGGGATGTCCAAGAACCCGAATATCTCAACGAAGAAGAATTTCCCGAACTGATGGCAGTTGACGACAATCCTTACGATGATGAAGAAGAGGCAGAAGAGGATGCGGGTGCAGGCGACGAATAGCTGGTACAAGGGTGAAAGAATCAACCGGAAATAGGGAAGAAAAACTCAGAGATTTCGCAATCTCCGGTATCGCGCCCTATTCCCCAACTGTCAATTGTTTGTTTTCAAATGGTGTGTGGCCAGGAGTGATATGGATAACTTTGTGGATGAGAGAATCCCTTTTAGTATGCCTTTCAAACTTACAGGCAGGAATTTATTCCTGCTGCTGGGTTTGGGGCTCGGCATTGTAGCGATCGGTTTAGATGTAGCAGCGGGTAGACTTTTGAACTCGCCTGCATCGCTATTTGTGCCGCTAGTTGTTTGTGCTTTAGTGGCATCGGGATTGGGCTATCTAGTAGTTCCCGTACTCCAGCAACTAAAAGCAGGACAAATAATTCGCGAAGACGGCCCCCAAGCCCACTTAAAAAAAGCGGGAACGCCGACAATGGGAGGCGTATTTTTTGTGCCTGCGGGAGTCGCAATCGCTTTATTGCTGTCGAATTTTAACTCAGATGTTGTTGCCGTATCGGCTGTAACTTTAGCTTACAGTTTCATCGGCTGGCTGGACGACTGGCAAATTCTCCGCCGCAAGTCGAATAAAGGTATTTCACCTCGGATCAAATTGGCTTTGCAAATAGGTTTTGCCGCTTTATTTTGTCTGTGGCTGATGTTCCACAATCCCGCTATTTCTACTAACATTGCTTTGCCTTTCGGTTGGGTATTGCCTTTGGGTTTGCTGTTTTGGCCGCTGGCGGGTTTTGTGTTAGTTGCTGAAAGCAATGCTACTAATCTTACCGACGGCGTTGATGGGTTGATGGCAGGTTTAGGGGCGATCGCACTTTTGGGATTAGGCGCATCTGTAGCCTCAACTTCGCCAGAATTAATGATATTTTGCGCCTGCATCAGCGGCAGTTGTCTCGGTTTCTTAACTCACAACCGCAATCCAGCCCGCGTGTTTATGGGCGATACAGGGGCCTTGGCTTTGGGAGGTGCGTTGGGTGCGGTAGCTTTATTAACAAACAGCCTTTGGATATTATTAATTATCAGCGGGATTTTCTTTATAGAAACGCTGTCGGTAATTGCTCAAGTAGGCTATTACAAAGCTACAAAAGGCCCGGATGGCATCGGCAAGCGCCTGCTAAAAATGGCTCCCCTGCACCACCATTTAGAACTGTGCGGCTGGCTGGAAACTCAGGTTGTTGGTATCTTTTACTTAACTAACGGGGTGTTAGTGTTAATGATTTTGATGTTGACAAGCAATAGTTGACAGCGGATTATTAATAGACTTTACAGCATATGTAGCTGATGTTTTCTGCCATATTAAAAAACAAATAATATGCCCGTTCCACAAGAACTCTATGCAGTTTTGGAACGGGCATTTTGCCACTTTTAGATTTTAAAAAAGCCTCACAAAAGGTAAAAAAAAACTGGTTCGCAGTAAGGACTTTACTCCTGATTGACTCAACAACCACCAGAGAGGATTAATGAAGAGTGCGGAGTTTTTACCCCTTGTTTCGGTTGTGGTACCTGTTTATAACGGTGAGATGGATTTGCCGGATTTAATCGAGTGTCTGCGATCGCAAACTTATCCGCCACACAGTGTAGAATATCTGTTAGTAGACAACAACAGTCGCGATCGCACTTCAGCAATTATCCAAACAGCTACAAACTTGAACCCCCCCTCAGTCCCCCCCTTGCTAAGGGGGGGAGGCAATTTGGATAGAATAACCATTCGCCACTTCACCGAAAACCAGATTCAAAGTTCCTACGCCGCCCGCAATCAAGGAATTCGCGCCTCCACAGGCGAAATCATTGCATTTACCGATGCAGACTGTCGCCCCGAAACTCAATGGCTGGAAAATTTAGTTAAGCCCTTTGCTGACTTAGAAGTAGGAATTAGCGCGGGGGAAATTCTCGCCCTCCCCGGTAATAGTCTCTTAGAAAAACACGCAGCCCGCGACAATACTTTATCTCAAAAACATACTCTCGCTCACCCTTTTTGTGCCTACGGTCAAACGGCTAACTTAGCTGTACGCAGACAAGTTTTAGCGCAAGTAGGTTTATTTCGCCCGTACCTTACGAGTGGTGGCGATGCGGATTTGTGCTGGCGGATTTTGCGAGAAACATCCTATAAAATGTATTTTGCCGAAAATGCGATCGTCCGACACCGCCACCGTTCTACAATAAAACAGTTGCAAAGTCAATGGTATCGCTACGGCGAATCTAATAAATATTTGCACGAACTCCACGGTGTCGATTTGATGCGTGAATTTACGCCAGGAGAATATTTGTATCGGCTGGCTAGGTGGCTGTTAAAGGAATTACCGATTGCTGTGGCTAAAAGCGATCTCGCCCGCCTCGATCTGGTAGAGTTGTTACATACGCCGATCGGTCTTTTGAATGTCAGAGCCAGAGCCACCGGACAGCGCCAAGCCAAACTTCCTTTAGCAGCTTGGGAAATTGACCAGCTTTAATCACTAAAAAAAATACCGGGCGGTTAACACCGATTCTCTACTTCTCTACAGGCAAAACCCTCTAGACAAGAGGGTTGGAGACTCTTTGCCAGCCCTCTTATTTTTGCATCCTATAAGTATAATTTATCTGCATATAAGTACCCTGAATCAGCAAATATGAAAATTTCAGGCAATCCTTAATATAAAATTAATAAGTCTATTCTGAAGCGTCCGGCTTCAAAACGACAATAAATTGGCAGTCACCCCAAAATTTCTTTACTTCTGGCGATCGAGATTATTCTCAGATTATTAAATTTTTGTAACATTTACAGGT
>NZ_JBARVX010000226.1:0-7888 GCF_049646505.1 Microcoleus sp.
ATTCTAAGAATGTAAAAGCAGCGAACCTTTTGACAGTGAAGGCGACCTGCCGATACAGCCCGCGCCGCCCCGACAGAGAATAACCCCAGCTTTCTGTTAGGAAACCTTATTGGGTTTAGCAGGCAAGGGTACAAAGCCCCAATCCCCAAATAAACAACCAGGGCTATCCAAATGAATAAAAATGAAACTGTGTCGCTCTCAGTCAGCGACGCGATTCAGCATATTGGTCTTGACCAACTCAAGCCTCACCCTCGCAATGAGGAAATTTACGGGTGCACCGAAAGTATTGCTGACCTGGTAGAGTTGATCCAACTCAAACGCTACGTCCAACCGCTGACCGTCAAAACAGATGGCACGATCGTTAGCGGCCATCGGCGGTGGAGGGCGCTAGCAGCGCTGGGCTGGAAGTTTGTCCCAGTTATTGTCTGCCACTTCCAGACTGAAGATGACGAGCTCTTCGTCTTGGTGGCAGAAAACCGCCACCGCCACCAAAGTCCAGTACAGAGAATTCGGGAAGGAATTGTTGTGGAGCCTATAGCTAGAGAGCTGAGGAACAGACACGCTGCTAAGAAAGCTCGCCACCAAGCTGCTGGCTCAGCAGAGCCGCCGTCGGACAACCAGCAACCGCTAATGGAAAATTTTCCATTGAACCCGATCGATTTGGGCCTGACTCCAAGGGAAATGGAACTGACGGAAAATATTGTGGCGGCTATAGTCGGCTTGGGGTGCGGCAGGAACTACAGGAAAGGGCGCATTGCCGTCAAAGCTGCCGACGAGCTCAAGAGAGACCGCCCCGAATTGGCTGCAAAGTGGTTGGACATTATCAACGACCACAGCATAGATGTAGGGTATCAACTTGCGAAGATGCAGGAGGACAAGCGAGTAGTGGCGTTGGCTGCGATCTCGTCGGGAGCAGCGAAAACCCCCAAACAAGCTAAAGCTCTGATTAAGGCTGCTTTGAGAAAATCTTCCGCCTCGAAGAAAACCGAGGGCAGCAGTAGTAGCGAGCCGGTTCAAGAAGGCGATTGCGGTGAAAAATGTAAAACTTGCACTCCTTGCGAACCAATTACGGGTGAGGGAGTCAAAACGCGCTTTGGTCCAGACAGCGCGGGGGCATGGGTTATTGTCAAAATCCCTTTTATTCCTAAAGAAAAAATAGCCCAAAGGAAGTGGAATGGATTTTGGGGCCGGATTGTGGAAGTTGGAGCGACTTTGAAAGTCGATATGGGTTCAGAGGTGGTGTCGCTCCTTCACTCGGATGTGGTGGCGATATTGAACCCAACGCCGAGTTTTTGCTCAATAGCTGAGCGAATTCTCAGGCTGCAAAGCTTCGGCACGGTGTACGAGTTTGGGAAAATCGTCTTGAACAGGATGCAGAGAAAAGTGGTTTGGGATGCAGCAGCGCTAGCTTATCTGGATGCTGTGGAACAGGTGGAATTGGCGCGGCGGGCGATCGAACAGGCTTTGTAATGAGGCTCTCGTTTACTGGCACTAAATTCGGAATTAGCGATCGAGTTCTTTAATTCCGAATTATTGGGCCATTAGCTTGTACCTTTAATTACGAATTACGAATTATTCAGTCACCCCTCGTTGGGACGATCGCACAACTGTTCATTGTTTACACGCCAGCGATCGCCCCCACAATCTTATCCTTTACGCGGCAGACGGTAACTGTTCAACTTCTTTCCCCAAAAACCGCACGTTGACAATTTCCCGGTAAGCTTCTAAATCCGGCTGCCAATTTTCCAAAAGCTTGTACAAATGTTGCAGTTTTTCGCCTTCTAATTCCCCTGCAATTTCGTACTGGAAGCTGCCGGAAAACAATACTGCGGGAGTTGGTTCTGCTTCTTGCAGTTGCAGCAAAGCTTCGGCAACGCTCAAGTTAAGTTCTCCTTGTTCTAGAGAATAAACTAAATTGACAGCAGCTTTTACCGGAGCTTTCCCCACATCAAACCACGTTCCTTTGGATAATAAACTGGAGGTGATGAACTCGCGAGCTGCATTTTCATCTCCCCCTTCAAAGGTGATGAAGCTTCTGGGATTGATGCTTAAAGCTTGATAGTCGGTGCGGGGTAAAGCTTCAACGTATTTGCGGATAACGGCAGAAATTTTTACGTCTTCTTGTGATTTTGCACTCAGGGATTCGATGAAAGTAATGGCGTTCGATTGGGCGACGATGTTGATGCCGTTGGTGAAGGCAACTTGAGAGATTTGGGGGCTGAAAACGGGAGGGCGGGCGAGTTCCCAGTCGGGGGGGACGATGCCGCTGTATTTGAGGAAGTCTGCGTTGAGGAGGGTTGGGGAGTGGTTTTTGGCTGTGAGGGCGATCGCTAGTTCTTGGATGGTTACTGTGGGTGTCATGGTTTTTGGTAGAGCGTGTTGGGTAATATTTTATGCTGTGCGGGTTGCATTCGTATAGGGGGAGAGTTGCGCGATCGAGATTCTTAATTTCTTCCGCATGAAGTAGCATTGCCGAGGAAAGAAGAGGATTTTTTGTGAGCTCGGCATTGCCAGGATACCCAGCCCGGAAATCGCACAAGCCAGTTGTTGCTTGAGCGCTCGAATCGCTCTTTATCTAAAAGTACAATACCCGCATCTACTCAATCTTCTTCGGCTCCGGCTTCTTTCAAAAGCTTAACAATTTCTTGATGTCCCGCTTCGCGAGCAAGGCTTAGAGCAGTATCTCCCCTGTTGTCCTTGGCATTAACTTCAGCACCAGTTTGAAGCAAAAGTTCAACTGCCTTGATATTTCTAAATTTAGTGGCTGCCATAAGAGCCGTCCAACCTGAATCTGTTTTTGCATTGACATCTGCACCGAACTCTAACAAACATTTGAAAACTTCTACGTGTCTAAAAAAGTTTTGGGGAAACAGTCTGGAGCCAGGATACTTAGCTGAAAAATTGAGTCTTGTAGCTAGCATAAGCGCCGTTTGACCGTCTCGATCGATATTATCAATATCAGCTCCTGATTTCAGTAAAATTTGTACTACATCAAATTGCCCCATCATTACCGCAGCTATCAAAGGCGTCCACCCATTTTGTTCATCTTTCCTTTCCAGACTAGCACCAGCTTCCACTAAGACCCGAACAACACTTAATTGACCCCAATAGGCTGCAAAGCACAAGGCCGTGTTACCATGCGAATCAATAGCATTAATGTCCGCATCCGCTGCAATTGCCTGTTTAACATCATCGCTTCTTCCCTCTCCGGCAGCTAGGACAAACCCCTCAGTCAACAAGTCGTCTTTTCTGTGACGATAGACTAAACCAGCCGGAAGCTTTTCTACAGCTTGCGCCAGAAGTTCTTTTGAAGTCAAAAGAGCTAAATAGTCGAATACCTCTTGCCACCCATTCTTGGTGGCGCATAGAAGAGCGCTTGCTCCGTCTTCTCTGATGGCATTAGCATCAGCACCTTTTTCAATTAGAAGTCGCACGATAGTCAAGTGACCTAAAGTAGCGGCAGTCATCAAGACAGTCTGGTTATTTCCAATATCTTGATTGACATCAGCACCAGCCTCAATTAGAGCCTTAACAATATCTATTTGTCCTCTTTTTACAGCAATCTCTAGAGGAGCTGAGTTAACTCCAAAAGCAATTTGCGCTCCTGCTACCAGCAAAGTTTGCACAATATCTAAGTTTCCTAACTCGGTTGCTAGTTCTAAGGGTGTGCAGCCCCAGTTCCCTATGTAGTGAACATCAGCACCCCCTATAATTAGTTCTTGTACTTTTGTCAGATTGCTAGCAGCAATTGCTTCATGAAGTCTGGTATCGCCTGGTTCTGGTTCGTCGCTAAAAACAAGTGTAATCATAGACATTTTCGATCGTTTACTATAAAGGAGCTCTAAAGCCTGACTTTTCGACTAGGGAGAAAATCACTGCAACCATACCTTTCGCAAAAGCGGCTTGCCGTAGTTGTTCATTTTGTGCTGAAGTTCCAGAGTAAAAAGTAATAAAACCAGAAACAGGAATCACTGAATGACGGGGTTTTGTATGAGCGCTAATAGCGTTCCACTGCCTAGTTTGACTTCCACCAAGATAGTGATTGACCATAGTTGCTACTGACAATTTAAAATCACCGATGAGGAAGCTTTGCACGCTATCGTCCTGGGGTTTACCTGGTTTTATGATATAGTCGGGTCTTGGATCGTTGGATCTAACCATCTCAGAATAGGTAGAAGCTGCCCTAAAATTCCTAATGTTAATACCGTCGCCAGATGGTTTTCCCGAAATATCATTTACAGGCACTTCAAGATGTATGTAGTCAAGGAAGTTGCTATCATCTTTGAAAACTTGATTGATATTGTTTTGAGCGCTAAATTCAAAATTTTTCCCGGCAATTTTTGTTTTTACATTAGCTAAGGCAGGATTAGTATTGCTGAGAGCTGTTAATACTCCTTCCATGCCAAATGGAACAAATGAGTTAAGAGTTGAGAGAGCTATATCATTAACAACATCCTTTGCAGCATCTATCATGTAATCCCTAGCAGCTTGACCTGCGTGATATTGGATAGTTTGGAGAACATTGTGACCATCTATGGTTGAATTAAGTTCAGCGATCGAAAACATCCCCGTCGGATCGCTATAAACATGAGGATTGTTATAAACAAACTGATAGGGATTGCTGCTCTCCGGCTCCATCTCAATCAGCTCGATCGGATCGTAACTCATAAACCGCCCCGTTTCAGGATCGTAATACCGCGCCCGGAAATTGTACAGCCCAGTCGCATCATCCAACCACTGTCCCTGGAACCGGAAATCCCCACCAGCATTCCCAGGTAAAGAAGCCGCTGTCCCCGACGAACTTTTCAGATTGCCAAAACTATCATAATTAAACTGAGCGACACCAGTACCGCCAGCACCGGCTAACCCAATTACCGAACCCATCGCATCAGTCAAATAATAAACCGGATTCCCGCTAGCATCAAACCGCATCAACGGCTGATTTCCAGCATAAACATAAGCGCCGCTAGCATTACCATTTCCATCCATCACCAACTGCGGCGACTCCAAACCATCACCCATCGCAGGCGCAACAATATAATCCCTTTCACCTGCCGCACCCTTCACCTCAACTCTCCGCCCAGAACTATCATAATCATACTCAACTAACACATTTCCAGCAGCATCCTTCACCTGAGAAATCAAATTATCAGTATTGTAATCAAAATCCCGAATCACCCCATTTCTGCTAACAACATCCACCCGTCCCCCAGCATCGTAGGTATAAGTCTCCACATTCGCCCCATTCGTCACTGAAGCAAGCTGATTGACATTATCGTAACTGTAAGTTCCCGCAGCCAAACCACTCGACACAACTTGACGGTTCCCCGCAGCATCGTAACCGTAATCAATCTCCTGCAACAAAACCCCAGCCGCACTGTAATAAGTTTCCTTATCCACCCGCAGCGCAGTATCGTACTCCAACCGCACGTAAGAACCATCTTCCCTAGTAATCTTAGTCGGTTCCCCAATCCCTTTACGTTCGTAAGCAACAGACGCCAACACCGTCACCCCATCAGGAGCAAAATGAGCAATCTTCTCAACTAAATCCGTCTTATCCTGATACTGGTAAACCGTCTTCACCCCATTCGGCAAAGTCCGTTCTTTGAGGCGGTTCACTTCATCGTAAACCATCGCAGTTTCTAACAATTGACCGCCGGGAGATGTTGCCTTCACTCGATCCAAATTGCCGTTCGCATCGTAGCGGTACTCAGTGATGTAAGCCGTAGAATCAGCAGAATTCTTATCAGCTTTCACGATAACCTTATCGACTCGACCCAAACCGTCGCGTCCGTAGCGAATGCTGCCGCCGTTGGGATAATCCAAGCCTGCAAGCGCACCCGTATCAGAGTCATAGTGATAAGCAGTCGTTCCCGTAGCATCCGTCACGCTTAACAGTTGACCCGTTTCTGCATCCCAGTTAGAAACAACTTCCCCATCCAAGGTTGAAACCCTGCGCTTTTCCTGTCCCGCCGCATCATACTCGTAACTTACAGTTACTCCGCTGGGCAACTTCATTTGTGACAAACGATTCGTGACGGCATTGTAAATAAATTCCTTTTCACCGCCATCGGGATAGATAATTTTCTTGAGGTTTCCATCCTCATACTGGTAAGACAGCAAAGTTGCTTGATTCGGTCCCGTCACTCGTTCCAACCCGCTTTCACCGTAGTGATAAGTATAGACAGCATCGCCCAAATCCGTAACCGTCTTCAACCGTCCCAACTCATCGTAAGTAAACTTGCGGTCATTGCCGCCCCGGTCTATAATTCGAGTCGGATAGTCTTTCGCTTCCTGCAAGTTGTTGCTGAAAAGATACTCAACTTTCGACTTGGTTCCGTCGGGATAAATCGTTTCAACGGGCAAGTAATTAGGAGACTGTACTGAAGTTGTCTCTCTTCCCAACGGGTCGATAACCGTCGTTCCATTGGAATTGTAGCGGTACTTCCAGACCTGACCGCGCGGGTCAGTCATAGTTTTCATCTGACCGTTAGAGTTGTAAGTATAGCTGGTCGTGTAGCGGGTGTTGGCATCCAAAACCACAGTTGTTCCTGCTAACTTACCTATCAAATTATCTGCTACGCCTGGGTCGGGGTCAACGCCTACCAGCGCGTCGTAGTGGTAGATAGTTTCCACCCCCGTCGATTCATCTTTGACGCTTTTAACCCTGCCAATTTGGTCGTACCCGTACCGGGTAACGCTACCGCTAGGGTCAGTTTCAGTTTCCAACTGACCTGCTTCATTGTAGGTAAATTTAATCTCGCCGCCACCGTTCGTTACCCAACCTCCCAACTTCCCGTCATCCGTAAACTTGCGTTCGATGCGGCCGATAGTTGGGGCTTCTATTGCTGTCCAATCGGCTCGAGAGCCTTCATAATCGTATTCTACCCACAAACCGTCACCGTAGTCAGCTTTTGTTTGCCGTCCCAATCCGTCATAAAAGAAGGTGGAGGTAACGCCATTTTCAGTCATGGTTTCCAACAAACCTTTAGCGTTGTAAGTCATCGTTGTTTCGTTCCCCTCAGCATCTTTGATCCAGCCGGGATTGCCAAAAGCATCGAAATTGCCGTAGTAAGTAGTGCCGAAGGTATCGGTTTCTTGAACGACTCGACCTTGGGAATCGTAGACGTAGGATTGGATGATATTGCCGAGTCCATCCTGCATTTTTAGCATATTGCCAGCGCGATCGTATTCCATATGCAGGGAAGTTCCTGTGGGCATCACAATGGAGGTAGTCTGACCGTATTTGTTGTAAGTGTAGCGAGTGATTCCAGGCACCGTACCCGGACAACCGCAGTAGGATTCGGTACGGGATAAGAGATTGCCGCTAGCGTCATAGGTGTATTTTGTTACCCCTCCGGCGGCATCTTTTGTTTCGATTAAATTGTTGTCATCATCGTACTTGAAGTTAGTTTCTTGACCTAACGCATTGACTTGTTTGACAACATTGCCGCGCAAATCATAGACATAGGTAGTGGGATTGCCGAAAGCATCTTTGACGGTTTGAATTGAGTTGTCTGGGTCGTAAATCAACTCTACGGGGTCGCCGTCTGCGTCAATTATTTTCTTCAAGCGACCTTTGTCATCGTATTCAGTTCTGACTCCCGTGTTTCCTAGCGGGTCGATGACTTTTTCTAAATAGTGAAATTGGTCGGTGTTGTAAACAAATTCTGTTTTATTTTGTTCTTGGTCGGTGGCGGCAACCAAATCCCCCTTCGCATCGTATTCGTACTTAACCTTCTTCCCATCCGGGTCAACAACACCCACAATCCTCCCAGCAACATCCCTCTCAAAACTCACCGACTTACCCGTACTGCTAGCAATCCCCGCATCGCTAAAAGTCAGCTTATTCCCATTCGCATCAGTAGCAGTCAGCAAATCCCCAGAC
>NZ_JBARVX010000227.1:0-11508 GCF_049646505.1 Microcoleus sp.
ACTCCAAACTTTAATATTTTTGTCTTCGGAACCCGAAATTGCCATCGTTCCGTCAGGGGTAACAGCTACAGAATTTACCCAGTCTGTATGACCGGTGAAAGTAAATATTTCCTTTCCGGTTTCTAGATGCCAAACTTTCACGGTTTTGTCGCCGGAACCCGAAACTACTCGCTTGCTATCCGGTGTTATGGCGATCGCTTTTACCCAATCTTGGTGTCCCGCAATACTACAAATTTCCTGTCCGTTTTTGAGATTCCAGACTTTAATGCTGTTGTCTCCCGATCCGGAAATTGCTTTAGTACCGTCCGCTGTCACTGCTACAGCATTTACCCAGTCGTCGTGACCTGCAAATGATAAATTTTCTTGCCCTATTTCTAAGTGCCAAACTTTTAGGGTTTTGTCAGAGGAACCAGAAACTATCCGCTTGCCGTCGGGGGTGACAGCCACAGCATTCACTGGGGCGATGTGATTGGTACAAGTGAAAAGTTCTTGTTTTGTTGCGAGATTCCAAACTTTCAGCGTTTTGTCGCCGGAAGCCGAAATTACCCAATTGCCGTCGGGAGTAACTGCCACAGCTTGAACGAAACTTTCGTGTTTTCCTAAAGTAAAAAGTTGCTTTTTTTCTGACAAACTCCAAACTTTTACAGTGCCGTCGTAACTGCCAGAAATTATTTTTCCCCCATCGGGAGTAACTGCTACACTTTTTACCCAGTCTGCATGACCGTTGAGGGTGAAAAGTTCTTTTCCTGTTTCTAGGTTCCAGACTTTGATGCTGTTGTCTCCTGAACCGGAAATCAACAGTTTGTTATCGGGAGTTACTGCTACTGACTGCACAAAGCTGCTGTGACCTTTCAGATTGAAAATCACTTCCCCTGTTGACAAATTCCAAACTTTTATGCTGCCGTCCCAGGAACCGGAAATTATTTGCTTGCCCGATGGAGTTACTGCTACTGCTTCTACCGCAAAAGTATCGCCTGCTAATGTTAATATTTCTGTTCCTGTTGCTAAATTCCAAATTTTTATAGTGTTGTCCCAAGAACCGGAAATTACTTTAGTGCCGTCTGGGGTGACGGCTACAGCATTGACGTAGGTAAGATGACCTTTGAGGGTGAAAAGTTCTTGTCCTGTTTCTAAGTGCCAAATTTTGAGATTGTGGTCGGAGGATGCAGAAATTGCCCGCTTGCCGTCGGGGGCGATCGCTACAGCTTGTACCCAATCTGTATGTCCGGTTAGGGTTCGCAGCAGTCTCCCGCCAGGAGGGGTAAAGCTGGTGGTTAGCGGCCGCAGCCAGGGTTTTTTCTGCTGTTTTGCTTGTGCTAGCAGTGCTTGAATTTCTGGGATTTCAAAGCGCATTAAGCGGGCAATTAGTTGGGCTGCTAGTTGGGTTTTGTCTTTGGCTATAATGTGGGCAGAAAGACGGATTGCTTCTTGAATTAATTTGAGTTTGTAGGCTTTTTCGTCTGAGGTGATAATATCGGGACTTGTTGCTAAATCGTAATCTTCTATTAGGGCTTGTACTCCTGATGCTGACAGCTTGGCTTCTATAAAATTGTAATCTGTTAGCAAGCTGTATAATTTCTCTGAGTCTGAAGTCGCTGCTAGCTGGTTTGGCAGGATTTCCAGACAGTGTGTCTGTTCTGCGGGCTGCATTTTATCCAGCCCTTGGGTAAACTCGCTCATAAATTTGTGGATGTCTTTTTTTTTAAATGTATGCGATCGCTAGCTGCACCTTGCTGGAAACCCGATCGAGAATCTTTTCTCTTGACTTAGCTCTTGACTTAGCTCTTGACTTAGCTCTTGACTTAGCATGACATATTTGAAGGTTATTTGCTACGGGGCTGCTGCCCTCGATCGGGTGACGGTTCGATGCAATCGCTGGTTTTTGAGTCCGAGTCTGCTTTGAGAATTTTCAAGGAGTGCGATTGTCGTCAACTGCTGTCAAGGGAATTTAATTCAACACTGTTAAATTTACCGATCGGCAACCTTCTGATATATGTCGCTGTTTTTCTTGACATAGCCGGTGTTCGGGCAACGATTGCCGATCGTCTCAAAGCTAAAATTGTTGATGTGCGGCAATTCTCTTTGATTTTGGAACAAGACTTGCGATCGCCAGACAGGATGGCGGATAATCTAATTTTCTGTCAATTTCGCCGCATCCGGGAGGCAGATGTCCCTCCGGTTGAGTTTTGTACCGGGCGGCACCTGCAATCAGCTTCGCCCAAAACTCTCGGAAAGTTTTGCAGGCGCGCCCCATTCCTTTAAAATATAGAACAGGGCTTGGACTGTTAAACCGGTGTTTGACCAAAATCATGAGTTTGATTGCGGTTTTAGCGCTAGGTACGCAGGAAAAAACTGGGTTTCTTCCTTCTGCAGCGCACAAGTCGCGATCGAAATTAAACAAGTATTTTAAGTTTAGAGACAAATTTCATGGATGTCATCGAGTTTTTTGAGTTGAGTGCAGGTAAATGGTTTTCGCAGCGTACCGTACACAATCTTCAGTCTGGCGAATTGCAAGCAGGTAAATCTGACCTCAAAATAGAAATGGTGACAGCTAGCGACGCAGCAGTTGTCAAACTTTGCCACCAACACTCGATTAACCCGACTTCAACTAACCTCAAGGGCGTTCGGATTTCTTGGGACGGTATTCCCGATCGCAATCAAGCCAAACAAATTGGTTCTACAATATTAGCGATCGTGCCGAATCCTGACAATCCTAGCGAAGGTCAAGTGTTGCAGGAGAAAGGAAACAGTCGCTACGTGATGGGCGGCGACGATGTGCTGACATTGATTACAGAATCAGATACAGTCTGTGCTGAAGAAAGGCTGTGGTATCTCATGCCCAATCTGCGGCTGCGGACTAGCGTTGTTAAACAAGCTAACGGTACCGAACAGGCATCTTTTTGTTCGGAAATTCGGATGGGAGTAAGTCCGAAAAGTTAACTTTCGGTCGATTCAAGAATTGAACAATTGAATAATTGAGGAATCAGAGATTTACCCCACTGATGAATTTGCTATAGCGGTTCTCAAGCGTAGTGATATCGTTTCCGCTTGTATCGGAATGATTTAACCACAGAGAACACAGAGTACACAGAGTCCGAGAATATATATCTGAATCATTCCGATGCTACCGGATTTGATATGAGGTATGCCCAATGCCCAACGCCCTGTTTGGCCCATGCCCTGATTGGCCCATGCCCTGTTTGGCCCATGCCCTGTTTGGCCAATGCCCAATGCCCTGCGCGGGCCCATGCCCAAAGTTTACACTTTCTTTCTCCTTTCTCTCTTATTTATTCGACCTTTGAGGGCAATGGCTTTTAACTTGGTGTGAAAATCAGTGTGTTTGACAACGGGGAATGATTTGGCCGCAGGTTTGTCCGCTAAGAAGCGATCGATCTCGGCTTTATCGGCGAGGGCGGTAACGGCCAAGTCTTCATATACTACAACTTCTTGATTTTCTTTTGTGCGATCGCGATCGGGTAATTTTTCTGTTTCCTGTACTTCTGTGTTCGGGACTTCTGCATCTGGCGCGCGATCGATTTCGGGCTCTGACGGCGCAGGCAAATCTAACTCTGCGACACTAGCTTGTGCCGGTTCGAGGTTCGATAAAACGATACGATCCGGCGGCAGTTTAGGCTCTTTTTCAACGTTTAAATCTTGAGGAAAATTGTTGCAGACTAAGCGTTCAAACTCGCGATTAAAATGATAGAGCGGTTCTCCTATCCGGTGCCACATACTCAATAGCTGATCGACAGAAACAGCTTTGTAGCGCCCTTGATAAAGCGCTTCAACCACTGCTAAACGCAGCCAGTAGCCGGGATATTTTGTCAGCCATTCACCCGCCAATTTTTCGGCTTTTTTGCCACCTAGGTCAAAGCCGTAGTGAACCAGCAGAGCCGCTGCTTGTGCAGATATTGCCGTCACTTCTATCATTTGTTATTGGTTCGTTGTCTGTTGTCTGTTGACTGTTAACTGTTGACTGTTGACTGTTAACTGTTGACGCTTGAGGGCGGGCACTCTTGGCACCGCCCCTACTGACTGTTGGCTGTTGTCTGTTGTCTGTTGACCCAATCCCCGATGCCCGATGCCCGGTTTGGCCGATGCCCGATGCTTTTAGGCCCAATTCCCAATTAGCCAATTGAATTAATCGGATAAAAGCACGCCTCCTTCTACTGTTTTCACGTCTCCGGAAAAAGGTTGGGGAGTGCCGTTCCAGTTGAAGTCGCTGATTCTAAATGTCAGGCTGCCGACTTGACGTTCAGGATTAAAACGCAAAATAATTGCGTAGCTGCGACGGCTGTATTCTAAAGTGTAGTTCGTACTGATTGCTTCCTTGCTCTCTAAATTAATAGCTCTTTGAAACCCGACTCGAAACCCTCCGTAAACTTGCTGGACAAGTCCGAAAGATAGGACTTTCAAATCTACTAGCCGATCGAACAAATAAGGCGATATGCCGTCCCGCGCTACCTGGGTGTAAGTCACGTTAAATCCAGTGTAGTCGAGGAAAGGGCGGGAGAAATGGCCGAACTGCCCTTGAATGCCGACGCTGCTGGCGATCGAGTTTTGTGTGTCGCCGCTGCTGTAATAAGTGCCAACTCCCCGGACTCCCAAGGCTAGTTGCAAGAAAGGAACCACTGGGTTGCGCGTGTACTTCAAACCCTGGGTGGGAGTGCGGGGCAGCGGTTGACCTTGCCACAGGTTGAAGCCGCGGCTCAAGGCGACGCTGGCTTGGGCGCGGCCCAAATCGATGCGGTTGTTTTCGCGCACTGGTTCGAGCAAGTCTGCTCGATCGGTGTCAGCATTGATAAATTGATACCCGGCTTGGTAGCTGAGATTGATGCCCGTTCCTCCCAGGGGGATGACTGGGGAAGTCAGGACTGCTCCGAGGCTGCTCTGCACGGTTTGAAAGCCCAGAGAACCGTTAAACAGCCGATCGCGATAACTATATTCTGCCGCTAGAGAGTGAGTGCCGATCGACTGCCGCAGGCGCACATTGCCCCGAAAGCTGTCTTCTGGCAAATTCGGGAAATCTTCAAAACTCAGAAATATCGCCGAGGCTTCGATATTGGTACGGGGGCCGAGCCTAGTGGTCAACTTCGCTTTGAGTCCGTAACTGTCTGGAAAAAACGGATTGCCGCCGTGATCTGTCACGGCCCGCTGGAGGTAAATTTGGGGTGTCAGGGTGAGCCGCACCGGCCCGTTTTGCAACACCTGAAAACCGCACTCGGCATACAAACCGCCCCTGTCCTCCCCGTCGTAGCCAAAGGTCAAACAAGGGCCGTTCTGCTGCCTGCTGTCAAACACTTGTCTGCGGGGGTACACGGGTATTTTGATCCAGTTGTCGAACACCAAGCGGGGCGAGTTGGTGACTAATTCTTCAGCCGTGGGGGAAATCCTTGTAATCGTCGCCCTCCGCGCCCTGTATTCAAATTCTGGCGGGGAAAACGGGTCGTTAGTAATCCGAATGTTGGTTGCTACTCTGACGCCGTTGGGCAGAAGTTCGAGGCGTTCTGCTTCAAAGCGGATGCGGTTGACTGCGCCGACAACTTGGGGGGCTGCTAGCTGTCCGCCGCCGCCGATGGTGACGCTGGCCGCGCCGGGGGATTTGACTTGGCGCACGGGCTGCTGGCTGGTAATTCGATCGCTCAGAGGCTGTTCGAGAATGGTTCCGGCACTGATATCTGTGGGTAGTGTGGGTGTTATTTCGCTACTGGCGGCGGGGAGGAATATTTCGCCGCTGGCTTGTTCGACTGCGCCGGCATTGAGTCCTAGATTGAATTCCATCTGTCGGCCACGGACTACTTGTCGGCCGCGGGTATAGGCGACGTTGCCTGATGCTACCACTTGGCGGGTGACTAGGTTGACGATCGCCCGATCGGCATCTATCACAGTTTGCCGGAACCGCACCACAACATTACCAACCGCCGTGACAATTTGCTGCTTCTCATCAAATTCTTGGCTGTCGGCCTTAATTTCGATGGTATCGCCAGGAGTCACCGGAAAAGGCACCGTCCGCTGAGATGGTGCGGTGCGGACTCCCGGCGCGGCTGGTTTGGGCTTTGGTTTGGGCTCTGTTGTTGCGGGTTTGGGGGCGGTTCCTGGTGTGGGAATCTCGAACTGTTGCTGCTCGGTGGGAGGCTGTTCCAGCCCCGGTTCTGGAACGGGAATCTCTGTTGGTACGGGAGCGTTCTCTTCTAACTGTCGGCCTTGGGCCTGATACCAACTTTCTTGCGGTTTTAGCGCATTCTTGTCCTCTTTTCTCTGCTCCCCTGCTATTTTTTGGCGATTCCGAGCTGCCACAGCATTTTCTACCGAACCTAACTGGTAAGCAGTAAATGAGGAATCTTGCTTAGCTGCTGGAGTTTCGGGTTTTTCCGCAGCAACCGGGTACCCAAATCCCGCTACTGCTTCGTCGCTTTCGACTGTGGCTGCGGGGTGTGCGATTTCTGGAGGCTGTTGGTTGCTGGCTGGGGCGGTATCGAGAAGTGCTGCTTCTTCTACTTGGGCCGGTTGCTGGGGTGGCTGAACGATTTCTGAACTTGGTTCCGGTGTTTCTGCGGAGTTGCTGGGGGTGTCTCCATCACTGGCTGCGACAGTTAGGGCTGCTTTCTTTGGTTTCGCGATGTAGATGATGGCAGGTGGTTCGGGCGGCGGGACCGGATATGGCATAGTTACAACAGGTGAGTCATCCGATTTTAGATTTTAGATTTTAGATTTTAGAGGGTTTTTTATAGCGGACAATTTATCATCAAAATTTTTGCATTTAACAGGCAGCGTTTCCAGGTTAACCGGAAATCTTCAGGTATGCCTCGCAGCTAACCGACTCATCCTCAGAAACTTGGTTGCTTACCAGAAAGAATTGGTTTAAAGCCGGAACCCTTGTGGGAAGAAATTAAAAGAAGACTATTCAACTGTCAACTGTCAACTGTCAACTGTCAACTGTTAACTGTCAACTGTCAACTGTCAACTGTTAACTGTCAACTGTCAACTGTCAACTGTCAACTGTCAACTGTCAACTGTCAACTGTTAACTGTTAACTGTCATCTGTCAACTGTCAACTGTCAACTGTCAACTGTCAACTGAATAAACAGATGTTTCGCGGGAATCAGCGAATATTTCCTAGCAAACGGCTTTGTTTTGCCACAAGATAACCTCGCTGGTGGTGCGAGGTCAAGTGTTGATTTACTCATTTTTGTGGCTTCGCGCCTTGGTTCGGGGGCTGCGGTGTCGGGCCCCCGAACTAGCGGCCCAGATAGCTGGCTTATTCCATGTCTCTGCGGTTGGGGTTCCGGGCTGGGTCATTGGACAAAAATCCAAATACGAACAGGGAAACAAAAAATAGGACAACTACATTAACTACGATTTTGAGGGTTAGCACTGTGGGAGACTCCAAAGATGGTTTAATACTGAGCTGATTGCTGCGAGTGCAACTTTTTTTATCATAGGCTAAAGATTACTCAATTTTATCTTTGGTTTGGAGGATTGTTTGCCAATTGGTTTTTGCCCAGTTCCAGATTTGCTCTAGGATATTTTCTAATCGCACCATGAGTAGGTCTATCCATTCGAGCACTTGTTCTAGCGGGTGTTTAATGTAACCCATTGATTCGGATTTTGTTTCTAAGTATTCGTCTGCGGGCGGGACGCTGCGATTTGTTGGTTGGGCTGCTGTGGCTGTTGGGGTATATTTGCTGGTTTGCTGGGTGATTGCTGCTGGGGATTGGCTGTTTGGCGCGGTGTTGGGGTTTGTGTATTTTGGCACTTGGGTTTCCTGTGTCCCCCCAGGGGTTGATGGTGTTGCGGGTGCAGGGCTATTTTTTTGAGTTACTGCTAAATTTGAGGCTTGTTGGGGTTGACTTTTTGACTCTGGTGCTAGCAAGCTCTGCTTGAGTCCGGCGAGCAGGCCGTGAATTGCTTTGGGGTAGGGCGATATTGAGACGGCGGTCGATCGACCTTCTGCCATTTCTTCCTTGACTTTTGATCTGTTTTGTGATATAGAGATTTCGTCTGTTGCGCCGTCGGGTTCGGAACTGCCCTCGATCGACTGCGGAGGCCCTGGTTCCCCGAACAAGTCTTGCCAATTCAACCACGGTCGATCGACCTCCGGGCTGTTTTCGGTTTTCTCTAGCTGTCCTTGCTGTTGCAAATAATACCTAATTGCAACAGATTTTTCCGTGTTATCACTGGCTGCTGTTTCTTTGCCCAGCAGGTGGTCTACTGACGACCAAATCATTTTTTCGATGTTTTGAGCGTATTTTTCGAGGATTTCGCGGGCGCTAGGGCCTAAATTGGTTTCGGGAGCAGGTGTATCAATTTTTACTTCTGGGGCGGCGGCAGCGGGTACGGCGGTTTTGGCTGCTGGGGGTAGGGTAAATTCTTCGAGGTTGACGGCGGCTCGATCGAGTAATGTGACAAAGGAGATGGGATTTGCGGGTCGATCAAACTTGCTGTTAAAATTAGTTTCTAATTTTGAGGTATTGTCACCGATCGAATTTGATGCAACAATCGACTGCTGTGCGGTTTTTGATTCAATCTGCGCGCGGGCTGTTTCGACTAAGATAGCATTGCGGTCGATCGCTTTTTTGACTGCCAGGATTGATTCTCCAAACTGATTTCTGTTGACAGCAACCGGACTCGTCTGAAGCCAGGCCATCAATTCCCAAAAACGCCGCACCGGTGCCGACTGCGCTTTTTTGGCAGCCGACTCCAAACCGAGATTAAATTTTAATTCTTTTTGGGTAACTTCCCGCAGTTCTGGCCCGTCGTTGGCGACTTCCCAAGTTATGCGGCTTTCCAGCAGTTCCTGCTGTTCGGGTGTCAAAATATCTAATATCCGATTTTCTCTTCCCACCAAAACTAAAGTTCGGGCTGCCATAAAAGTAGCAATTCCGCAAACTTTTGGTTGGCTGTCTAATTCAGCTTTGCGAAGCGGATGTTCTAAAACGGAAGTTGTTTGATGTTTGGCAGTTTGTCCCTGCGAGTTAATTGCCGGATGTAAATCGCTAACAAGTTGATCGCTGGCAGAATTTGTCTGATTTATTAACAGCGGGAAACCGGCTAAAGTTGCGGCAGTTTGCGACGAGTTTAGCAAATTTTCGGCGAGGTGCAAAATTTGGGCGATCGAACCAGCCTCGGAAATCTCCTCCCGATACCAATTTTGCGACAAATCGGGATTTTCGGTAGTGCCAAATTCTTGCAATTCGGGTAAATCTACTTTTTGACTCGATTCCCGCAATTGCCGGCTCAACATTCGGGAACTTTGCACCAGCAAGTAAGCTGGATAAAGTAGAATTTGGGTACTGCTGAGAGTTGCGTGTTTAATTTGACGCCAAGTGCGATCGCAATTATCAGCGACTTGGCGGGACTGTTTGGATATAAAATTTAATATTCGGCTTTGGTACGGGCCGTAGTAACCGTTAGACATAAGTTTAATTCTTGAATAGTTGATTTGAGATTAGCGCCGATACAGCCAAAAATTGCTGTAAAATCAAACCGGGATATTAACCGCAGATTCAAACCCTCTGAAACCCTTATTTCTTCGCGTCCTTTGCGCCTAAGCGGTTCGATTCCGATCCTGATTCCTACGCAACTCCTATTTTAGCCAAAAATGAACGCTTCTGTGCCGCCTGCCAGCAATAATATTTCTGAAGTTGTAGAGAAGTTGCGCCGCCTCAGTCAAGTGGAGGTTCAGTCCGGCTGGAGGTACTGCGACGGTGACTCGGCTGCTGCGGGTGCGGTAGGTATTTGTAACGGGCCGGTTGCCGAACTTAACGGGAAAGGACATATTGCTTGGCCTTCTGGGAAGCAAGTTATTTATTTGGGACAGCACTTTGTCGTTCCTAACAATTTGCACGGCTATCCTGTGGTTGGTTTGCGGTTGCTGCTGGGCTTGACTTGGTGGGCAGAAGATGCTCAGATTTTTGTGGGCGGTGAGTTAGTCGGAGAAGGTGATTTATTTGATTGTGCCGATCGAGTTTTGTTGAGTGCGTCGGTCAATCCGGGAGATGAATTTTGGGTGATGTTGCGGTTGGTAAGTCCAGGCCACGATAGCGGTGCTTTGGTGCGATCGATTTGCTTGTACGAAGCGGCAGATTCTGCTTGTTTCGATCCGGGTTTTGTGGCGGACGAATTAGAGATTTTGCAAAAATCCCTAGCTGGAAATTCACAAAATAAAAATTGCCAATACCTCCCCACCAAAAATATAGCAAATCATCCCCTGTTTGTCAAGGGAAATTTGCTAAAATCTGAGATTAATTTGGCGGTTAATTTGATTGATTGGTCTGCTTTGCCGAATCGTGCCAAGTTCGATCGATCGCTGTCTGTTTTGCGGCACAATTTATTGGGATATCTGCTGGCTGGTTCTGGGGAGTTGGATGATTTAACCGCAGAGGCCACAGAGAACGCAGAGGGAAGAATAGATCGAGTTTTTGAGGTTGGAGAAAATGGCGAGAGGATATCTTTTTTTGGGGAGTTGGATGATTTAACCGCAGAGGCCACAGAGAACGCAGAGGGAAGAGAAGATGCTGTTTATCGGGTTGGGGAAAATCAGTACAGTACATCTATATATATAGGTGAAAATCTCAACATTAAATCTTTTTCTGGGGAGTTGGATGATTTAACCGCAGAGGCCACAGAGAACACAGAGGGAGGAGGAAGAAGTCGGCTTTCTTTGGTGGGAGAAGCTGACAAAATTACATCTATATATACAAGTAAAATCTATTTGGTCGGTCACGCTCATTTAGACTTGGCTTGGTTGTGGCCTGTCCCGGAAACTTGGGAAGCTGCTGAACGAACTTTTGAGTCGGTTTTGAATTTACAATCGGAGTTTCCCGATTTGATTTTCTGTCATTCAACTCCGGCTCTTTATGCTTGGATGGAAGAACACCGCCCGGACTTGTTTGCTGCGATTCAAAAGCAGGTGGCTGTCGGACGTTGGGAAGTTGTCGGCGGGATGTGGGTTGAACCGGATTTAAACTTGATTTCTGCTGAGTCAATGGTGCGACAAGTTGTTTGCGGACAGCGCTACGCAAAGGAAAAGTTTGGGGAGTTGATGCGGGTGGCTTGGCTACCGGATACTTTTGGTTTTGGATGGCAATTACCTCAGATTTTGCGACAAGGCGGTGTTGATTATTTTGTGACTCAGAAGTTGCGCTGGAATGATTCGACGGAGTTTCCCTACGGTGCTTTTTGGTGGGAAGGGTTGGATGGTACTAAAATATTTAGCATGATGTCTGGGGCGATCGGCGAAAGTGTAGAATCTGTAAAAATGGCAAGTTATGCTTTTGATTGGCAAGTTAAAACTAATTTGCCAGATGCTCTTTGGTTGCCGGGAGTTGGCGACCACGGCGGCGGCCCGACTCGCGATATGCTGGAGGTGGCGAAACGCTGGAAATTGTCGCCTTTTTTCCCCAGGATGGAGTTTGCGAAGGCGGTTGATTATTTGGCTTTGATTGAGAGTCGGTTTTTGCCGGAAGTTGCGGCAACTTTCCCCGAAAATGATGATGTTCCAGAATC
>NZ_JBARVX010000228.1:0-10655 GCF_049646505.1 Microcoleus sp.
CTCCCAATCTCCCCCTCTCCCCATCTCCCTCTCCCCCTCTGAGATTTCCGGGATTTTGTTTAACACGATGCAACTCTGAAATTAGTTTGCGGGTACTCTCGTACCAACTGTGCAGCCTTGCATGAAATAAATGTAAAGAAATGTAGCTAACCGCTCTCACAAATGTTAAGATTCTTAACATAAGTAGTATTTTGCACCCCCCAACCAAAACCTAACCTGAGACGGTGCTGAGTGGGAGTAGCAGCTAGCTACCATAAAACGAAGCCTCTTTAAATGGAAGGAAAGCGCAAATCCCCGCCCGTTTTCCTTCTCAACTAAAACTAAAGGTTTGCAACTACCGCAAACCTTTATAGGCAAAGATCCTCAGCGGGAAAAGCTCATGAAAACTCTTAAGTCCTCAGATACAGATTCTGTTCGTGCTTACTTGCGGGAAATCGGCCGCGTTCCCCTGTTGACCCATGAGCAAGAAATACTCTACGGGAAACAGGTACAGCGATCGGCCGCACTGCATCAGGAGAAAAAGATTTTAGCCGAAGAGTTAGGCCGCGACCCGACGGCGGCTGAATGGGCACAGGCAGTCGGGCTGTCTGAGGCGCAGTTGCAGCGGACGATCGACCACGGCGAAAGGGCCAAGCGCCAAATGGTGGAAGCAAATCTCCGCCTGGTAGTGTCTGTTGCCAAAAAATATATCAAGCGCAACGTAGATTTACTCGACCTCATTCAGGAAGGGACGATCGGGATGCAGCGGGGAGTCGAAAAATTTGACCCGACAAAGGGCTACAGATTTTCAACTTATGCTTATTGGTGGATTCGTCAGGCAATTACTCGGGCGATCGCCGAAAAAGGTCGCACCATCCGCCTGCCGATCCACATTACCGAAAAACTCAACAAAATTAAAAAAGCTCAGCGCCAGCTAGCTCAACAGCTCGGCCGCGCGGCTACTTCTGCTGAGTTGGCTGCTGAGTTAGATTTGACTCCCAAGCAAATTCGCGAATATCTCGATCGCGCGCGCCTCCCGCTTTCCCTAGACTTGCGCGTGGGAGACAATCAAGATACTGAGTTGGGCGATTTGTTGGAAGATACCGGTACTACCCCAGAAGATTTTGCCCTGCAATCTTCCCTGCGGACTGACTTAGATCACCTGATGGCGGAACTGACTCAGCAACAGCGACAAGTGCTGGCCTTGCGGTTCGGTTTAGAAGACGGTCAAACCTTAACTTTGGCAAAAATAGGCGATCGTCTCAACATCAGTCGGGAACGGGTGCGGCAAATCGAACGGGAAGCCTTGACCAAACTCCGCAAGCGCAAGCAAGATATCAACGATTATCTCGCCAGCTAGCTAGATTGGGGATTGCGCCCGGACACACCCGATCGCCAATCCCCAATCTAAAATAGTAAAAACCGTCGCCTTTAATTCGGTTGTGCTCACTCGGTTGTGCCGACTGTCCTGCTACATTAGTAATTACTTAGTAATAAAGATCAACAGCGATCGGATAAGGTAAAGGTTATTTAATTTAACCGCCCGCATCTAAAATAATAAGCTGTCTCTGAAACGGAGGTACTCGTGAGTAATTCATCTAATAAATCCCCAGAATTTTTTGAAGAAGACGGAGAAAATGCCAATTTATTATGGCAATACGTGCAGTCAATGGCTCCCGACACTGTTTCTCAGTTGTCTAAACCGACTTCTCATGAAGTGTTTCAAGTAATGGAGCGAAATATTGTCGGACTCTTGGGAAATTTGCCTTCGGAACATTTCGGGGTGACAGTGACTACCAGTCGCGAACATTTGGGTAGATTGCTCGCCTCGGCCATGATTAGCGGTTATTTTCTCAAAAATGCCGAACAGCGCATGACTTTTGAAAAGTCGATACAAGCCAGTGAGAGACACGGCTCGGAAGATTAGTCGGTTACTAACATTTAAGCTCTGCAAATGTCAAGCCCCCCTCGGAAGATGGGGGGCTATTGTTAGTTGGCAGTTGGTAGTTGGCAGTTGTGAGTTGTCATATCAATTCCGGTTGCACGAGCGAAATGATAGCAACGGAGGAGACGGCATTTCTGTATCCGTACCCCAATAATATTGTAGGGATACAGAAATGCCGTCTCCTGATTTGGCGTAATATTAATAACCAATAACCAATAACCAATAACCAATAACCAATAACCAATAACCAATAACCAATAACTATGTCTCTTTCTCCTGTGCCCCACAAAGTTATCGGCGTTGCTGTAATCTGGAACGACCGACAACAAATTTTGATTGACAAGCGCCGACAACACGGAATGCACGGGGGTTTTTGGGAGTTTCCGGGCGGTAAAATAGAGCCTGGGGAAACGATCGAAGCTTGCATACAGCGGGAAATTATGGAAGAGTTGGGAATTGTTGTCGAAGTTGGCGATCGTCTGATTACAATTGACCACGACTACACTAAATTTACAGTTAGGCTCTACGTACACCACTGCCGCCACGTCAGCGGGGAACCGCAAACGATCGAGTGCGATGAAATTCGCTGGGTGTCACTCGACGAAATTCACCAGTTTACTTTCCCCAAAGCCAACGAACAGATTATCGCCACTTTGCTTGAGAATCGATCGGCTTAAGCTGAATCAAGAGTTAGGATTCCGGCTGAAATTCTCATCCAACCCTATGAATCGGTAAAAGTCGATCGTTCAGGGATAAAATAAGAAACAACTATATGGTTTGCACCTATGAGCCAGCAGACAAGACAGGTAATCTTATATAGAGATGAAGATGGTTATTGGGTTGTGGAGTGTCCGAGTTTAAAGGGATGTAATAGCCAAGGAAAAACCAAAGAGGAGGCTCTGTCGAACATCAAGGAAGCAATCTCCGGCTACGTGACGGCGCTGGAAGAGGATGGGTTATCTGTCCCAGAAGACAATTTTGAAACATTCTTGGTGGTCGTGTGAGTAAGTTGCCTAGTATTTCGGGGAAAGAGTGTATCCAGGTTCTAGAAAAAATAGGTTTCTATCAAAAACGGCGAGAAAGCACTCACATTATCATGCGAAGAGATGAACCGTTTGCCCAAGTTGTTGTTCCCGACCACTCAGAGATTGCTAAAGGAACGTTAAGAGCAATAATTCGAGATATTGAGTTAAGCGTTGAAGAGTTTGTGTCATTGCTGTAGTAGGGAATAATCCTAGAGCCTTACACTGAGTATGGTGCAGCTTGAAACTGTAGCACTGATATCGATCCGACTGGAATGCTCCATTCTATAGCCTTTAGACATCTCCCATAATTATTGTGGAACAGGCAGGATGCCTGTTCTTGAAAGCCTTTTTAGGAGATGTCTTTTTTGCTAATCTAATCCCATAATTATTGTGGAACAGGCATCCTGCCTGTTCTTAAAAGCCTTTTTAGGAGATGTCTTTTTTGCTAATCTAATGGGGAGCATCTCATATTTTTGCAAAAATATGAGATGCTCCTGGTAGTCCTCCATATAGAAATTGACCTTGGTAAAACTGTCGGTCGTACCTTAATTTCAATCCATAATTTACCACAGCCGATCGCCCAACTGGCAAATGCGCGATCGCGAAAACCTCTCTACCATTTTCCAGTTCACACATAATATTAAATTGCTAATTTTCACCGCCCCAGCGGCAAAGTAAAGTGAAAACAAGTGCCTCGATCTGGTACAGAGTCTACCCAAATTTGACCGTAGTGGGCGCGGATAATGCCTTGACAAAGAGACAGCCCAATGCCGTAACCGTCTGTTGATTTATCTCGCTGCAACCGAAAGCTGTCTTCAAAAATGCTTGCACAATCTTCTTGAGGAATACCAGGGCCGCTGTTGCAAATGCTGACTTGAACCTTGTAAGCTGTGCGGTGGAGCATAGAAATACTAACAGTTCCTTGCTCTGGCGTGTACTTGCTGGCGTTGTCGAGCAGGTTGACGATGACTTGTTTGATGCGATCGGGATCGGCATAAACCAAGGGCAAATCTGCGGGAATGTCTGTTTCTAATTTCAAATTTTTCGCCTGAAATTTATCTTGAAATTGCAGGATTGCATCTTGACAAATCCCTCCCAGTTCTATTTTTTTTTCTTGAATGTGAAGTTGAGCGTTTGTGCCCCTGGCCGCTTCGAGGATATCTGTAATCATTCGATCGACAATTCGGATTTGGCGGCGGGCTTGTTTCATCAAATGAGCCGCCAGAGTCGGTGTCAAAAGCGACTTTTGCCCCTCCTTAACCTTCTGAGTTGAGTCCAAAGTCTCCAAAGCCAAAGATGCGGCTGTCAAAGGATTTCGCAAGTCGTGAGCCAGCATCGCAATAATCCGGTCTTTCAACTGCAACTGCTCTTGCAGGTGTTCTTGTTCCTTTTTGAGGCGAAAAACTTCATCGGAAAGCTGCACGAGCTCGGTGGCGCAAGCAACAGAATAGATAGGTTTTGGGTCGGCCAGAGCAGCAGCAGCCATAGCTGGGCCCGACTGCTGCTGGGCTGCGTATTCTTCTACAGAACGCTTCCAGCGGGGCCACCACTGTTCTAGTTGGGCGATCAAATTGCTGCCGGCGAGAGTTTGTCGGGGTTCGGGATGAATTTTGAGCAGGGAGGGAGTAGCTACAAGTTTAAAGTGTTCGGCTAAATCCGGCTGTTCTCCGACATTGATGATTTGAAGATCGAAGTCGCACTCTGCCTTCAAATCCTTGAGGTACTTGCGGATGTGTCTGGTCTGTTCCCGCGAGGAGGAACGCTTGTCTACGAACAGCAAAAGCTGCAAAAGCGGTGCGGGATTGGCCGGCCGTTCGGGAGAACAGTCGGTGTCGCTGGTGCTGGGTTCGGGATGGACGCTGTTGAGCTTTTCGATCTGGTGAAAATAATTGACCATTGCCGAGCCGAGTTATTTCACTTCTACTTTAATTTAATACTTACTTTAGATTTATGCTAATGTCCGATGATTTGATTACGGCGGGCCCATGACATTTTTGAGATGGAAGAAAAATGAATCGCTGCAGGTGGTGGTAAAAGTGGCGATCGCCTTTTTTGTGCTATGCCTATTGCTGACACTGCATCGCTACTACAACTTTTACGCTACATACGACCAAGGCATTTTCAATCAACTTTTTTGGAACGGCACTCAGGGACGCTTGTTTGAGAGTTCCCTGTCTTCGGCTTTGTCCACTAACGTGGTTCACCAAAATGAGCTCCCGTCGGTATCTTATTACCGATTGGGGCAGCATTTCACCCCGGCACTGATGCTGTGGCTGCCTATTTACTCCTTGTTTCCCTCGCCTGTCACTTTGACGGTGTTGCAGGTGACTTTAGTTACGGCGGCTGGTTTAGTGCTCTGGGTTCTCGCCAGACACTATCTAGAACCGCGGCTGTCGGCGGCAATTGTGTTGAGCTACTACTGCGCTAACGCGGTTATCGGCCCGACTTTGGGCAATTTTCACGATGTTTGTCAAATTCCGCTTTATGTTTTTAGCTTGCTGCTGGCGATGGAGAAGCGCTGGTGGCCGATGTTTGGGGTTCTGGCAACTTTAATTTTGGCTGTGCGAGAAGATGGGGGAGTTGTTTTATTTGGCGTGGGAGTTTATCTAATTTTGAGCCGGCGCTATCCTCGGACTGGTTTAGCTGTCTGCGCGCTCAGTTTTGGTTATATGATCGTCCTGACGAATCTGATTATGCCTTTGTTTTCTGCTGACATCTCCCAGCGGTTTATGATGGAACGCTTCGGTCAATATGCCGATGGAGATGAAGCTTCGACTCTGGAAATTATTTGGGGAATGGTTAGCAATCCCGGCCGGTTGGTGACGGAACTATTTACGCCGTTTTTTGGTAAGATTAGATACCTGCTGGGTCAGTGGTTGCCGTTAGCTTTGGTTCCTGCCTTCGCGCCTGCGTCTTGGACGATCGCTGGATTTCCGCTGCTGAAGCTATTTTTAGCCAAAGGAGAGTCTGTGCTGGCGATTAATATTCGCTATGCGATGACGGTGGTTCCAGGGCTGTTTTACGGGGCGATTTTGTGGTGGGCCGATCGCCAAAAGGAAGAGGATAAAATTAAGAGGGGAGAACAAACAATTTTGCGTTTTCCTTCAGCAGTTTTGCCTTTCCCTTCGTCTTCAAAGTTTCGCCGCTTTTGGGGGTTTTGCATTTGCTTGTCGCTATTTTTTACCTTCACGTCTAACCCAAACCGGACTTTTTCTTTGATTTTACCCGATGCGATCGATCCTTGGGTGCAGGTTCCTTTGCTCCGACAGTGGCAGCACGTTTCTCAAGTCCGGCCACTTTTGGCTCAAATTCCTGCGGATGCTAGCGTGTCTGCAACAAATAATATTGTGCCGATTTTGTCAAGCCGCCGGGAAATTCTCCGGTTTCCGATGTTTGAACTCCGCAACGATGCGGGGAAGGCGGTGAAAATGGAATATGTAATTGCCGATATGTGGCAGTTGCAGCAGTATCAAGCTGCGTTTCGCCGGGAACGGGGACAGTTGCAGGCGATCGTCCCGCAGATCGATCGAATGTCCAAATCAGGAGAATACGGAATTGTGGGCTTTGAAGACGGCGCGATTTTGATGCGTAAGGGTGCTGCTTCCAACTCTGCACCGGCGGCTGCTTGGATGAGTTTTCGCCGGGAATTAGAACCGATTTTGAAGCAAGGGTAAGCCCGATCGCGCGATCGCCCGAAACTGGCGCAGCCCAACTATTGCAGAAACCGGGTTTTGGAGGCAGCCGGAGGGCGATCGAGCAATTCCTGCAAACACCCGGTTTCTGCATAATTTTCCATCCTGTCAGCCTTCGGGCCTAAATTTGCCTTTCCTAAAAAATCAGGTATGCAATTATACAATAAAATAGTCAACAATCAACATTAAGATATATAAATTCTTGGGAGCACAGAAATATGAAAGTTTTGGTATTAGCCTGGGAATTTCCTCCCAGAATCGTAGGCGGCATCGCCCGCCACGTATCGGAACTGTATCCAGAATTGGTGAAGCTAGGCCACTCGATTCACTTAATTACAGTAGAGTTCGGGCACGCGCCGATGTATGAAGTGGTAGAAGGAATACAGGTACACCGGGTGGTAGTGGGACACGCCAAGGACTTTTTTCACTGGGTGGCGAATCTCAACCAAAGTATGGGCCACCTAGGCGGCAAACTGATACTGGAAGAAGGCCCCTTCGACCTGATCCACGCTCACGACTGGTTAGTGGGAGATGCGGCGATCGCCCTCAAACACACCTTTAAAATCCCGCTAATTGCCACCATCCACGCCACCGAATACGGGCGCTTCAACGGCATCCACAACGAAGGACAGCGCTACATTAACAACAAGGAAAACGACCTCGCTTACAACGCTTGGCGGGTAATTGTTTGCACCGACTATATGCGGCGGGAAGCCGAACGGGTACTATCGACTCCGTGGAACAAAATCGAGGTAATTTACAACGGAATTAGAGCCGAAAAAAAGCCCAGGTGGCACGAATTTGACGCGATGAACTTCCGCCGTCAATTTGCAGCAGACGACGAAAAAATAGTTTATTATGTAGGAAGAATTAGCTATGAAAAAGGTATTTCGGTATTTCTGAATGCTGCACCTCAAGTAATTTGGGAAATGGGTGGGAAAGCTAAAATTGTGATTATTGGCGGCGGCAATACAGACTATCTCAAACATCAGGCTTGGCATTTAGGAATTTGGCATAAGTGTTATTTTACTGGCTTCATGTTTGAGGAACATCTCGACAAATTCCAGACGGTGGCTGACTGCGCGGTTTTCCCCAGTCTTTACGAACCTTTTGGGATTGTAGCGTTAGAAAGTTTTGCAGCCAGGGTGCCGGTGGTAGTTTCCAATACGGGCGGCTTGCCGGAAGTGGTGCAGCATACAAAAACAGGGGTTGTCACTCAAGCAAACAATCGGGATTCTTTGGCCTGGGGAATTTTGGAAGTGCTGAAAAATCCGGGTTACGCGCGGTGGTTGGTTGACAATGCTTATGAGGATTTGGAACGCCGGTTTAGTTGGCCGAAGTTGGCGATGGAAACCGAGTGGGTTTATCACCGGGTGATAGAGGAAAGGGCAGAGGTTAATTGGTAAGAATGCTGGCTGTTGGCTGTTGGCTGTTGACTGTTGGCTGTTGACTGTTGACTGTTGGCTGTTGGCTGTTGGCGGTTGACTGTTGACTGTTGGCTGTTGGCTGTTGACTGTTGGCTGTTGACTGTTGGCGGTTGACTGTTGACTGTTGGCGGTTGACTGTTTACTGTTGGCTGTGGGTAGAATATCAACTTTTTTGGTTGCAAATATTAAGAAATTGCAACACAATGATAGATAGACTTGACTTTATACTAATTCTCAAAACTCATGCAACAGTAGCTGTAGGGTGCGTCGCTACCCTTAAATCCCAAAAAAGAGCGACAATTTTACAGCGACTCACCGGTGCGGACAGTCTTTCAGGAAACAAACTTAACACTCAGGATTGTTGCTTTCTGGAGGCGAGAATTGGTATTAGCTTGAGTGGACTCCGAAGGTTTTACGGGAATTCGCATCTTGAATATTTTTAGGGACATCGAACCCCAACGCAAACGCAGCTTGCTGACTTTATTTGCAGCAGGCTTGCTATTCTGGTCGAGTTTGGCTTCGCTGCTGCCAACTTTGCCGCTGTACGTTCAATCTGTAGGCGGCACAAAACAGCAAATTGGCTTTGTGATGGGTGCATTTGCGATCGGGCTTTTGCTTTCGAGGCCGCAGTTGGGCAAAATAGCCGATCGCACGGGGCGAAAACAAGTTTTACTGATAGGAGTGTCAGTTGCTGCGATCGCCCCTATAATGTACCTGTTCGCTAAATCTATTCCCTTACTGTTATTTATCAGGGTTTTTCACGGCATTAGCATCGCTGCTTTTACCACAGCTTACAGCGCCTTAGTGACTGATTTTTCACCGCCGGCAAAACGGGGCGAATTAATCGGTTACATGAGTTTGGTAACTCCTATCGGTTTGGCATTTGGCCCGGCGATTGGCGGATTTGTGCAAGCTGGGGTTGGTTATACTCCTTTGTTTGCGATGTCGGCAACTTTCGCCACAATTGGTGTATTTTTCACCAGCAAAATTGCGGAACCTAATTTTGCTGAGTTAACAAAATCTGACTCGCTATCTGAAAACAAAAACACCCAAAAATACTGGCAAATGCTGTGGAATCCAAGGGTGCGGATTCCGGCTTTGGTGTTATTGCTGGTGGGTTTGGTATTCGGAACTTTGAGCACTTTCATGCCTTTGTTTATCCAAGAAACTAAGGTTAATTTGAATCCGGGATTATTTTATTCGACGGCGGCTGTCGCCAGTTTCGGTATGCGTTTGGTGACGGGACGGGCTTCGGACAAATACGGCCGCGGCTTGTTTATTTCTGGCGGCTTGATCTGTTACGCCCTGTCTATGTTATTGTTGTATTTTGCTAACACCAGCGGTGCTTTTTTAATCGCGGCTTTGGTTGAAGGTACGGCAGGCGGTACGGTTTTGCCGATGATGGTGACGCTGATGTCGGACAGGTGCGAACCTCAAGAAAGAGGTCGATTGTTTTCGCTTTGTATTGGCGGATTTGATTTGGGAATTGCGCTGGCTGGCCCGATTTTAGGCTTTGCTGCTGAACAAGTCGGCTACAGAAATATGTTTGGTTTGGCTGCGGCAGTCAGTGTGTTAGCTTTCCTGATTTTTGTTACTTTGTCTAGCAAGGGTTTGTCTCATTCGCTGAAATTTGCGATCGGGCGCGGCAAAGATGTCTATGCTTTGAATAGGTGACAATCGGCTCGATCGTTCGGACTTTAGTCCTGCTTAACTCCCAGTAAAAAAAGACGACTGAAGTCCCGGCTCGATCGTTCGGACTTTAGTCCTGCTTAACTCCCAGTAAAAAAGACGGTATAGCAATCCTCGCATCATTTGCATCATTATTGTAGGGTTTTTCCCCCTTGAAGAGCCCGATAGATAGGGGGGTAGGCACGGGGGCACTACTACAAATTTATCTGCGATCGCGCACGGAATACCCAGTTTACAACTTGTTCGGCCTTAAGTAAACGGTAGTCAACTACCCATCACCAAGCGGAGTACCTCCGGAGGTGTGGGCTTGTATCTGAACTCCACCGCAATTCCGAGAATCTAGAAAGAATTTCAGCTTTAGTTTCACCGCTCGATACATTAGGGGATGCTGACAAGCTCCCCGTACTCATCCAGTCTTGCCGGACAAGCAACGCTCTCATTGCAATATTTCGCGCACCAATCAAATCAGCGTGTAACTCATGATTACAACATTCGCATCGAAACAATAGTCCTTTGTTCGGTCTATTAGCATCCGAAGTATGTCCGCATTTAGGACAACTTTTCGACGTATAATGAGCCGGAACTTTAGTTGCTAACGAACCATTTAGATTAGCTTTGTAGTCAATATATCCGTGCAATTCGGCATAAGACCATTTAGCTTTGTTTCGATTGGCTCTGCGTCTCTTCTTGCTTGCCTTTTTACCCGATTTAGTTCTAGTTTTTTCCCGGATTCCGGTCAAATTTTCTAGTCCAATCAGGGTGTGAGGCTTTGCAATATCCTTACTGATTTGGTGGTTCACATCAGCGATAAACCGTCTTTCTCTCCCAGACAAAGCGATTAGTCTTCGCTTCGCTGAACGAGTGTCTTTGCGCTGAAGAGTCATCCGTGCTTTATGGT
>NZ_JBARVX010000229.1:0-2347 GCF_049646505.1 Microcoleus sp.
GATAAAGTTTGCATACTCTTGAGGATTTTTACCTTCAGAGTTATCGCTATCTCCCTCATCATTCATCCCCAAGAATTGCCGTAGCTGACTGGCCAAATTCCGTAAAAAATTAGCGTGATTTTCCTGTCCTTCCTCTGCCAAGTTTTCTGCTACTACCTCGCAAACTTGCAGAAACCCCGAATCTCCCAATGCTAAGTTAGCCAGTAAAATCTGCGGTTCCTCACCGTTGGGGCAAGTCAGCAGCGTGTTAATCAATTGTAGATAAGCTTGGGCGCGGGTTTCGTCCATTGTGGGGAGTTGTCAGTAACACCGATGTTTATTTTACCATGATTGGTGGTTTGGCGGTTGACGCTCCCCCGTATCAATTTCTACCCAATCCCGTGCAAGAAGTCGAAATTACCATTTCCCACAGACTTTTTGAGCGTATTGATAATTTTCGTTGTATTATCGTGAGGCCCTTCAATATAACAAGGTTTTCCATTGCGACCAAATTTCAAGCAAATTTCGCTGGTTGATTCTCCTAAATGAGCCTTCGACTGCTCGAAATCGCGATGCGGTTCAAAGCCTAATGTTTTGGCATAAGCGATCGCGCCCCAAACCAGGGCTTGTGCTTGCTCTAAACTAATCTCCTCGTATTCTTGAATAAACTGCGAGTAACAAAGCTGAACGAAATTTTTATATTGGCTATCGTTGCAGTTACGTGGCGGGATGGCATCCTTGACTCCCAAACACCAGTAGTCGATCAAATAAGAGGCTGCAACAAAACGATTGTATCCCTTGGAACGGGTAACCACCACTAAACCCAAACCGCCCGCTTCAGAGGTTTCATTACGCAACAAGGCATTCGCAAAATTTACATCCACGAGACATTGAGCAACGGGCAATAACTCTCCTTTTTCGGCGCTAGCGAGGGCTGTTTGTTCTGCATGAGATTGAAGAAAGGTACTGACTTCGGATGCTTTCAATCCTAACTTTCGGGCAATTTGTTTGGGCGTTAATTGGCGATCGCGCAGGTTGAGAATCTCTTGTTCTTGTTCGGGTTGCATGGTTTTTCTACTGCTGTCAGGGCTGGGTTCAATCTGAGTCGATCATTGTACCGCGTTTTTGCGACCAACTTCGTAACATTGCAAAGATTGAGGAAAAAACCCGGTTTCTTTGATGGTGCGAGTGGCGAGAAACCTCGGTTATTCCGATAGTCCGCCAGGGGTTGAAACCCCTGTCTCATAGCAAAAGTCCTCTTAAAGAGGACTAAAGAATTTTTCATTTTTATCTCGGATTTTCAGTCGGTTTCAACCGACTTTCGCTATTAGCCAGGGGTGTCAACCCCTGGCGGATGTGTGCCACACCACTTTATTTTATACTTGTTGCAAAATGCGACTATTAAAACGTTCATATTCATACTCTAGCAGCCACATTTTAGCAGATTCGTAATTGTCACTAGAAAAAATAACTTTATAGTTTTGTGCCGAATCGTGAATGCAAAACTTCCCTGAAACTTCCTTAACAAACATCAGGATATAAGGATGAGATATCAGAGTATCAGCCCAGATTTCCGCAAACTCCCACTCAGTCTCTTGCATGGTAAATCCCCCTCATATTCACCAAATTGTCTGAATAGTTGTTAACGCTTGAATTTTAGTATCGCGGGTGACTAACGGAAGACTCAAAGATAAAGCAGTGGCTGCAATAATCCTGTCTGGCATATCAGGAACCGTTGCCCTGTCAATTTGTTGAATAGTTGCCGAAATATTGCGATCCAAAGGTGCTAGCACAATCCCCACATTTGGATCGTCCGCAGCATTTAAAACTCTTGTCAGCACCTCGCCTGCCAAACGCCCTCGCTCAATCAAGTAAGAAATTTCTACAATTGTAATTGCCGAAAAGTAAATAAAATCTCCCTCATTAACCGCTTGTTCTAATGCTGTTAATGCTGCTGGCGACAATCTTGGCAGTTCAAAAATGTACCAAATTAGCGTATGGGTATCTGCTACGACTGAGGGCATCAAACAATCTCCCTGGGAAAATTTCCCCACATTTCTTGTCGGGCTTGGGCGATGTCTTCTTCCGTAATATCTACTTTTAAGTCAGCACACAACCCTTTGACGCTTTTTAGAGGTCGTTTGAGAATGTTTTTTTGCTGAAGAAATTCAGCAAAATCTAAAACTTCTTGCTGCTGATTCGGGGGCATTCCGCGCAACTTATCTAAAACTGCTTGCTCTAAATTCATTGTTTCTTCTCCTCCGTTTTTGCTTTAATTGACATAGCTTTGACTCTGCTCTGTTCTATCTTAATTATATACCAATACGCTTGGGTTAAGCTCGATCCCCCCTTAGCTTGCCCCCTACTC
>NZ_JBARVX010000230.1:0-26314 GCF_049646505.1 Microcoleus sp.
CCTGGGAGCTCAGATAATTAGAACTTTACCCCGTCCGTGCGTTCTGCGGGGCTGTCGGGCGATATACTTATAGGCGGTAAAGCATTAAAAATCTTTACAAAGACCCCGCTCTCTAAGCCTGCTCCTACGAAGGACTGGTGAAAAATTATATGGCGATCGCTCATTCATCTGGAAACATGAACCCAGGAATTGACTTACAAGGAAGTTTCGTAGAAGCCCTGACGAATTTGGGCTTACCGGCAGACATCGCCCACGTACTGTGGCTACCATTGCCAATGGTACTGATGATTGTCGGTGCCGTATTCGGGGTACTCACTAGCGTCTGGCTGGAGAGGAAAATTTCTGCGGCAGCTCAACAGCGGATCGGCCCGGAATTTATCGGCCCTCTGGGAGTGCTAGCACCCGTTGCCGACGGGCTGAAGTTGGTATTCAAAGAAGACATTGTACCGGCAAAAGCTGACGCGCTGCTGTTCACCCTCGGGCCGGTGATTGTCGTGATTCCAGTTTTTCTGTCCTACTTAATCGTGCCCTTCGGAGAGCATATGCTGATCGCCGACATCGGGACAGCAATATTTCTGTGGATTGCTCTTTCTAGCATTCAGCCGATCGGCTTGCTGATGTCGGGCTATGCTTCTAACAACAAATACGCCCTCCTCGGCGGACTCAGAGCAGCCGCTCAATCCCTCAGCTACGAAATTCCCCTAGCTTTGGCAGTATTGGCAGTTGTGATGATGTCCAATAGCCTCAGTACGATCGACATCGTACAGCAACAAGCCGGCTACGGCATCCTCGGCTGGAACGTCTGGCGACAACCCGCCGGTTTCCTAATTTTCTGGATCGCAGCCCTCGCAGAATGCGAACGGTTGCCCTTCGACTTGCCGGAAGCAGAAGAAGAATTGGTAGCAGGATATCAGACTGAGTACACAGGCATGAAATTTGCTCTGTACTACATCGCTTCCTACGTTAACCTCGTCCTTTCTTGCCTGCTAGTAGCAGTTTTGTATCTCGGCGGTTGGGAATCCCCGATTCCTGTCGGAGTCCTCACCAATGCCCTGGGATTGAGCGAAACGACCCCTTGGTTGCAGGTACTTACTGGCTTGCTGGGCATTACAATGACCATGCTGAAAGCCTACTTTTTCCTGTTTCTGGCAATTCTGCTGCGCTGGACTCTGCCACGGGTTCGGATCGACCAATTGCTAAATTTGGGATGGAAGTTTTTGCTTCCCGTTGCTTTAGTTAATTTGCTATTAACTGCAGCTTTGAAGCTTGCCTTTCCCTTTGCTTTTGGCGGTTAATTGATAATAGGTAAAAGGCAGTAGCTAACACAAATTAGCTGTCAACCAATTACCTGTTATCAATTAGTAATTACCAAAAACTCAAGTACAGAGAGAGAACACAATGCTAAAATTCCTCAATCAAGTAGGCGAATACGCCAAAGAAACTCTTCAAGCTGCTAAGTATATCGGTCAAGGGCTATCTGTTACTTTTGACCACATGAGACGCCGGCCGATTACGGTGCAGTATCCTTACGAAAAACTAATTCCTTCGGAACGTTTCCGGGGCAGAATTCATTTTGAATTTGACAAGTGCATCTCCTGCGAAGTCTGCGTTAGGGTGTGTCCGATCAATTTACCTGTAGTGGATTGGGAATTTAACAAAGAAACTAAGAAGAAACAGCTCAAGCACTACAGTATAGATTTCGGGGTGTGTATCTTCTGCGGCAACTGCGTAGAATATTGTCCGACTAATTGTTTGTCGATGACAGAAGAATACGAGTTGGCTGCTTACGAGCGTCACGAGTTGAATTATGATAACGTGGCTCTCGGACGTTTGCCCTACAAGGTTACAGATGATCCGATGGTGACACCGATGCGGGAATTTGCTTATTTGCCGAAAGGTGCGATCGACCCCCACGAAGTTTCCTACACAGATCGCCGCGCCGGTCTCCGTCCAGAGGAAATTGTCGAAAAGTAGGTAATGGGGCATGGGGAATGGGGAATGGGGAATGGGGAATGGGGAATGGGGAATGGGTAATAGGTAATGTGTAATGAGTTATTAGTTATTAGTTATGAAACTAACAACGACAAATAACAAATAACAAATAACTAATGCCCAATCCCCGATTCCCGATGCCCAATTCCCAATTCCCAATTACCAATTAGCAACTAACAGAGGATTAAAAATTGTGAATCTAGCCGAAGGGGTTCAACTTGTTTCATTTGGCATACTCTCTGTAATGATGATTGCAGGAGCATTAGGAGTAGTTTTATTCTCCAACATCGTTTACTCAGCATTCTTGCTGTGTGGAGTATTTACCAGCATTGCGGGTTTGTACCTGTTGCTAAATGCTGATTTTGTAGCAGCAGCGCAAGTATTGATTTATGTTGGCGCAGTTAACGTCTTAATTTTGTTCGCCATCATGTTGGTAAACAAACGAGAAGACTTCCGCGTAATTTCCAACGCTTGGGTTCGTCAAGTAGCAACCGCAGTGGTTTGTGCCGGTTTGTTTGCGCTTTTGGGTACGATGGTAGTGTCTACTCCTTGGGCGATCGTGCCGATAACGGGAGCACCGGCTGAAAGTTCGATTGTAACGATCGCCAAACACTTCTTCACAGACTACTTGCTACCTTTCGAGTTAGCATCACTGTTTTTGTTGATGGCAATGGTAGGAGCAATTGTCTTGGCCCGCCGCGATTTCTTTGCGGATGAACTGTCAATCAAGCCATCGGAAACACCAGCTTTTAGCTTGCCAGAACGGCCGCGCGAATTAGTTTCAGCAGGTGATGTTTCCTCACCCGAAACAAAGTAATTCGAGGGTGTTTGTGGCGCACCTGATTTTGCGTAGGGTTCGCCACAAGCACCTCATGGATTTATGCAAGAAGTCCGATCTGTCTGTTTTGTAGTAATTTTAACTGAAAGCAACTCAAAAAATTTATGCAACTGCAACTCCAGTATTTCCTGTTATTATCTGCTGCACTTTTCTGCATTGGGATTTACGGTTTAATTACCAGCCGAAATGCAGTGCGGGTGTTGATGTCGATCGAGTTGATGCTAAATGCAGTCAATCTCAACCTGATGGGTTTTTCCAACTATCTTGACCCCGTACAGATTAAAGGTCAAGTATTTACGGTGTTTGTACTCACGGTAGCGGCTGCTGAGGCTGCAGTCGGTTTGGCGATCGTCCTGGCGATTTACCGCAACCGCAACACCGTAGACATGGAAGAGTTTAATTTGCTGAAGTGGTAATTAGTCATTAGTCATTAGTCAACACTTCGGAAAGTTATACTCGTTACCAGGCTCTAGCCTGGTAACGCATAGCCGGAGGCTCTGCCTCCCTTTCCCCAAACGAGGCAGAGCCTCTGGATCTAGATTCCTTTCGCTAGAGCCTGGGAACCAGTGAATTAATCAATAGTCATGAGTCATCAGTCATTAGTCATTAGTTACAAACTAATGCAGATTAAAGACTGATGACTAAGGACTAAGGACTAAAGACTAAAGACTAAGGACTAAGGATCGAAAATTTAATAACTTAAACACATCCTACAGTTCTCTCTCCTGTAAGTTTCCTTCCTCAAAGGAGGCAGAGCCTCCGGATCTGCATTACCAGGCAGAGCCTGGTAACGAGCAAATGCAGATTAAAGACTGATGACTAAGGACTAATAACTAATGACTTCTAGTAATTTCCAGAGTAATTCTGCCGCCGAAGTCAGGGATTGGAGCGGCCGGTTTGGAGAGTTGGAGCTTAACTTTTTCGACTAAAGGTAGTTCTAAAAGCTCTTGGACGATCGCATCTGCTAGCTTTTCTATCAATAAAAACTTAGAGTTTTTGACAAGCTGTTGGATCAGAGTAATTGCACTTCGGTAATCGAGAGTAAGTTTAATATCATCGCTTTTTCCGGCGGGCGACAAATCGAGCCAGAGAGTGACATCCACTTCAAACCACTGCCCCAAGACTTGTTCTTCTGCCAGATAGCCAGTGTACCCGTAACAGCGAATTCCTGTAAGTTGAATAGAATCCATTTTGCAATAAACTAAAAGTGCGTTGCCTAACCAATCCTTGCAGGAGTTGTAAACTTTTTACCCCACCCCAACCCTCCCCTTGCTAAGGGGAGGGAGTAAGAAATTCACAAATGATTTAGGATTGCTATATACCAATTTACATTAAACCAGATAAAGTTCTCTTTCTCTTCCCTCTCTTTTTTTGCCCTTTTCCTTCTCTCTCTGCGCTCTTTGCGCCCTCTGCGGTTCGATCGCTCTTATTCTATCTTAAATATCAAAACTGTTCTCCCTTCTCCAATTTATCCAGATAATTTTCAGCAACTTTATACCATTTCCGCCTGATCGGTGCATCTTCGGGCTTTTCTGTCAATGTACGACCTTGTAATTCTGGATATTTGTTGTAAAATAATTCATCTACTTTATTATAAAAAATATCCGGCTCGATGTTAAGATTTTTGCGGCGCTTGCCAATATTTTCTTGACGAGCGATGTCTGCATCTAAGGAAGGATCTGAAGAATGCGGTCTGTCGGGAAATTTTGGTATTTCAGGTAACTTGGGGAGAGTCAAGCCAGATTTTATCGCACTAAAAGCTAGAATTCCCGGTAATAAAACCACACTTAAACTCCCGATAGTTTTCCAAGGAATTAACTTTAATTTGCTGGTGTTGCTGTTGATAATTTGATTGTTTTGGACAACAGGGGTATTGTTGTTGGTGGCTGTTTGAGTGCTGTATTTGAAGGGGCGGCCGACAAAGTTCATTGTCACCATTTGGGAGATTATGCTGCCAATTTGGGATAATTTTGGGTCTTTGAGGGCTTCGCGGACTTGTTTTGCGGACTGGTAGCGATCGCCCGGTTGTTCTGCTAGCATCTTATCCAACACGGTTCCCAGGTTTGGACTGACACTGACGTGCGATCGCCAATTCCAAGTTTTGCTATTGATATCGTACAATTTCTGAGGCTTTTTGCCGCTTAGCAGCACCAAAGCCGTGACGGCTAAAGCGTACAAATCGCTAGCCGCCGAAACTTTTCCCAGCCGCATTTGTTCGGCGGGCGAATAACCTTGTTTGCCGATCGCAGTATCCGATTGTCCGCTAAACTGAAATAGGGCGGTTGCTGCGATTTGCTTGACTGAACCGAAGTCAATTAAAAATGGCAGTTTGTCAGTATTGTGCTGGATGATGTTGTCGGGGGAAACATCGCGGTGAATTAAATTTTTGGAATGAATGTATTCTAAAACGGGTAAAATTTGAAATAGCAGTTGAGTAACTTCACCTTCGGTAAAATTGTTACCTTGCTGCTGGCGAGATATAAGTATTTGTTCGTAGGTTTCACCGGGGATGTAGTCTTGGACTAAAAATAATGATGGATTACCGCCCAAATCGGTGCGAAGCAGTTCTCGAAAGCGGGGAATTTGCGGGTGTTGGAGGTTGTAAAGCATATTCGCTTCGCGATCGAACAATTCGGCCGCTTTGGGGCTTTGAACAACCGGGGAAAATTCTTTGAGCACGCAGTTTTCGCCGTAGCGGTTGATATCTTCTGCGAGGTAAGTGCGCCCGAAGCCGCCGCGGCCCAATTCGCGGATGATGCGGTAGCGTTTTTCGAGGGTGGAACCAGGGGCGAGGAGGGATGAGTTTGACATAAACAACGGTGGATTGTTCGAGTTGGGGAGTCGCGGAGCACAGTATAGCTTATTTTAGCTAAGTTTGGTTGCATGGGAGGGCGATCGGTCGTGCAATATCAATGCTCTCTTCAATAGTTTTATCGATCGTTTCATGGTGTAGACTCATCATCATCATTTGACTCTGACACATTTTCTTCCTGTTGTTGCTGTGACTCCATAAGCTCTGCAAGCAATTGCTTTAAATTCTTGTCAGGAGGACGCTTGGGAAACTCACTGTGTGTATATATCCATGTAAGCTTTATTACGCTTTGAGTACGATCGACCAAGTACATAAGTCTTCCCTGACGCGCCGCACCCTGTAAATTTGGCATATCAAAGTAATATTTTCGGAATTCCCATTCTTCCAGTTTGCTCAAACTTCCGGGCAATTTTTCAGCGAAAGAATCAGGAAGAAAAGGATTGCTACTTAAATTTTTGATGATTTGTGCAACAAAATCCTGAAAAACTTTCTTAGCTTTCTCACCTTTATAATGACGCTTCAGAAGCTCTTTGTAGGAACGCTTAAATTTATCAGATGGATTAATCCGAAACACTGCTCAGCCACTCACAAAACTCATCGGGTGTCATTGCAGGATTATCGCCCGATTTAGCCAAAGCTTCCTGTACAACTTCAGCCATTGTTTGCTCGTAATCAGGGTGCTCTCTTTCGATCGCTCCAAGTACAGCATTTTTTAGACGAATTAAGGCGTTGAAGTAGTCAGTCAGAACATCAGTTTCACCGCAGATTAACATCCAAGCTAGCGACAGCCTTGTTCTCAGAGAAGCAAAAAAACCTTGATTACCATCTTGATTGATAATTGAGGCATAAATCAGAGCTTTCAGCAACTCACGCTCCCCATCCGAAAAATCTTCCCACTTATTCTCTACTGCTGTTGCTAGAGCCTCTGTGTTTTGGGCGATCGATCGCAACCTTGACTGACTTACTGTATCCGGTTGGGATATTTGCCTAATTTCATAGGGGTTAATGGTAATTGCAGCAGACATTTTTTGCCTCCGGGCACGATTGCGAAGGGTATAGATTCAGTATAGCAGCGCGATCGATAATTTGTGAATCGGCAAATCGCGATCGCCCCGATCGCACTATTGCATCTTACAAATCTTGATGAGTAAACCCTTTCGCATCTTTCCCGACATAACTCGCAGCAATATGACCGTCTCCAACAACTCGATACTTATAGGTAATCAAACCCTCTAAACCAACAGGCCCGCGAGGCGGCATTTGCTGCGTGCTAATCCCCACTTCTGCGCCGAAACCGTAGCGGAAACCGTCAGCAAATCGAGTCGAACAATTGTGATAAACTCCGGCTGCATCGACTGCATTTAAAAAAGTTTCGGCGGCTTCGCTGTCTTCAGTAACAATCACATCTGTATGTCTGGAACCGTAGGTGTTGATGTGATTAATTGCTGCTTCCATAGAATCTACTATTTTGATTGACAAAATCAAATCGCTGTATTCTGTAGACCAATCTGTTTCTGTCGATTCGGCAATATTTTCTAAAATTTTGCGACTTGGTTCGTCTCCCCGCAATTCGACTTTTTTATGCTGCAAAGCTTGGGCGACAGCGGGCAGAAAAATGGGGGCGATTTCCCTGTGAACCAACATAGTTTCAATGGCATTGCAGGCGGCGGGATACTGAGTTTTAGCATCCACCGCAATCTCTACAGCTTTCTGAATATCCGCTGCTTTGTCTGCGTACAAATGACAAATCCCGTCGGCGTGTCCCAACACGGGAATCCTGGTATTTTCCTGCACGAACCGCACGAAGGAATTAGAACCTCTGGGAATAATTAAATCTACGTATTCATCCATTTTCAGCAGTTCGATTGTTTCTTCCCGCGTGGTGAGCAACTGCACGGCTGCGGGATTAACGGCTGTTTCTGCTAATGCTTGATGGATGACTTTTGTCAAGATTTCGCAGGAACGGACTGCTTCTTTGCCGCCTTTGAGAATAACGCCGTTGCCAGATTTAATTGCCAAGGATACTATCTGAATTAAGGCTTCTGGACGCGCTTCAAAAATAATGCCTAAAACGCCCAAAGGACAGGTGACGCGCTTCAGAATTAATCCTGTGTCCAATTCGCGGTGGATTTGCACGGCACCGATCGGGTCTGGGAGTTTGGCAACATCTCGCACGCCCGCGATCGCACTTTTCAACTTGCTCTCATCCAACTTCAGGCGATCGTACAGCGGTTTCGCAATTCCATCCGCCTGGGCCGCCTTGCAATCAGCAGCATTCGCCGCTAAAATATCCGCAGCAGCAGCTTCTAAAGCTTTAGCAATAGCCTCAATCGCTTGATTTTTGAGATCGGCGGACAAAACTGCCAATTTTCTAGCAGATGAGCGGGTTTTTTGGGCAATTTCAATAATCGACATAGCAGTAAGTTTTAAATAGTTTTGATTGTTGAGTTTTGACGTAGTAATAGAATTCGCCAAAATAAATTGGGCGGCCAGTTTTCAATCTTAACAAAACAGAGGAAATTATATATTTTTGTTGAGACTCCTTACCGCGATCCGCACTGACAGGTTAAAACAGTGAAGTATAGATAAAATCCCACGGCGATTACCATTTGTCAATAACCTTTGGAGATTATTATGTCATCTCAAGCTCCTTTACGCAAGGCAGGGCGATCGCCCAAAGCCGGCGTTAAACTTATACAGAAAACTGGCGGCAACCTCATTTTAGCTTCCGGTGTCACCATTACCATGCTGTTTGGTATGGTGTTGGTGCTATCCTTAGCGACGGTTTTCATTATCAACAGCCCCGATCCAGTCACCGGATTGGCGATCGCACTTCCGATTACCCTAATTTTTAACATAGCAGCTTTTTTTCTATCGCCTTACTTGATGGACTTAACCCAAAATTGGCTTTACAATACTCGCTGGGTTTCCCTAGCAGAAATTGAAAGCCTCAGTCCCGAAACAGCGAAAGTTATTCAGAAGGTTTGCAAACAGAAAAAACTGACTCAGCCGCGGTTAGGAATTATCGACGACCAAAACCCCACTGCTTTTACCTACGGTTCCTTTCCTAACAGCGCTCGCTTAGTCGTCAGTCAAGGTCTTTTCACCTATTTAGACGACGATGAAATTGCCACTGTTTACGCCCACGAACTCGGTCACATCGTCCACTGGGACTTTGCAGTCATGACTTTAGCTTCCACTTTAGTGCAGATTACTTACTTAATTTATACCTTTGCCAGACGCATGGGTCGAAGTGGTGGCGACAAAGCTAAAGATGCGGCGGGTACTGTAGCGGCAGTTGCTTATTTATTTTACATTGCAGGCACTTATTTATTGCTGTATTTGTCGCGGACGCGAGAATATTTTGCCGACCATTTTGCCGCTGAAACTACAGGAAACCCCAACGCTTTATCGCGCGCTTTGGTGAAAATTGCTTACGGCATTTTGGAAGAAGGACAAAGAGGAACGGAACCCAGCCGCTTGTTAGAAGGAACTCGCGCCTTGGGCATTTATGATGCCAACGCTGCAACTTCTACTGGTACCGCTTACCGGATTTCGTCGGAACCGGAAAAAATTGGGCGAGTGTTTCTGTGGGATATGTTTAATCCCTGGGGTTGGTGGATGGAGTTGAACTCTACTCACCCGCTAACTGGTAAGCGAGTTCGCGCTTTGAGCAATTACGCAGAACAATTGGGTTTGAATGTTGAGTTTGATATGGGCAGGATTGTCGGGGAAGGCCGCAATTTGAGCAAGCGGAAATTGTACGGCAATTTTGTGTTCGATTTGCTGCTGTACTGTGCGGAAACTCTGGGCTTGGCGGTGGGTTTTGCGATCGGCATTTCGCTGTCTGCTGCGAATCCGATGATGATGATTGCTTGTCCTTTCATCGGTTTGGGCGCGGGAATTTTGCTCAAAGCTTTGGTAATGTTCCCAAATTACGCACAAGCAGAACAATTGGATGTTTTAACCTTAATGTCTGACCCCTATGCAAGTCCTTTGCGGGGTCAACCTGCGAAACTGCAAGGCGAATTAATTGGTCGCGGCGATGCGGGTTATGCGTTTGGTTCCGATCTAAAATTGCAAGACAAAACGGGAATGATTTATTTGCGCTATGCTTCTCGTTTTGGACCGATCGGCACTTTTTTGTTTGGGATGAAACGGGTTAAGAGTTTGATTGGTATGGATGTTAGCGCTTTGGGTTGGTTCCGCCGGGGTGTCGCGCCTTGGATGGATTTGATTCGGCTTGAAAGCGATAGCGGTACGACGGTTAGCAGTTATCACCGTTTCTGGTCTTTTGTGATGGGGATTGGTGCGATCGCGATCGGTATTGCAGCGCTATTCGTGTCATTTCCAGCTTAACAGTTGACACGTGAAACCTTTTAAGTTAAATATAATTAAGCTCGCATTTCCGAGCTTTTTTTTTGTTAGATACGGTACTATCGAATTTAATACTGCTCTGAATTATCTTTTTTTTATCAAAATAGTGAGTTGACGAACCGCTTTCGACGTGTTAGTGAAGCGGCGCGATAGCGCTCTTGTCGCAAAGAAAGAAGAAAGGAAGAAGTAAAGAAGGAGATAGGTAATCTTATGGTGGAAAGGGAGTAATTCAGTTCCGAGCCAACATGACAGTCAAAATTGCTACAATCAGTTTCTTGTTGATAGTATTAAGTTTAGCAGTCAGCAACCCCAGCCAAAAACTCAGGGGTAACTTAACAAGGTTGACCGCCCAAACGGAAAACAGGGAGGAAAAAAACACCGTGCAAGATATTCTCGATGACAGTGCAAAATTAGAAAAACTAGCTGAGGACTTCGAATTTATAGAAGGCCCGATTTGGCATCCAGACGGCTTTTTGCTGTTCAGCGATATTCCCGCCAATATTATCTATAAATTCGCCTCAAATCAGCAAGTTGAGGTATTTCGTCTCTATGAATTCGCCTCAAATAAGCAAGTTGAGGTATTTCGCCGCCCTTCGGGAAAAGCCAACGGCAATACTTTGGATCGAGAGAATCGCTTAATTACTGCCGAACACGAAAATCGTCGCGTATCCCGCACCGAAAAAGACGGCAAAATTATCACATTGGCGGATAGATATGAGGGCAAAAAACTCAACAGCCCGAACGATTTGGTGGTTAAATCCGACGGCAGCATTTATTTTACCGATCCGCCCTACGGTATTACTAAAAAACAGGAAGAATTGGGTTTTTACGGTGTTTACAGGCTGGCACCAGACGGCAAATTAACTTTGCTGGTTAAGGATTTGGTGCTGCCGAACGGCATCGCTTTTTCACCAGACGAGGGAAAACTTTATGTCAATAATTCGGAAGCGGGATACATTGCTGTTTTTGATGTAAAGCCAGACGGAACTGTTACAGATCGGCGGGTTTTTGCTGAATTAAAAGACGCGAGTCAAAGCGGAGTTCCCGACGGTTTAAAAGTTGATGTAGAAGGAAATGTTTACAGTACCGGGCCGGGGGGAGTGTGGATTTTTTCGCCGGATGGCAAGCTTTTGGGAAAGATTTCGGTGTCTGAGACTGCGACTAATTTAGCTTGGGGAGAAAGCGATTACAAAACGCTTTACATTACCGGAAGTAAAAGTCTTTATCGGATTCGACTGAAAATTGCGGGCGTGCGGGCTGGAAAATGATCTGAAATCGGGCGCTGTTGAAAGTAAAGCGGTATTTGGAGGCGAATCTCGTATAAAGTGTTTGTTTGTAGTAGTTCTTCAGGGCTGCTGCGAACTTTTATTTAAGACATTTTTTGACTGCGATGTTTATAGCCCGCTTGCACAAGTTTCTGACGGCGACTGCAGATGAAAAATCCCGATCGCGCACAATATTTTGGTTGACTCTGAGCTTGACATTTGCCGCAATTTATGGTTTCTTAGGTATGCAGCAAGCATTCAGCGCTGAGTATGTGGTGCAAGACGATGCGAGGCAGCACGTTTTCTGGATGGTGCGGTTTGTCGATCGCCAATTATTCCCCAACGATTTCATCGCTAATTACTATCAATCTGTCGCCCCCGCAGGATACAGCACGCTCTACAAATTAGCAGCAACATTTGGCATTCACCCGCTATTATTTCACAAAATATTGCCGCTATTTCTCGGCTTAATCTCGACTTATTACTGTTTTGGCTTGTGCCTAGAAATGCTGCCAGTGCCGGTGACTGGATTTATCGCATCTTTGCTGCTAAATCAGCATATGTGGATGACTGACGATTTGGCTTCCACAACTGCCAGAGCTTTTATCTATCCGATATTTCTAGCTTTTTTATATTATTTGTCGCGCAGTTCGTTGCTGCCTTGTTTGGGAGCGATCGCCCTAATCGGACTATTTTACCCACCTTACGCCTTGGTTGCTGCCGGAATTTTAGTTTTGCGGCTGTTAAGCTGGGAAAACGGCAGTTTGCGCTTGTCGGGCGATCGCACAAATTACCTATTTTGCGCTACAGGTTTGGGAGTAATCTTTTTAGTAATGCTGCCCTATGCCTTAGATAAATCTGAATTTGGCCCGACTTATACCGCAGCAGAAGCCAAGCAAATGGCCGAATTTGCACCAAACGGCAGAAATGCTTTTTTTCGTCCCAATCCGGTAGATTATTGGTTGACTGGTAGGGGCAGCGGGATGTTTCCCAAGTCGCTGTTTACGCCTGTAACTCACTGTGTCGGATTGTTATTTCCGCTGCTGCTGTTTTGGCGATCGCGCTTTCCTTTAGCCAAACAGATTCAAAGCAATATCTGGCTGTTGCTTCAGCTATTTTTAGCATCTTCAGTCATGTTTTTTGCCGCTCATGCTACCATTTTTAAGCTGTATCAACCAGGCCGCTATACGGCGTACAGCTTGCGATTTATTATTGTTTTGATAAGTGCGATCGCCCTAACGTTAATTATCGACGGAGTTGGTCATTGGGCATCGCAAACCGTAACAAAACTTGATTGGAAAAATCTAGTTGCACTAATTACAATAGCGATAATTGCTGTCGCAGTGGTGCTTTATCCTTGCTTCGTTGAAACATTTCCGACAGTCGGTTATGTAGAAGGTAAAATGCCGGCTTTGTACAAATTTTTCCAACAACAACCTAAAGATATCCTGATTGCTTCGATCGCGGCAGAGGCGGACAATTTGCCAACATTTAGCCAGCGTTCGGTTTTGGTGGCAAAGGAATATGCCGTGCCTTATCAGAAAGGCTACTACAGCAAATATCGGCAGCGAGTTAGCGATTTAATTCGCGCTCAATACACGCCAGAGCGAACTGTATTGCAAAATTTTATTAATCAATATGGAGTTGATTTTTGGATGCTCGATCGCAATGCGTTGACTCTTGAGTATTTAGAGGATTACGGCTGGCTAAATCAGTTCGATTCTACACCGCAGGCGATGCTTGCTCTCAAACAAGGAAAAATTCCCGCCTTAGCTTCAGCAATCACAAGTTGTGCTGTTTTTCAGAATGAAATATTAGTAGTTTTGGATGCGTCTTGTATTGTGAAACTTGGTGGGAATTAAGGCGAGGCAGATCGAAAGCATCTGGGTTTCTAGGCTGTGCTTGGGAAGGAGAAAAAACTGTTAGGATTCCTTAGCTACAATTGCTGTATGGATATTCTGTAAGAGCGATCGCCCAATGCGCTATAATTCCCATAGCAGATAATGGTGCGGCTCAATGACACAAGTTCTCGATCGCGAAACTCTCGATGGGCGAGTGGTGCTCAACGGCACTTGGGAGCAATTCAAGTTAATCCAGAAGGTTTCGGAAGATTCCCCTGGCATAAAGTTGTCTTTTTTTGCAGGGGCGATCGAGATTCTGATGCCGGGATTCCAACACGAAAATTTTTCGGGAATTATTGGTTACTTGGTGACAACTTTTTTGCTAGCGCAAGGCATTAGGTTTTACCCTTCTGGTTCCATGACGCAGGAGAAAATCGGAGAAGCTTCAACTCAAGCATACAAATCGTTTTGTTTGGGAGAACCCAAGTTAATTCCCGATTTGTCGATCGAGGTGGTTTATACTAGCGGTGGACTGAGCAAGTTGCCAAAATATCGGGCTTTGAGCGTGCCAGAAATCTGGTTTTGGGAAGATGGCACGCTGCGGATTTATCACCTCCGGGAAGATGGCTACGAGGAAGTAATTGGGAGTCAACTCTCAGGATTGGAAACGCTGGATATCGATTGGCTAAGACGCTGCATTTTAATGGGTGAAACTGATTTGGCTGAAGCGCTTAAGGTTTTTGGGCAGGGAATCTCGACTGTCGGCGATTGAAATAGAAGATGCAGATACTTGACTTGTTTAAAAAATCGGGTATTTGCTGTTGCTGGTAACGATAAATATAGTTCTTTGTAGGGTCAATCCCCCTGTGGTTGTCTTCCCCTGTGGTTGTCTTCCCGATCGAGCTAAATATAGATCCGGGGTCAGCTTAGTAGAGAATGAAAAGTATACAAAGACCCGATCGCACATTTATTTCTTCCACAAAAACATGGCAACAGTTTACGTCAACCCCCAAACAGGTAGCGATGGAGCCGCCGGCAGCCAATCCGCTCCCTTGAAAACGATCGCCCGCGCTCTTAGTCGCGCTGCATCGGGAACAATTATTCAGCTAGCACCGGGAACTTACAGCGCAGCCAGCGGCGAAAAATTCCCCTTGGAAATTCCCTCTGGAGTCAAAGTTACCGGCAGCGAAACTAACAAAGGAAGCGGCACTCTGATTCAAGGAAGCGGCAAATTTGTCAGTCCCACCGCAGCCAGTCAAAATATCACAATATTGCTAGCAACCGATGCCGAATTGCGCGGCATAACAGTCACTAATTTGGAGAGTCGCGGCACCGGAGTCTGGATTGAGTCAACTTCTCCCACAGTGGCTAACTGCACTTTCACGCTTTGCAAGCGCGAAGGTGTTTTTATCACAGGTTCGGCAAATGCTGCGATTCTAGACAACAGATTTGTACAAAACTCGGCGGCTGGCGTAATTGCGGCGGAAACTGCTAAAGGCGTACTGCGGCGCAATGTTTTTCAAAATACCGGTTTCGGCATTTCTCTGCAAGATAAATCTGCTCCTTTGATTGTTGATAACCAAATTTTGGAAAATCGCTCCGGTATTGTTTTATCAGGGGAATCTAAGCCCGTTGTGCGGAAGAATCGCATTGAAAAAAATACCGAAGACGGTTTGACTGCTGTGGGGAAATCGCTGCCAGATATTGGTACGGCTCAAGATTTGGGGGGCAATATTTTTCGGGATAACGGCGAATTTGACTTGCAAAACGCGACTGGGGTAAAGATTTCGGCCTTGGGAAATCAGCTCAATCCGGCGCGGGTGAAAGGTTTATTTGATTTGGGTAATGTAACGCCGACTCCGACTCCGACTCCGACTCCGACTCCGACTCCTGGCGGGGTCAAGTTTAGCGATATCAGCACGCACTGGGCTAAGGATTTTATCGATCGCCTCGCTAAGATGAATATTGTCAGCGGGTTTCCCAACGGCACTTTTAAGCCTGACGAGAATTTAACTAGAGCTCAGTATGCGGCTTTGCTGGCGAAGGCGTTTGAGTTGGCACCGCGCCGTGAAGCGACGGTTTTTAAGGATGTGGCGGCGGATTTTTGGGCGTATGGGGCGATAGTCAAAGCGAATCGAGGTGGTTTTTTGGCTGGATATCCCGATCGCACCTTTCGCCCGGAGCAAAATTTGACCAGAGCTCAGGCTATAGTTTCTTTGGTAAACGGCTTGCAGTTGACTGGCGGCAATCCCAATTCTTTGAGCGTTTATGCCGATCGAGCATTGATTCCCAGTTTTGCCACCGACGCCACAGCCACCGCCACAGAGCGCAAAATTGTAGTCAACTATCCCGCCCGCGACAAGCTTTCCCCCGCCCGCGACATCACCCGCGGCGAGATATCCGCGCTGGTATACCAAACTCTGGTAGCCACAAAACGGGCTGAGGCAATTAACTCTCCCTACATCGTCTAAGGGAATTGCCAGACAAGGGAAAGGATAACTTGGGATATCCTCGCCCTTGTCTGGGATTCCCTCACTCTCCCCCGCTCTCCCAAGTCTTGATTTGCGAGTACCCAAATCGTCCTATGATAAAAGTTAAGAAATTAAGTAATCCTTAAGGTTCGAGTATCAAATTATGGCTACAATTCAATTTTCCCGGGGGATGGACGAAGATTCTGTGCCCGAAGTGCGCCTCACCCGTTCTAAAAGCGGAGATCAAGGCACTGCCACGTTTGTGTTTGAAAATCCTAAAGCTCTCAGCAGCACCAGCAACCAAGAAATTACAGGAATGTACATGATCGACGAAGAAGGCGAAATCCTGACTCGCGAAGTTAAGGCTAAGTTCATCAACGGGCAGCCTGCGGGTTTGGAAGCTCTTTATCTGATGAAAAGTGTTGCAGAATGGGATCGTTTTATGCGTTTCATGGAACGCTACTCGGAAGCAAACGGCTTAGGATTTAGCAAGGCATAATTTATGGGGAATAGGGCATGGGGCATGGGGTATGGAGCATTGGTTATTGGTTATTAGTTATTGGTTATTAGTTATTTCACCATAAATAACTAACAGCGAACAAATAAAAGATAAGAAACAACAACTAACTAACTAACTAATGACTTATTCCTTCTTCCCTCTTCCCTCTTCCTTCTTGCTTCTTCCTTCTTCCTTAAACATCTGTTATATGACGCAAATTCCTCACCCCGATTCATCTAAAATAACCGTAAATTGCGCGATTATTACTGTTAGCGATACGCGCTCTAGAGAAACAGATAATAGCGGCTTGTTAACGAAGAAGCTGCTAAAAGATGCAGGGCACTCAGTGGTAGCTTACACTGTTGTTAAAGATGATGCGGCAAAAATTGTATCGCAAATGCAGGCGTTTTCCCAACGCGAAGATGTCGATGCAATCATTTTTAACGGCGGGACGGGAATCGCTCCCCGCGATACGACTTACGATGTCATGGAGAGTTTGCTAGACAGGATTTTACCGGGATTTGGGGAGATATTTCGGTTTTTGAGCTATCAAGAAATTGGTTCGAGGGCGATCGCCTCTCGCGCCGTTGCAGGGGTGTATCAAGGCAAGTTAGTCTTTTCTCTTCCTGGCTCTAGCAATGGCGTAAGGCTGGCTGTGGAAAAGCTGATTTTACCGGAATTAGTTCACTTGGTGACGCAGTTGCGCGGTGGGTGAGGGCGAAAGTTCGGGCGATCGACTGACAATCAAGCATTTTGGTTGCAAGCCCTCCGATGCCTCCGCAGAGCGAGAAAAAAGCTTTGAATCCTCATCGCAAGTTCCCGGGTCGATCGGTGAGGTCGCTTTCTTAAATCTCTTCAATCTAAAATCTAAAATCTAAAATCTAAAATCGACTGACTGCATTCACCGCAAGAAACGGGTGGCTTTGAGCGTACTCTATGGCTAAAGTGAGGAAACATCAAAATTCCCTTGACTTAAACTAGATGATTTCGACGAAAAATGCGAGTGTCTGTGCTAGCGAAGATTATCGCCGGATTGCTAGGGCGATCGCCTTTATGCGACAACACCACCTAAACCAGCCCAATCTGGCAACTGTGGCCCAACACATAGGACTTAGTGAATATCATTTTCAACGGCTATTTACTCAATGGGTAGGCATTAGCCCCAAGCGGTTTTTGCAATATCTGACAGTTGAATATGCCAAGTCAAAAATCACTCAGACTAAAAGCCTTCTAGACCTAACATTGGACGTGAAGCTATCGAGTCCCGGACGATTGCACGATTTATTTGTGAACTTAGAAGCAATGTCACCAGGGGAGTTCAAAGCAGGCGGAGCAGGTTTGCAAATTCGTTATGGTATTCATGATACTCCCTTTGGCAAATCTCTAATTGCTACAACTACTCGCGGTATTTGTAATCTTTATTTCTTGGATATAGCCGAAGAACAAAGTGCCGAACAAAGACTGCGATTAACATGGAAAAACGCTGAAATCATTCGTGATGAGGAAGCCACTGAATCATGGCGCGACCTGATTTTCAAGTCAGAAACTCTCAGCGAGCAAAAACCACTAACGCTGTTGGTAAAAGGCACTAACTTTCAGATTCAAGTTTGGCGAGCACTTTTGAAATTGCCGTTTGGGGCGATCGCAACTTATCAAACTATAGCTCAAATGGTAGCTCGCCCAACTGCTGCTAGAGCTGTCGGAAATGCGATCGGTAAAAATCCGATCGGCTATCTAATTCCGTGTCACCGAGTCATTCGAGAATCTGGAGAACTCGGTGGTTATGCCTGGGGAGTAGAGCGTAAAACAGTCATGTTAGGCTGGGAAGCTAGCCGTACAATCTGCGGAACTACCCTCGCAGGAATAGAGCGCTCTAACGGTGTCAATCACCCGCAGCAGACTACCTCCGCTCCTAACACATAACATCTGTGCGATCGCGCGTGGGAGTTGTTTTGCTGCGTCGCCTAAAAAACTTTTAAGAACCTCATTTCCTTTGCTAATTCAAGGGCTGCGATTGTCTGTTCCCGACTGACACTAGGAAAATGATCTAGAAATACATCTAATGAATCACCAGCCTCAAGATAATCAAGTAGGGTTTTCATTGGCACGCGAGTCCCAACAAAAACAGGGGTTCCCCCCAGAATATCGGGGTCGCTATGAACAACACGGGATGTTAATGTCATAACAAATTCAGCCAACAGGCTACCAGCTTTTATAACAATTGTATCTCAAAGTCATTTAGTTTTCGCGAGCATAATGCCAAACCAAACATCGCCAACACTTTTACCCGTTTAGGCTGGGAAGCTAGCCAGACAATCTGCGATCGATCCCGATAGCATTACTATTTTTGCTACTTACCTTCGCAATCGATCGCAGATTAATTTCAGGTGCAAGGGCGATCGATATAAACTAGAAGTATTGTGTATCGCTAATTTTTGCAATGATATTGCCCACCGGATCTCGTTCTCCCGCCCTGTTCCAAACCCTGTCGCTGGTAGCCGATCCAATCGCATTTTTCGATCGCAACCAAGCCAAATACGGCGATACATTTACCGCCCGCGTACTGGGGCCCGCTTCGCCCCCCGTCGTGTTCCTGGGCAATCCAGAAGCCGTTCAGGCTGTGTTTACCACCTTGGCCGATGCCTTTGAATTTGGCAAAGTCACCAACGTATTTCGCCCGCTGGTGGGAACAGAATCGCTAATTATGAACGAAGGGGCGCGACACCTGCGACAGCGACAGCTATTAATGCCGGCGCTGCATCGAGAACAGTTGCACAGTCAAGGGCACTTGATTGTGGATTTGACGCGAAAGCAAACACAGAATTGGAAAGCCCAAGATGCGATCGCCGTGCGCCAAGAAATGTCAGAAATTTCGCTGCAAGTAATCCTGCAAGTTGTCTTCGGATTGGTGCCTGGAGAGCGCTACGAACAGCTCAAACACTTGCTCAGCCAACTTTTAGAAGCGATTACTTCTGAGCTGTACTCAATCCAATTTTTCTTTGAACCGCTGCAGCAAAATTTGGGTTCTTGGAGTCCGTGGGGGCAGTTTTTGCAGCAAATGGCGCAGATTGATTCGCTGATTTATGCGGAAATTGCCGAAAGGCGATCGCATTCTCTCGATGCGTCTCGCACGGATATTCTGTCGGTGTTGATGATGGCGCGCGACGAAGCAGGCGAATCCATTGGCGATCGAGAATTGCGCGATCAGTTGATGACGCTGTTGCTGTTGGGACACGAAACCACCGGATCTGCCTTGACTTGGGCGTTTTACTGGCTGCATCAGTATCCCGAATCTCTCGCGAAGTTGCGCCAAGAATTGGATGAATTGGGCGAAAATCCCGATCCCGTCGCGCTTTCGCAATCGCCCTATTTAACCGCAGTCTGCAAGGAAGCGCTGCGGGTTTATCCTATCGCCTTAATTTCGCAGCCGCGCAAGGTAAAAAGGGCGATCGAACTCGAAGGCTATACATATCAACCGGGAACCATTTTAATTCCCTGCGTGTATTTGGCGCACCGCCGGCCTGAAACCTACGAAAATCCGGCTTTATTCAATCCCGATCGCTTTTTAGATCGCAAGTTTTCCGCGTCTGAATATTTACCGTTTGGAGGCGGGAGTCGAAGCTGTATCGGGATGGCGCTATCGATGTTTGAGATGAAGCTGGTGTTAGCAACAGTGTTGTCGGCGCGCGAATTTGTCTCAAATCTCGATCGGGCAATTCGTCCCGCCCGCCGGGGAATCACCTTTGTTCCGCCCGATCGGTTTCGATTAACCGTTGTGGGCGATCGATCGGCTAATATCAAGTATCCCGAAACAACCACAATTAAATAGGTTCGTAGTGAGGACTTCAGTCCGCATAATTTTCTGAGGACTCTTCCTCCTCACTACCAACCTGAATCTAACATCATACGATGAAAATCCCAGCAACTTTGTCTCCATTCATAGCCATGCGTGCCACAAATTCATCTCCACCATCTGCAAAACTCAGCTTCCACAAATAAATCGAATCGTCACCTTGTTTTAGATCGCCAAAATAAGTAATTGAATATCCGCTTTGCAGGCGTGAACCGAGCTGCTCGCTAACATCGTCAAACATTTCTTGTGTAATCGCAGCTTTGTAGCCTGCATCGCCCACTGTGGTAAAAAGCTCGTAATTTTTCGATGCAGTCGCATCCAAAATAACTTGCAAACAATCGATCGCGTTTTGAGGAGGGGCTGTCGGGTTCATGATGATGTCCTTTATTTAGGGTTCGATCGAAATCTTCTAGCTCAGACTGCTGTCTGACTGTGTTAATTGTACCGCTAGTGCGATCGACTTAGCTAAATTGATGTTTGTATCACGGAATGAATAACCGACCAACTCCCATATAATTGTCAACATCTAGAACAATCTCAACAAGACGCTCAACACATCGCTCTCGGTAGTCAAATTCGTCAAGGCGATCGATATCTGCAATTGTCAATACAGGAAACGAATCTGCTGTATTTTCCTCGCGCATCACCTGTTCGAGCGAATCCTCACCCTTCATGTTTCGGTTGGCTGTGAGAATCATCATTTGATTTTGTTGAGCATAACACCAAACCAAACGATCGCTAGCTTCCATCGATAGTCCAGCTTCCCTAAAAGTGACAAATCGGATCGATACGAGTTCAAGCCAGCCGAGTTTTGTCAAGATTCCCAGCAAAAGAAGAGCATAGCCGTCAAGATTAAAGTCAACGAGAAAAGTCATCATTGCTGTGCGGCACGTCTCGCTTTTTGCTCCTCAAGTTTTGCCCAAAGAGCTTCTTGTCCGGGTTTGCGGGGCATCATTGCAATGCGATCGAACCGTTCGCGGTTGCGATTTTCCCAATAGGAGCGAATTTCTGCTCTTGTTTGCAATACCTGTTGATACTCAATTTCAAGTCGATCGCGATTTGCTTCAATGTAAGACATAGCAGCGTTAATTTGATCGTCTGTGAGGTTAAATTTATTACGAATCAACTTTGGTGAATACTCAGCTTTCAGAAAATCCATAACATCATAGAGAGTGAGTCGAGTGCCTGAAATCGTCAGTCCTCGTTCTGTACGAATAATAGTCGCTGGTGTGTCGGATACCGGAGTCATACCTATAACCTTTTAGGCTTTGCTTCAATTGTATATCATGTGACAAGCTCAGTAAACCAACCTAAAATTTAACTTAAACCGTAAGGAAAATTGCATGAAAGACATAAAAGACATAATTCAAGGGAGGAAAGTCAGACCAGTACATCCGGGCGAGGTCATTTCAGATGTGCTTGAAGATATTGAAATGACTCAAACCAGGTTTGCTGAGATACTTGGTGTATCCCGCCGCAGTGTCAGCGAAATTGTTTTAGGTCAAAGACCAATTACAGTAGATATGGCAATTCGGATTGGGAAAGCGTTGGGGAATGGCCCTCAACTGTGGCTCAATCTTCAGCAAAAAGTTGATATCTGGGATGCAGTGCAAAAACACAGTGAAGAGTACGAAAAAGTATCTACGGTAGCATAGCGCAATATGTTAATCTCAGATTTAAAAAGTCCGGCGGTTGAAACCGATCCTATACAAACGAAGTCCCAGCAGAGAGGGACTAATAGATAGTTGATGACACTTGAAAAATGTCATCAACTACCAAGATTTTCTAAGATCAAACCGAACTATTTACTGCTTCAGCAACAATAGTCCGGTGTCGGACTGTATTGCAAGTGATTGTAGGTTGGGCAAAACCAGAATCAACCAAAGCCTGCTGAATATCCAACCCAAAATACTGATCCAAATAAGGCTCCGTACTCTTGAGCAAAGTCAAAATATAAGGAGGCATTTTAGCATAAACCTCCGACTGAGGATTCATATCCATAATTGTCAAATGTCCGCCAACACGCAGCAAACGCCTCGCTTCCCGAAATACTTCCTTCGCAGCTTTCTGCGGCAACTCGTGACAAACCAGACAAATAGAAACTAAATCAAAAGCATTAGCAGGTAAACCAGTAGATTCAGCAGCAGCGTGCACCCAAGTCGGAGATTTTTGATTTAAAGATTCAGATTTTTTTTGTTGAGAACGGTATTGAGCAACTGCTAAAAAATAAGGCGACAAATCAACACCGACAATCTTTGCTTCCGGGTAAACCTCCCCAAGCGCAAAGGTACTCATTCCTACGCTGCATCCCAAATCGACAATATCTTGCGGTGTTTTGGCAATTTGAGATTTAACGATTTCGTGATAGCTGGCGCGGAGTTTGGCATCGCCTCCTGCACCGGCTTCGGGCCAAATTCCCGCATGAACGGCACGGGCTGCAACTTCAACTTCTGTGGCGGCTTCCCAACTCATATTACCTTTTTCGTAGGCGTGAAATGAAGTTAGATAATATTTCGGGTAAACAAGATCGGGATTTTCTACGCTGAGCAATTCTGCATCCCAATTCCGGGCTAAAAGTGCTTGGGCTTCCTGCCGCCAATGCACTCCGATTTTTTCGGCTCTTCCAATCATCATTTCCCGCGCTTGGTGTTTGGCTAAATCGGCCAAAGGTTTGATGGAGAGTACGCCATTTACTAAGCGCGATGCTAATCCCGGAGTTTTGTTAACTGCAACAGTCATATTTTATGTTTTTCTTTTTTGCGCTATCAATTCTAACATATCTACGCGGTTTTAGTCGGTATGTATAATGAAACTTAACTTTTTTTAAATGAACCGCAGAGGCCGCAGAGAACGCAGAGTTAGAGAGGAGATAAAAAACAGGAGTAGTGCACAACTGGCTCTCGCTGTTTAATTGTTCTTGGCACTTGTCTACTTAATTCTGCGGATTTTACCGGAAATCTGGAATCGGATTTATGGAAGTTGGAGTATTTGGAAGAACACTTTTAAATCTGGCTATTCAGGAGTTTGTGATGAGCAAGTCTATTGTGGAATTGGTTGACAATTTGCCGTCTTCTGGGATTACTGTGATGATGCTCAAATCCCTCGATTTTGTGGTTCCGGGAGAGTGGAACAATCTCACGGGTTTTGATAATACTATTCAAGCGGTGACAGGGGAAACAAAGCGCAAATTAGTTGGGAAAATTCGCGATCGGGCGATCGAGCTTTACGCCAACCCCAACGAGCCCTATCAAGGCGCAGTCAAGCTTTACCAGCTTGCAGACAGCGCCGACAGTGCCTTGGGCGCAACCGCTATGGCGAATAAAATCGGCGAAAAAATCGGCTTTCTCTCGTTTATGAGCCGCCTCACTCCCAAGGCTGACATTTCTCAAACTATAGATTTATGCCTCAAAGTGGCGATCGAACTCATAGTCTTTTGCAAGCTTAACAAAATTTCCCTTGACAACGCGGGAAACTTTACCAATCACTTATCACAATACAAAGACGAATCTCTAATGCGGATGGCTGCATTAGTATGCGCTGACGGTTTAATTCCCCTCGGCCCGGACTTCCTTCGAGTAGCGCAAAACACCCTAGGCGGCTTAAATCCTTCAACCTTGCAGCAAAACTCAACATTCCAAAACATCAGCAACCTAATTCCCGGCGCAAATAACGCCCAAAAATTCGGATTCGTCACAACAACCTTCGCCTCAGCCCAAGGTTGGATGAACAATTTAGTGCAGTCTCGCGGCTTAACTCCCGCCACAGTTTTAGGAAATCTCAAGCAATACGTTGATATTACCGATGACAAATTGGATTATGTCGCCGCCTTTTTGGACATGACTACCAATTATTACGAACATACGGGAATTCAGACGGTAGCTCGCAAATTGATCGATCGAGCTTATACTGAAACATTATTCGCCAGAATGTAACCTCCAGCAATAAGGAATGAAAATTTAATAACTTAAGCGACTGCTCGTTACCAGGCTCTGCCTGGTAATGCAGGTGCGGAGGCTCTGCCTCCTTTGATCTGACAACTTACAGGAGAGAGGAGTGTAGGAGGTGTTTAAGTTATTAAGTTTTCGATCCTAAATAAAATGCGAGGATCGATTATTTCATGCACCTCGCATTCCCCAGATTGCTGATTTTATTCTGCTTAGTTTGAGCCGGCGCGCATCTTTCTAGATGATACTGCTAGATACAAGCGCAGTCAAAAACCGGGTTTTTTGACAAAAATCCACAGGTTTCAGTCGTAAAACAAGGTAAAAAACCCGGTTTATTTAGCCTCAAAGCGACTTACTTTTTCGCCAAAAAAACCTTACCTGTGAAGTCACCTAAAAAACGCGAGTCAAGTGCAAAAATTAAGCAAAAACAACAGTCCGATTGCCATAAACTAAAACACGATTTTGCAAATGATATCGCACCGCCCTTGCCAAAACAACTCTTTCTAAATCTTTACCTTTGCGAACTAAATCCGACACTTCATCGCGGTGACTCGCGCGCACCACATCTTGCTCAATAATCGGCCCCGCATCTAAATCGGGGGTAACGTAATGAGCTGTTGCACCGATAATTTTTACCCCTCTTTCATAAGCCCGTCCATAGGGATTTGCCCCCACAAATGCGGGTAAAAATGAATGGTGAATATTAATCACGTTGGGAAATAATCTCAAAAAATCTTGGCTCAAAACCTGCATATATTTCGCCAAAACCACTAAATCAATATTATAATTTTTCAGGATTTCTAACTGTTGTGATTCTTGAATAACTTTATTGTCTTTAGTAATGGGGATATACTCAAAATCTATACCGTATTGTGCAGCAATAGGTTTTAATCTTTCATGATTGCTAATAATCAGCGGAATTTCACCCCAGATTTCTTGAGAGCGCTGCCGCCAAATCAAGTCTAACAAACAATGATCTTGACGACTTACCCAGATCGCAATCCGTCTAACTTTTGAGGAGAAATGTAATTGCCAACTTGCTTGTAAATCCTGGGCAAGTTCACTAAAAGCTGGTGTGATTTCTTCGGTTTTCAAGTCGAAATCGTCTAATTGCCATTCCAGACGACTTAAAAATAATCCTGCGGTAAAATCAGTATGGTGATCTGCATGAATAATATTGCCGTTATGGGATGCGATAAAATTAGCAAGTAAGGCGACAAGTCCTTTGCGATCGGGACAGGAAATTAAAAGAGTTGCAGTAGGGCTAGTCATGGTATAATTACAAAAAATTAAAGTTTTTAATCTCACTTGATTGTATCAGGATAAGCGTGATATGGCGATCGTCAATCATTAGTTACCTCGTGTTACCTCGTTCCCAGGCTCTGCCTGGTAACGCATATCCAGAGGCTCCGCCTCGTCTTAACCCTGTACCTCGTTACCTCGTTCCCAGGCTTACCTCGTTACCTCGTTCCCAGGCTCTGCCTGGTAACGCATATCCAGAGGCTCCGCCTCGTCTTAACCCTGAATACCTCGTTCCCAGGCTCTGCCTGGTAACGCATATCCAGAGGCTCCGCCTCGCCTTAACCCTATACCTAGCTTTACCTAGCTTTACCTAGTTTTTACCTCGTTCCCAGGCTCTGCCTGGTAACGCATATCCAGAGGCTCCGCCTCGTCTTAACCATCTCAAAAACCCTCGATCGCCACAATGGGAAGAAGTAGATACAAAGTAATATACTCCGAGAATCAACCGCACTTTGTCACCTGTACAATTATCAACTGGATTCCTGTATTCATTCAGCCAGAAATAGTACAAATAGTCTTAAATTCCTTAAGTTTTATGCAGCGGGAGAAGCGATGGGCTTTGCACGGTTACGTTCTGATGGAAAATCATTTGCATTTAATCGTAACTTCTTCAGAACTGTCAACACAAATGAGGAATTTTAAATCATTTACTGCTCGCTCCATAATTGACTTGCTTGAAAAAAATAAAACTACCAACATTCTGGAGCAACTCGAATTCTATAAAAAACTACACAAAAAAAACCAAAAATACCAGCTATGGCAAGAAGGGTTTCACCCACAAGCTATTTTGAACGAGGAAATGCTGTTGCAAAAATTGGAGTACATTCACAATAATCCGGTCAGGCGCGGCTATGTGGACGATCCAGCTTGTTGGAGATATTCTAGTTATCGCAATTATCTCGATCGCGATGGATTGTTGGTAGTTGATTTGATTGATTTTTGAGTCGGATGATTTATTTATTTGAAGGAGCGAGGCGGAGCCTCTGGATATGCGTTACCAGGCAGAGCCTGGGAACGAGGGGAACGAGGGAAGGAGCGAGGCGGAGCCTCTGGATATGCGTTACCAGGCAGAGCCTGGGAACGAGGGGAACGAGGGAAGGAGCGAGGCGGAGCCTCTGGA
>NZ_JBARVX010000231.1:0-12681 GCF_049646505.1 Microcoleus sp.
CAAATAACCAATAACCAATAACCAATAACCAATAACCAATAACCAATAACCAATAACCAATAACCAATAACCAATAACCAATAACCAATTAAAATAATTAGCATCTACCAAGTAAAAACTACCTAAAAAAAATCATGTCAATATTTGTTGAAGTAGACCACGTAGACCGCGTATTTAATCTGCCAAATGGCGGGCAATACATCGCTCTTAAAAATATCGAACTTAAAATTCAAAAGGGAGAATTTATCTCCTTGATCGGACACTCTGGCTGCGGCAAATCGACACTGCTAAATATCATTGCCGGCCTGGATACAGCAAGTCAGGGCGGGATTATTTTAGAAGGGCGCGAAGTCCGCGATCCAGGCCCGGATCGGATGGTAGTGTTTCAAAATTATTCGCTGCTTCCTTGGCTGACTGTTCGCGAAAATATTGCCCTCGCAGTGAATGAAATCTACAGCGGTAACACTCAAGAAGAGCGCGAATTAGTCATAGAACACCACATTAAATTAGTAGGACTCGGACAAGCTGCCAAAAAACGGCCTGGGGAAATTTCTGGGGGGATGAAACAGCGGGTGGCGATCGCCCGCGCCCTCGCGATTCGCCCGAAATTGCTGCTGTTAGACGAACCTTTCGGTGCTCTTGATGCTTTAACTCGCGGCGGTTTGCAAGACCAGTTGATGAAAATTTGCCAGGAAAGCAAAGTCACCAGCGTGATGGTAACTCACGACGTTGACGAGGCTTTGTTGTTGAGCGATCGCATTGTCATGCTTACCAACGGCCCGGAAGCGCAAATCGGACAAATCCTCGAAGTGGACATTCCCCGCCCCCGCAAGCGCATGGAAGTTGTCAACCATCCGAGTTACTACGCGCTACGCAACGAAATGGTTTACTTCCTCAACCAGCAAAAGCGCGTCAAACAGCGCCGGGCCCAACAACAACTACCCGCGATCGCCCGCAACGGCCTGGAAAAAGTCAACCTCGACATCGGATTTATTCCCCTCACCGACTGCGCGCCCTTAGTAGTAGCCAAAGAAAAAGGATTCTTCCAAGCCCACGGCTTAGAAGAAGTTACCCTCGTGCGCGAACCAAGCTGGAAAGCAATTGCCAAAGGGGTAGCCCAAGGACGGCTGGATGCGGCGCAAATGGTCGCAGGAATGCCGATCGCCATGTTGTTGGGATTGGACGGCGAGCAACCGGTGCCAGTCTGTAGCGCCCTCACCCTGTCTCGCAACGGCAATTCGATTGTTTTGAGCAAACACCTCTACAAACAAGGTATTCGGACATTAGAGGATTTCAAAGCTGCGATCGCCAGCACCCCCGACAAAGCTCACACATTGGGGATGGTACACTCCGCCTCCATGCACAATCTGCTGTTCCGCTACTGGCTGGCCGCCGGCGGCATCGACCCCGACCTCGACGTGGGCTTGACCGTGATTCCGCCCCCGCAGATGGTATCGAATTTAAAAGCAGGTAACATTGACGGCTACTGCGCCGGCGACCCCTGGAACTCCTACGCAGTCAACGACGGTAGTGGTTTTGTCATCGCCCGTTCCCTCGACATTCTGCCCGGACACATCGAAAAAGTTCTCGGTGTTACCGAAGATTGGGCTCAGAAATATCCTCAAACCCACGTCGCCCTCGTCAAAGCGCTTTTGGAAGCCTGCGACTACTGCGACGACCGCCGCAACCGCGAAGAAGTGCTGGGATTGATTTGTCAAGAACAATACATCGGCGCAGACTCCAAAAACATCCGCCCTGGATTCCTCGATCCGTACAACTGCGGCACCGAGGTAGAACCTGAAATGCTCTACAACTTCAACCAGTTCTACGTTGACAAAACCAATTGTCCAGACCGCCTAGAAATGGTGTGGGTGATGGCGCAGATGGCCCGCTGGGGTCTGATTCCGTTCCCGAAAAACTGGGTGGAAGTGGTCGATCGAGTTTTGCGGCCCGATGTTTTCGGTCAAGCAGTCCGCGAGTTGGGTTTGCCGGATATTTCGAGAGTTCGTCGGACGATCGAGCTATTTGACGGCACTGTGTTTAATCTAGACGACCCGATCGACTATCTTCAGAATGTCAAAATCAAGCGCGGCCTCCGAATTGAAGAAATCTTAATTGAACAAATAGGCAGTCAGTGTTCTATCAAAATCCCTGCTGCATAACCAGTAATTAGGAAGAGGAAATTAGGAGCAAGGAATCGGGAAACAAGACTCCACATTTTCCGATTTCCACAACTCCCAAAATCCCTATCAATCTAAAAGGTTCATGTCTAATCCTCAAAAACACCAGCCATTATCTGAAAATATGCAAACTCTAACAACCCCGGAAACTACTAATCTTCAGACCGAAAAACCCGGCTTTTTAACGATAAAAAACGTATCCAAGGTTTACAACAATCAGAAAGAACCTGACAAACCTTTTGTCATTCTCGACGGTGTAAATCTGACTGTTAATGAAGGCGAATTTATTTGTTTGATCGGTCACTCCGGCTGCGGAAAATCAACTTTGCTGAACATGATTGCGGGATTCAACGGGCCGACCAGCGGAGAAGTTGCTTTGGAAGGTTCGCCGATTACTGAACCCGGCCCCGATCGCATGGTGGTATTTCAAAACTACTCGCTACTACCTTGGCTGACTGCTACTGAAAACATCCACCTCGGTGTTGAAAGTGTTTATGCTGACAAGTCCGCAGAGGAACACAATGCGATCGTCAAACAAAACTTAGAATTAGTGGGGCTGACCGAAGCTGGTAATAAAAGACCGGGCCAATTGTCCGGGGGGATGAAACAGCGGGTGGCGATCGCCCGAGCTCTAGCAACTCGCCCCAAACTGTTGATTTTGGACGAACCTTTCGGAGCTCTAGACCCGATTACGCGGGAAGAATTGCAGGAAGAATTGCTCAAAATCTGGCGCGAGCACAAAATTACCGTCATCATGATTACTCACGATATTGATGAAGCTTTGTTTTTAGCCGATCGCATCGTGATGATGACCAACGGGCCTGCAGCTTCCATCGGCGAAGATATGCACATTCCCTTCAGTCGTCCCCGCAACCGCACGCGGGTTATGGAAGACCCGAAATATTACGAACTCCGGAATTTTGCTTTGGAGTTTTTGTTCTCCCGCTACGCCCACCACGAAGAAGAGGAAGCAACGGACTCGGAAACAGAAACCGTCGCGATACCCCTACCAGTACCTGCTGGCAAAAAGTCTGCGGTTGCTGACAGGCCAAGGCCAGAGGTATCTTTTACGCCCCACGCTACCGAACCCGTAAAAGCTTCGCGACTCAAAGTCGGCATCCTCGCAGTGTCGGGGTTCGTAGCAATGGCTACTTTAGCGGCGGTTGTGAGTTCTCCCCCCAGCCCTGCGCCGATCGCAGCTAGCCCTGCGCCGATTGCAGCTAGCCCTGCGCCGATCGCAGCTAGCCCTGCGCCGATCGCAGCTAGCCCTGCGCCGATCGCCCCGACCTCGCCTGTTGCGACTAACAGCCCCGCATCAGGGATTTCTGACAAAACTGAACTCGATGCGATCGAAAACCAGTTATATGCACAAATTGACCAAAATTGGAGGACAACTCCGACATTTACCGAAAGTTTAACTTATCGGGTCAAAGTGAAACAAAACGGCGATATCCTACAGTTCGATCCTACAAATCAAGCAGCTAAAGATTTTGTCACAGAAACGCCTCTGCCGGTTTTGCAAACTCCTGCAGGTGTCGTCGCAGGCGATCGAACAACTGCTGAATTCCAAGTAACTTTTAGCCCCAGCGGCGTATTAGAAGTTAAAACAGCCGAGTAGGCGAAATCTTCCCGCGCGCGGATCTTAGATTGCTGCGAACAACCAAGTCAGTCGATTTTCGCATTCAAAATTTGAGCTTAAAAATTAATTTCACAGATAAATCTGGGAACTTGAACGAAAGTCTAAAATTTGGGATATCGAATCAGGAGTGTCTGGTTTCCGTTTTTGGCAATTATACCATTTTTCTTTCATATGTGCTATGGATGAAGTCCGAAGCCCCCCCGAAATCGCGGGGGGGGTTGGGGGGGTAATATCTAGCGCTACTTTATGAAATTGGCAATTAGTGTATTCGCCCGCTGTTTTACAGGGGAGTTAGAATCTGTCACAAACTGGCTGCAAATAATAGTTATCGCGAGTTTTAGCAAGACAGCGGTTAATTGTAAATCAGGGTATTTTCCGCTGCTGTGAAGCGTTTATTGGGTAATTTTGTAATAATTGATACATTGTTGGGAACAATTTGTTCTGATTATAATGACAAATTACCAATTATCCATGAGCTTTCAAAAATTAGCATCTACAATCATCAGATGGAAACTATAAAAACTCTTTGCCCTTACTGCGGCGTAGGTTGCGGTCTAGAAGTTGTTCCCGACAAAAAACAAAGTTGGAAAGTTCGGGGCGATCGCAATCACCCATCAAGTCAGGGTATGGTTTGTATTAAGGGAGCAACGGTAGCAGAGTCCATTCGGAGCGATCGGCTGCTGTATCCGATGATGCGAGACACTCTCGATCAACCCTTCCGCCGCGCTAGTTGGGACGAAGCTTTCGATGCCATTGTTAACCGCATCCAAACAATTCGCAGTAGCAGCGGCCCCGATGCTTTGTGCGTTTACGGTTCGGGTCAATTCGCAACAGAAGATTATTATGTTGCTCAGAAACTCATCAAAGGTTGTCTGGGTACAAATAATTTTGATGCAAATTCTCGCTTGTGTATGTCTTCAGCAGTTTCGGGATACGTTCAAAGTTTTGGTTCGGACGGGCCGCCTTGCTGTTACGACGATTTAGAATTAACTGATTGCGCTTTTATTGTCGGTAGCAATACGGCAGAATGCCACCCAATTGTGTTCAACCGTTTGGCAAAATATCACAAAAAAAATCCAAATGTCAAGATGATTGTGGTAGATCCGAGGCGGACTCCGACTGCTGAAGCGGCAGATTTGCACTTAGCAATTAAGCCCGGTACTGATATAGATTTGTTCAATGGAATTGCATATTTACTGTTGCGAAAACGGGCAATAGATCCTGAATTTATTCAGGACTGCACGGAGAATTTTTCAGCTTTTGCGGAAGTTATTAGTAGCTACACGCCGGATTTTGTCGCCTCGCGCTGCGGTATTAGTGTTAGCGATTTAGAAACTGCTGCCCGTTATTGGGAACAGTCGCAGCGGGTTTTGTCGCTGTGGTCGATGGGCATCAACCAGTCCTCCGAAGGTACGGCAAAGGTGCGATCGCTGATTAATTTGCACTTGATGACCGGTCAAATCGGCAAACCGGGATGCGGCCCGTTTTCCCTCACCGGCCAGCCAAACGCGATGGGAGGACGGGAAGCCGGAGGACTCTCTCACTTGCTCCCCGGTTACAGATTTGTGAAAAATGCCGAACACAGAACCCAAGTTGAGGAGTTTTGGGGCATTGCACCGGGAAGCATTTCCCCAAATCCGGGCCGCACTGCTTGGGAGATGATTTTGGGATTGGAAACTGGCGATGTCGAGTTGCTGTGGATTGCAGCTACTAATCCGGTGGTGAGTATGCCGGATTTGGAACGGACAAAGGCTGCTTTGCTGCGATCGCCCTTGACGATTTATCAAGAAGCTTATTATCCCACGGAAACCTCAGCCTACGCCCACATCCTGCTGCCGGCAACCCAGTGGAGCGAAAAAACCGGAGTGATGACCAATTCCGAACGCCGCGTCACCCTAGGCCCGGGCTTCGACATTCCTTCAGGTGAAGCGCGCGATGACTGGAGCATTTTTGCAGAAGTCGGCCGCCGCTTGGGTTTTGCCGAACATTTTGCTTTCGACAGCAGCGCTGATGTATATCAAGAGTTTGTGCAGTTGACAAGGGGCAGGCCTTGCGATGTAACTGGCCTGAGTCACGAATATTTGCGCCTCCAAGGCCCCCAGCAGTGGCCCTGTCCCGAAAACGAGCCTCCGCATCCAGCCAACGAAGCGAAACGGCTGTATACTGACAGGCGTTTTCACACTCCCGACGGGCGGGCAAAATTTTCGGCTTATCACTCGCGGGGACTCGCTGAACCTCCCGATCCTGACTATCCGTTTGTGTTGACGACGGGGAGAGTTTACGGACACTGGCACACGATGACGCGCACGGGTAGAACTGAGAAAATTAATCAATTGCATCCCGATCCGTTTTTGGAAATTCACCCGCGCGATGCTGCGAAATTGCAGGTTAATGAGGGGGATTTGCTGGAAGTTCGATCGCGCCGCGGCAAGGCTCGGTTTCCGGCAAAAGTTACTAAGGCGATCGCCCCCGGTACGCTATTTGTACCGATGCACTGGGGTGCTCTGTGGGCCGAAGAAGCTGAAGCCAATGCTATGACTCATTCGGCAAGTTGTCCCGATTCCAAACAGCCCGAGTTAAAAGCTTGTGCGGTGCAATTGGTGTTGGTGGGGGCCGAAACTGCGCCGGCGGTTGTTGCAGAAGTTGAGGAATTTAATTGGGAAAAATCTACCGTTGCCGTTCCTGCTCGAGCTGCCCTCTAAGTTTGGGGTGTCACACCTTGTGTAGCGGCATCAATACCATCGCCTGGGTTTCGTCCCGCAGACTCAGACAAAATCATAATTTTTTGTTAAGGAATCCGGTTTCTAGGCAGTAGAGTATGGCAGAATCCCCGGTTGCTGTACTTTCGGTCCAAACTTCTGTCGGTCGAGCAACTTTGACCAGAACGCACCCACAGAACCGCTCGATCGGGATGTGCCGGGGAACCGGGAGAATTAAATTAATTGTGAGTTTTTCCTTGTTGATTCGGGGTTTTTCCTCGGGGATTGCGCCTCGGATCTTCTTTTGGATCGATCGAGTAAAAAAATTGCAGTTTACAGGTATAGGTGCTATGATTTTTTTACAAAGCTTTATTTTCGGCAGTACAGTTCGTTCTATCGGCGTTCCTCCGGATTTAAATCTCTACAACCTCGATTCTGGAGAATGTTCAATGTCAATCTATGTCGGCAATTTATCCTACGAAGTAACGCAGGAGCACCTCAGCCAAACTTTTGCAGAGTACGGAACAGTAAAGCGCATTCAATTGCCTGCTGACCGTGAAACAGGTCGGATGCGTGGTTTCGCTTTCGTAGAAATGTCTACTGAAGCAGAAGAAACCGCAGCCATTGAGGCTCTTGACGGTGCTGAGTGGATGGGTCGCGACCTCAAGGTCAATAAGGCAAAACCCCGCGAAGAACGTGGTTCTTCTAACAGCGGTAACTGGGGCAACAACAACCGCTCCTCTCGCTACTAAACCACCAGAGCTAAATTTTAGCTCGATCGTGTGTTTGCCGGGGCGAAAACCAAGTCAACAATCACTATTTGTTGAGAATAGATAGTTGATTGTGCGATCGCCTCAATTCTTGAAGTCCTCAAAATATTGCTAGACAATAGTTTGAGGCTTTTTTGTGCGAAAATTTTATTCAATGATGACAAATCATATCAATTCCGGTTGCACTTCTGGGGAATTGTTGACTGTTGGCTGTTGGCTGTTGACTGTTGGCTGTTGGCTGTTGACTGTTAACAGGGCCCGCACTCTTGGCACCGCCCCTACTGACTGTTGGCGGGCGGGTCGAAAAACTGAATGGTTGAGTGTTATACCATTTTTCTTTCATATGTGGTATGGATGAAGTTTTAGCTCCCCCCCGAAATCGCGGGAGGTTGGGGGGGGTAATATCTAGCGCTACTTTATGAAATTGGTATTAACTGTTGACTCGATTTTATGATTCCGATGCAACCGGAAACGATATCATAGGCTGGGCGGTAAATTAAGCGCAATATTTGTAGGGGTCGGTTTCAACCACTATAATTCAGAAAAACAATCTATAGCGGTTCTCAATCGTCGTGAGGTATGCCCGCGGAGGTCTATGCCCGCGGAGGTCTATGCCCGCGGAGGCCAGCGGCACCTCATTTTTCGCTCGAAATGCTATATATACCAATACACTTGGGTTAACACTGTTTCTTGCCGGGAGAACCCCTTCGCATACCTCCGACTCGCCCTGCTTGTAGGGGAGTAGGGGTTGAGGCAAGAGCAACTGCTTGTCCGGCCGGGATGGGGGCTGACAATCGCCTATCGATATATACACCCGCCCCCACCACAGAACAAAATTTGATTGCAGACAATTCAACCGACACGAACTCGCGGGTATGCTCAAAAAAATATTCAGGAAAATTTCTAAGTTAGGCAGTGATGAAAATTTTCTGCATTTTACAGAAAGTGTAGAAGTAATAATATCTAAAATTCTCTCACTGGCGATGATTTTGGTAATCATCGTCAGCGTTTGCGATTTAGTAATTTATTTAACAAAAGAATTGCTAAACGACCACGACGAGACTTTGTTAAAAGATACGTTGTTTGTCATATTTGGGCTGTTTTTAAATGTTTTAATTGCTCTGGAAATATTGGAAAATATTACAGCTTATCTAAGAAAACACGTAATTCAGGTAGAGCTAGTAATTGTAACTTCTTTAATAGCCGTATCTAGAAAAATAATTATTCTAGACCTAGAAAAAAAAACTGCCTCGGATTTGATCGGTCTAGCTGCGGCGATTTTTGCCCTTTCAATTAGTTATTTAATAGTACGATATACTAATCAAAGACATGATAGTTAATATCTAGAGACACAGTATTTTATAGCATTTCTCAGAAATATGAGGAGCTGTCGGGTATATGGCATCGGCCAAACCGGGCAAACCGGGCCACAACGCTTGAGAACCGCTAGCTCTCTAGAACAGTCTTAATTCAAGAGTATTGACTTTTAACCCTCTAGCCAACTGAAGATTTGATGGATCGCGGCTTCTGGGGAAAGGCGCTGGGTTGTAATTGATTTTGCTTAATTGTAGCGGTAGGGTGCGCCGCTTCTCGCCCCTCAAATAGCCGTCAAAATTTCGCTAGCGACGCACCCTAATATTTTGATATTATTCCAACAAACCAGGAGGAGGTACAATTTCCATTCTACCTTTTTCTAAGTCAACAATTGGTACAATTTCTTGCACGAAAGGAATCAAAACTTTTGTTGATTTAGGCTGTTTAGCGCGGATTTTTCGTGGTTTGCGGGTGTTTCTGGGGTCAGCGTTTGCTTTGGGAGTTTCAGCCTTTTTGGACTTTTCTAGGCTGGGGACGACAATTTCCGGCGTTAGATTTGTTTCTACTTCTAAAAGGTCGTTACCTGCAGGAATAATATTGCTTACCTTGCCTAAAATTTGCCCGGTTAACTGGTTAAAAACTTCCATACCGATCAAATCTAGGACGTAAAACTCATCGGGTTCGAGGTAAGGTCGATCGGTCTTTTCCACAAACAACTTACAGCCCCGCAGCGCCTCAGCGCCATCGCGGTCTTCCACACCCTCCACCTCTACAGCATACAGCCCTTTGCCCGGAATGTAGCGACCGCCCAAAAACTCGATCGGTTCCGGTTCACTTTTGTTAGGGCGCAAAAGCCACCGCTTCCCCGGTTCGATAAATCTTTCCGGGAAATCCGAATCGGGATAGACTCGCACTTCCCCGTACAAACCTTGAGCTGCTACAATTGTACCGATTTCTATCCACTCAGACATAAACTTTTTGGGAATTAGGAATTGGGAATTAGGCATTGGGAATTGGGAATTGGGCATAGGGAATTGGGAATTGGGAATTGGGAATTGGGCATAGGAAATTGGGAATTGGGCATAGGAAATTGGGAATTGGGCATAGGGCATAGGGAATTGGTCATTGGGAATTGCTAGCAAATAACTAATGACTGCTGACTAATGACTAATGACTAATGACTGCTGACTAATGACTAATGACTTCTTTAAACCAACCCGGTTCTCAGCGCTACAACTGCCGCTTGCACGCGGTCATCCACAGCCAACTTATTCATAATACCGCGAACGTGAGTTTTAATAGTATTTGGACTCAAGTAAAGCGCCGCTGCTATCTCTGGATTGCTGTTACCTTCCACCATTAACTTTAACACCTCCAACTCCCGCTGCGACAACTGACCAAAAGTAGTTGTAGAAGCAGGCATCGGGGGTTTGAGGTGCTCGATGACAGTGCGGGCAATTTGAGGGTCGAGGTATGTAGCACCCTCTGCTGCCGCCGCAATCGCCGCTAACAGCCTGTCTGCGGAAGCACCCTTAATACAATAAGCATCAGCACCGCTAGAAAGAGCAGCAATAATTTCAGTTTCTGCCGTGTGAGAAGTTAACATTACCACTCGAACTTCCGGCATTTCTGCTTTAATTTTTTGAGTGGCTGCTATGCCGTCTAGTCTCGGCAAACCGATATCCATCACAATAATATCGGGCTTGAGTTTGAGTGCAGCAGCTACTCCTAAATAGCCGTCTTCTGCTGTTCCTACTATTTCGATGTCTGCCGAATCTGCTAATACTTGTTCTAACCCCAGTTGCATCATCGGATCGTCTTCGACAATTAAAATTTTCATAATATGAAGGATGAAGGAAGAAGTCAGTAGTCAGTAGTCAGTAGTCAGTAGTCATTAGTTAGTAGTCATTAGTCAGTAGTCATTAGTCATTAGTCATTAGTTATAGCGGTTCTCACAAAAGTGAGGTATGCCCTATGCCCGATGCCCGATGCCTTATGCCCATAGCCCTATGCCCTATCCCGGATAGTACCTCATCTTTCGCTTGAAAGGCTATAGTAGTCATTAGTGCTGTCTCCTCCGAGCGAACGTCCAACGTCATCAGGAAGAAGGCTATAACGGCTTCGCTCAGGGTAAAAAGAACGAAGAAGGAAGAAGGAAGAAGGAAGAAGGAAGAAGGAAGATTAATGACTAATGACTAATGACTAATGACTAATGACCAATGACTAATGACTAACTTTTAAAACTTCAACAAATTCGCCTGGGGGAATCCAGGTTTCTGCTGCTGGCAAAACTGCTAAACCAGTTGTATTAGCAAGGTTAATTAAGTTGGCGGAGTTTTGACTGCCGCTAGCAGGTTCAAATTCCCACACTCCCATAACTAAATACAGTTTACCCCAAACATAAGTTTCCCGCTTGCCTGGGGAGCGCAACTCAGCATTGCACCTAGCTTTGACAAACTCCGGCCCCCAAGCATCCGCACCCAGCCCAGACATCTTTCTCAAAGCAGGTACAACAAACCGCCAGCAGCAGACTAAAGCTGAAACCGGATTTCCCGGCAAACCAAAATAAAGACAATCCGAACTCGAAATCGGCGCATCAGGTGTTTTTTCACTTCTTTTAAATGCAGCAACCGTTAAAGGTTTTCCCGGTTTGATCGCCACAGCCTGAATGTGAATCTTACCTCCCAAATCTGCCAGAACTTTTTCAACATAATCGTAATCTCCTACCGAAACACCGCCCGTAGAAAGCACCACATCCGCTGTCGAAACAGCCCGATATATCGCCTTTTGCAGGGCATCTTTATTATCGGGAATTATTCCCAATCTAATCGGCTCGCATCCCATTTGTACCAACAACACTGTCAAAGCATACTGATTCGAGTCTACCAGTTTACCCGCACTCAAAGGTTGGTCTGGCGATACCAATTCGTCACCAGTCGAAAAAATTGCTACCCGCAGACGCCGATAAACAGGAACTTGAAGGCACTGTGCAGTTGCTAGCACCGCCATTTCTGGGGCGTTAATCACAGTACCCGGATTTAGTAAATTTGTTCCTGCTTGATAAAAAGCGCCTTTGTGCCTGACAAAAGTTTGCGGTTTTTCAGGAGAAACTAAGACAAAAATACGATCGCCCTCACGCCTCGTTTCTTCCTGCATTACCACCGTATCAGCACCATCCGGCATCACAGCACCGGTAAAAATTCGCGCCGCTTGGCCCGGCTGCACCGTATTTTGAGGCCGATATCCCGCTGGAATCTCCTCAACTACTTCGAGTACCGCTGGTTTTTCGGCGCTGCAATTTTCCACATCAGCAAACCGCACCGCGTACCCATCCATTGCCGAATTGTCCCAATAGGGAAAATCCAGGGAACTTGTCACGCTTGCAGCCAAGATTCGCCCCGATGCTGCCAGCAAGTCTACAGTTTCTACATCCCGCTGACTGTCGGGGGGTGGCGCTAAATTTAGAACGATCGATTCTGCTTCTTTTACTGACAGCATCAGTGTCACCATTTTGACAATACTAAATTAGTTTAGCAAAAAGCAGAAATAACGGTAATATGATTTTTGGCTGTTTCACCAGTGAATCTGCATTTTTGTGCCAATCGCTTATGACTATTTATCGATCGGCTCTTGTTGCCAATTGTTTATTTTTTTCTAATCGCAGTCTTGATATTTTTTACTCAATTTTCTGGTTTAAAAAGCAGCGATTTATTCTTTAACCCTTATTTTTCACCCAATCCCAGCGTAGCATTTTTCACTCGGATGTTCCAGATTTTATGTTCCGTACCAGTGATTGTTTGTACTTTTACTTATGGATTAGTAATATCGTTTCCGGTTGCATCGGAATAATAAAATCGAGTCAACAGTCAACAGTCAACAGTCAACATCACCTGACGGTGTTACCGGAAATGATATAAGTAGCATTCAACCGCGCCCTTTAGAAAATCGCTTTATTTTATTTTCGGCTCTTTTAACAGGTGGATTTCTGATTAACGAAATTTACAGAATTCACATATATAGCAATCCTAAATCATTTGTGAATTTCTTACTCCCTCCCCTTAATAAGGGGAGGGTTGGGG
>NZ_JBARVX010000232.1:0-9630 GCF_049646505.1 Microcoleus sp.
CCCCAACCCCCAAAGACCAACAATCCGCGTAGACTTAGAACGCTTAACAGAATTGGTGAATCTAGTCGGAGAATTAGTTATCAACCGTACAAATTTGGAACTTCAAGAATCCGAACTGCGCGGCGAAGTCAAGCGCATCCGCCGCAGTATCGTAGATTTGAACCAATTCGGCGGCCAGTTGCGAGAAGAATACGACAGGCTGAGTTTTGCAGACTGGAAAGGGGGAAACGGCAATTCGGAATTGCTGGGAAAAATTGCCGGATATCAAACAGAATTTCCCTCGATCGCCCATTCTCACTTCGATATCTTAGAGATGGATCGTTATACAGAGTTCCACTCCACCGCCTCCGAAGTCATCGAAACAGCCGAAGCAATTTCTCAATCCGCTACCACATTAGACACCTTAGCCATGAAATTCGAGCGCAGTACCGACCAACTGCGCCGCATTACCGAACAACTCCGCAGCCGCGTCATGCAGTTGCGAGTCGTCAGTTTCAGTCGCGCCGTCGATCACTTGCCCAGAGCGCTCCGGGATATGTGTCTCACCTACGATAAAGATGTCAACCTGCTGCTGCTGGGAAGAGATACCAAAATTGACGAAAGTTTGCTCGATGCTTTGCGCGACCCCTTAGTACACTTAGTGAGAAACGCCTTCGACCACGGCATCGAAATGCCCGAAGTTCGGCAAGCAAGCGGCAAGCCCGCCAGCGGTCAAATTGAAATAACAGCCCGCCACCAAGGCGGCCAAACTATTATTACTGTCGCCGATGACGGCAAAGGCATTGACCCGGAAATCATCCGCCGCAAAGTTGTCAACAAAGGTTTGGCGACAGAGGAACAAGCCCAAGAATTTTCCATTGCCGAACTCTACGATTTTCTGTTTTGGCCGGGTTTCAGCACCGCAGAAGGAGTCAGCGACCTTTCGGGGCGGGGAGTCGGCCTCGACGTGGTGCGAACAAATTTGCGGACTGTGCGGGGAACTGTGAAGGTGGATTCTCGCCTGGGAAAAGGTACGAGTTTTATCATCAAGCTGCCGCTGTTGCTGTCGATTACTGATGCTTTGATGGTGAAGACCGATCGCAATAAAATAGCAGTGCCGCTGGATGCAGTCGAAGAGATTCTCCACATCAAAGCTTCGGAAGTTCACACCGCCGGCAATCAGCCGATGCTGTGGTGGCGGGAGGAATTTATTCGTTTGGTGAGGATGCAGGATTTGCTCGAATACAGCGTCCTGGGGCCCGATGCTCCGTCTCCAGACCCTTTGACCCAAGACCACATTCCCGTGCTGGTTTTGGCTTCTAGTGAAGGAATGCTGGCGGTGGCTGTGGAACGGCTGATCGGCCAGCAGGAAATTGTGGTTAAACCTTTGCCGCCGCCTCTATCCAAGCCTCGCGGGGTTTTGGGGAGTACGATTTTGGGGGACGGCAAAGTTGTGACTATTTTGGATGTGGATGATTTGGTGGGTCAACCTTCTTTAGCCAATAGTTCGATCGCCCCTGTGTCCGGTAAACTGCAGCCCGCAACGAGTTTGAGTCAGTCACCGCAGATTTTGATTGTGGACGATTCCTATACAATTCGGCAGTTGCTGTCTATGATGCTGACTCGTGCTCGCTACCGAGTCGTGCAGGCGAAAGACGGGGTGGATGCTTTGGAAAAGCTGCAAAACGGTCTTGATTGCAGTTTGGCGATTGTGGATATTGAAATGCCCCGGATGGATGGATTTGAATTATTGCGATCGATGCGATCGACCCAGCGGTTTGCTAAAATCCCCGTAGCCATGCTGACATCCCGCAGCGGCGAAAAACACCGGCAAATGGCAATGGAATTAGGCGCAAATCAATATTTCACCAAACCTTACAGCGAAGCCCAACTTTTAGAAGCTATCCCGAAACTAATTAAACATTAGTCATCAGTCATTAGTCATTAGTCATTAGTCATTAGTTGTTGATGGGGAATATTTGTGGGACATTTATTAATGTTTAATAATTAACTAAGGACTAATGACTGCTGACTAATGACTCCATATTTATTAATGTTTAAGAGTTAACTAAGGACTAATGACTGCTGACTAATGACTTTGTTTATTCGATCGCTTGAATGCACTCAGGACTGTCTTTGCTGGGACTGTTGACGATCGCACTTACGGCCTTTGCTTTCATTGCTTCAGAGGCATACGGCTTTAACAGCGGCAAAACTTGCTGAGCGCTGTTAACAGCAGGATCGAGCCACTCTTCCCAAGCGCTGTCGGGGAGAATCACAGGCATTCGAGCGTGCACCGGCTGCACAGTTTCGTTAGCAGCGGTAGTAATTATAGTACAAGATACAATCTTTTCTCCTTCGGGAGATTCCCAATTTTCCCACAAACCCGCAAAAGCAAAAGGTGCGCCCTCCGCCATTTGAAAATAGTAAGGCTGTTTGTGCTTTAAGAGCGGCAGCCATTCGTAGAAACCATCAGCGACTATCAAACATCGCCTGTGCTTGATGGCGCTGCGAAAAGCAGGTTTTTCGGCTACAGTTTCCGATCGCGCGTTAATCATTTTACTGCCTATTTTCATGTCTTTTGCCCAACTTGGAATCAAGCCCCAGCGCATAAATTGGAACTGTCGCTGCATTTTTTCTGGCTCAACTGTTACTGTCGCCACTGATTGAGTTGGGGCGATATTGTATCGCGGTTTGATGTCGGGAACTTCGGACAGTTTGAAGAATTCGGCGATGATTTGACCTGAAGTATTTAAAGTGAATCGTCCGCACATAATTTTTGGCAATAATCGCGATTTGGGCGGGCTAGAAGCCCACCCCACAACAACATTTAACTCTTGTGGAACAGGCCGGATAGCCTGTTGCTGACTCGCCCCTACGAGACATTACTAAATTCCCGAACATTCGCCCCCAACCATTCGGCGCGCAACTTTTCAATAGCTAATTCTTTGAATTTGGCTTCTACTTCAATCCAAGGAGCTTGATAATAGCACTCTGGCATTTCTGTAATTAAATCGCTGTGGCGCGGATCGGCAAAAAATTCTTTTCCGTTGGATATGTGGACTAATTGTAATTCAGGAACTGACCAAGTTGTGCGGGCTGCTGCGAGCATTTCGGCAACGCTGGGATCGTCGTAACTTTCTAAATGTTCGTGAATGACGTGGTGGTGCGCGTCAAAAACCATCGGTACTGCGGTTTCGAGACAAACTTCTAAAAGTTCTGAGGAACTGTAGGCGTATTCGTCATTTTCAAAGGTTAAGCGCGATCGAATAGATTCGGGTAAGTCGCGGATGACTGATGTGAGTTGCGAAGTGCGATCGCCCTTACCGCCGTGAATGTTCATCAGTGCGTAGGGCGATCGGGGCTGTCCCAACATATCTAAGATTAAAGCATGAGTTGCCAGAATTTTAATGCTGTTTTTAACGACATCAGGCTTGTCGGAACTGAGGACAACAAATTGATCCGGGTGGAGTACCAAACGGATGTTGAGGGAAATTGCCCGATCGCCCGTATTCCGCAATTCCTCAGCCATCGAGTGCAGCACTGTTTCCCCCAAATCTGTATCTGCAAAAGGGAACAGCGCAGAAGTCATGCGATACAATCTAATGTTATTTGCACAGCAGAAATCAATCGCTTTGTCAAGCCGTTTTAAGTTGTCTGCATAAAGCTCGCGCAACACTTTTTCTTGTTCAGTTTCCGCAAGCTGTAAAAGTCGCTTCCGGGTGACAGTGCGAAAGCGAACGGCATCGGACGTGGTGATGCAGACTAACCCCAATTCCGGCAAAATCTCCTTTTCTAACACTTGATTAATTTCGCTCATTTGTCAACCTTTCCCAACCTTAATTATATCTAAAATAGGTTCGTCGCAGTAAGGACTTCAGTCCTTAGTTCTCAAGTTGTGAATACGAACCTATGACCTCTCCAAATTTTCCTCGTTTCCCATATTAAATCAACTCCGCAAACGACCAGAACGCAAAATGCTAACAATTAACCACAAACCCAAAAAACTCGCCGCTGCAAACAAACCGTTGCTCAAAAAAGATAGTTGAGCAGTTTGAGCATTAGAAGAAATAATTGCCGCCCCCACAATCAGCGAACCCACGACAACACTAAAAGAAAGTCGGTTGGCAGAATCTCCTAAAGTGCGGCGCAGCGGATCGAGTTCTTTTATGCTCAAGTTCCACTTCAAAGTTTCCGAAGTAACCCGGTCTAAAAGCACTTCCACCTGTCGCGGAGATTGCAAAGACAAGCTTTTCAGATCCAGGGCTGTTCTCAGCAGAGCTTGCACCGGGTCATCTCCCAATAACTGACGCCGAAACATATCGGTCATCAGCGGTTTTACCTGCTCTACAATATTAAATCTGGGATTGAAAGAGCGTGCCAGTCCTTCCAAATTAGCTAGAGTTTTTGCATACAAACCGAGATTGCTGGGCAGCCTAATTTTATTTTTGCGGGTGATTTCCAGCACTTCATAAAATATTTCCGACAGGTTCATTTGCGACAAGCTTACATTGTAATACTTCCGCAGCATTCGAGCCAAATCGTTTTCGAGAACAGCTAAACTTTTAGGTTGAGCAAATTCCGCCATTTCCAATGTTAATTGAGTGCATCGCTGAGCATCTAAATCGACAATTGCCAGCAACATTTCTGTCAAATTCTGCTGGGTGCGCGGGTCTAATCTGCCGACCATGCCGCAGTCTAGCAGGGCAATCCGACCGTCTCTGAGATAAAATAGATTGCCGGGATGCGGGTCTGCGTGAAAGAATCCGTCGATGTACAACTGCTGGAAGAAAACGCGGCAAAGCAGCGTTGTAATTTCTTCGCGTTCGGCATTTATATCTCCTTTGTGGCCAATTCCTTGCAAATCGCCTAACAAAATCGGCACTCCGTTCAGCCATTCCATTACTAAGAGTTTTTTGGTGGTCAACTCCCAGTTAATTTGTGGTAGAACAACTTGTTTTGGGTCGAACCATTTACTTTTAGATAAATTGCGGCGCAGTTCGTCGGTGTAGCTGGCTTCTTGAATGAAGTCTAGTTCTGCACGCAGGGCGATCGCAAATTCTTCGGCTAGGGCGACAATATCGTATTGTTGACCGAATTCTGTGAGCATCACAAGTTCTGCCAAACCTCGGAGCACGGCGATATCTTGTTCGATGACAATATCGATACCGGGGCGCTGAACTTTCAGGGCGACTTCGCGGCCGTCTTTTAAGGTAGCTTTGTGGGTTTGGGCGATCGAGCCTGCGGCGATCGCCTGAGTGTTAAATTTAGCGAAGGTATCTTCGAGAGATTGTGTGAGTTCCTTGCGGACAATAAATTCTACTTCCGACCAAGGTACGGGCGGAACTTCCGCTTGTAGCGTCGAGAGGGTTTCGATGTAGGCGGCGGGTAAAAGGTCGGGACGGGTACTCAGCAATTGTCCCAATTTCACAAAAACTGGGCCTAATTCTACCAAGATGTTGCGGAGAACAGCGGGAGTTGGGAGACTGGGTGCGTCGGTTTTGCGGCCGGTTAGGAGGCTTTTCATGTAGTCCCAACCGTTGCGGAAGACGACCTCTAGGATTTCTCCTTTGCGAGAAGTGTTTTGAACTAGGCTGAACAAGGGGCCTCCGGGTCGATCGACTTTGGTAGCAATATAACTACTAGGATAGCGCTGTTGACCGAGCTGACCATTGTCTTGAGGAATAAATTGGGGAGAATAGCGGTTCGGGGGCGCAATTTCTGAAGAGGGATAGCTGCGCTGCACTTTTGGGTGTGGGGGAGAGCGATCGGTTTTTGACCGTAGCATTAATCCTCATGTTAATATACAGTTAAAGCAGACATGATATTTTTATGATTAAATTTATTGAGTTTAAAAGTTGTGTCAAAGACTTGAATGAGTAAGTTATTACCAGCTAAATTCTCAAGGTGTTTCAAACCCTATAAAAAACATGATTGCCATCCAATCTCCTGCAAACTCAATCGAATTATCCATCAATTTAACTGACGAGCAATTTTTTCAGCTTTGTCAGAACAACCGCGATTATCAATTTGAACGTACAGCATCAGGGGAATTAATTATTATGTCACCGACAGGCAGTGAAACTAGCAAGCGCAATATCGATTTATCCTATCAACTTCGAGCCTGGAGCAGGCAAAATAATCTAGGAGTTGCCTTCGACTCTTCTGGAGGCTTTAAACTTCCCAATGGTGCCGATCGCTCTCCTGATGCCTCTTGGGTCAAAAAAGAACGCTGGGATGCTTTAACACCGGAACAAAAAGACAGTTTTGCTCCTTTGTGTCCAGATTTTGTGGTCGAGTTGCGATCGAAGACTGATTCGTTGAAAAAGCTGCAAGAGAAAATGCAAGAATATATAGATAACGGTGCGAGATTGGGTTGGTTAATTGACAGGCAAAATCGGCGGGTAGAAATTTATCGCCCCGGTCAAAGTGTGGAAATTCTCCAAAATCCTGCCACTGTGTCGGGGGAAGATGTACTGCCTGGTTTTGTGTTGGATTTAGCAGAAATTATGTAGTCAGTGGCAGCATAACTCGGTTTGACTCCCAAAGTGGCGATCGCACCTTCATTTTTCGCCAACAAAGCCGCCGACTTCCAAGTCCTGAAAAACTCCTGTTCCCAATCCAGCCATCCGCCAAGAAAAAACCCACCAGTGCATCTTCACCGTAACGGAGGGCTGTTAACCAAGCTGACCAGTATCTTGGGGAATAACTCAGGGACGAGGGGCTATTCCCTTTAGTCTATTTTAAAGATTTCGTATTTTTGCTCAGCTAACCTTTCTCAAGATAGATGTCAAGCTGTACAATACCCAAAAGGGTAAAAAAGAAAGGTAGCAAAAATGAGTTGGAGTTGCGACGGCGTACCCAAATATAATCCAGATCAATATAACGGGAGTGGCCCCCATCCACCCTATGACAACGACGGGTCAATCTGCATGATGTGCGGCTTGCCGCAAGAGGCGATGGTTCCCGATCGAAATCGGGGTTCAGGAAATGGATTGCCCATCAAACAAATTCTGATGGGTGTAGCAGCAGTATTAGTCGTCGGCGGTGGCGGATTTGGTTTGTACAAAGCGTTTTCCGGCAAACCGCCAGAGTCTTCTGTGACAACAGGAGATACCACATCTACATCTACTACCGCAACTGCTGTTTCGCCTGGGGAATTCCTCAGTTCTAAAGCAGTCAGCGCCCCGCTAATTAGTCAAGGAGAAAAAATCCTGCTAGCAGGCGGCAAAGCTGATGCTGAAAAACAAGCTGGGGCGGCGGCATTTGTCGGCAAAAATTGGGATGAGGCGATCGCCAAATATGAAGCAGCTACCAAAACCGACCCCAACGACCCGGAAACTAAAATTTATCTCAACAATGCAGCGGCTCAAAAAACAGGCAATCCCCTGACAATCGCCGTCGTAGTTCCCATCGGTGCCAGCGCTGATGCAGCCAAAGAAGTGCTCAGAGGAGCAGCTTTATATCAAGATCAATTTAACAAAAGTCCAACGGTTCCCGGTCGGTTATTAGAAATTGTAATTGTTAATGACGAAGTTGGCAAAACTGTGTCGATCGCCCAAGACTTAGTTAACTCTCCCAACGTATTGGGAGTTTTGGGACACGGCATTGACAGCAGTTCTCAAGACGCGATCAAAACCTATGAAACCGCAGGATTAGCAGCCATTTCGCCTGTCAGTTCCAGCGTGTCGATCGACTCTTCCAACAAAGCCACCTTGAAACTGACCAAGGTGCTGGAAAAAACCGATGAAATGCTAAAAGCTTACCTCCAAAAAGTTGGGGAAACTGTCGCCAATTATGCTAACAAAAATCACTCCCCCGGCGCGATCGCCATTTTCTACAATTCCGACAGCGTTTACAGCAAACAACTCAAGGAACTATTAGTTGTCGAAGTGCCAAAAGCTAGCGGCAAAATTGTCCAAGAAGTAGACATCAAAGCTGGTGGGACTTTTGATGCCAAATCTGCTGTAGCTGATGCCAGCAAAGCGGGAGCAAATGTGGTATTTATGGCGGTGAGCAAAGACCAAGTAGAACAGGCGATCGCGATCGCGATCGCCAACAAAGATACATCCCCACCTTTAGCATTAATGGGCGGCAGCGAACTTTACAATCCTACTACTTTAGTCAAAGGAGAAGATGCCATTAAAGATTTAGTGCTAGCAGTTCCTTGGAGGTGGGAAAAAGACGATCCTTTTTCCAAAGAAGCCTCCGAAATTTGGAAAGGACGAGTCAGTTGGCGAACTGCAACTGCTTTCGATGCCACCCAAGCTTTAACAGCCGCAATCACCAGCAATCCTACCCGCGAGGGAACAGTCAAATTCCTCACCGCAGGAACTTTGATATCGGGAACTGCCAAGGAATTTGACCTGTTAAAAGAAATTCCGTTAGTCAAAGCTATCGAAGGTAAAGACGGCCCTCCGGGGTCAAAATATCAGTTCGATGCTATTCAATAGTTGGCCAACCAAGTTAAAACTACTATAGGTCGATCGGTGATTAGAACTCAACGCCCGCTGTGGCAACATCCCTTATTTCAAAGACCGTTAATCGTGCTGTGCTTCTGTTTAATTGCCGCAGCACTGTTTGGCATATTCGGGTTTGGCAGACCAAATATTGCAGTGGCGATCGCCCTCGATCTCAGCAGCAGCACCTACCAGCCCCAAGCCTTCAATGCTCCCGGCACAATTATGCAGCAAGAAGTAGCAGCAGTCAAAGCCTATTTAGATGTAAATTCTAAATTACCAAACAACCCAAATACAATTCAAGTTTTTGGGATTGGCGGCGGCAAAGCTCCAGCATTAACCAGTAACTTTAGTTCAGATACCAAAAAAGTAGAAGCAGAATTAGTTCGAGCTCTGCAAGACCCAAATTTGCCGAAATCTCTGCAACCAGAACCTCCCCAAGACAGCCTAGATGTTCCCATCCGGGAGGCATTAAACGCTTTTAAAACCGTGCCGAATAGCTGTCGCGAAATTGTGATTGTGAGCGATGCCGGAATTGAACTGGCTCCGCAAACTGTCAGCGAAGCCGCCGCTCAAAAAGTTAAGATTAATGGCATTACCTTCGGGGGGAAAAGTTTCGAGCCGCTCAAACAAGCTACTGTACAAACAGGAGGAATTTATATTTCCGGTTCCGGTGTCAATCTCAATACTTCATTCACTGAAAAAATCTTTCCCAAACTCAATAGTAACATCAAATGGGTAATTTTTTGGTTGGGTGCTGCTTGGATTGCCTTGATGTGGACGCTGACGATGCCGCTCGATCGCTGGTTGTTTCAAGGCACAATGAAAATGAACATGACTCTCGCAGGTCAGGCGGCCTTGGGAAATGCCTTTTTCTGGACTGCTTTTACGCCTAGCATTATCTGGAAATTAGTGGGTTTGCCCATTTTTGGCGACGGTTGTTAAGTCTGAAATCTACGATCTCGCTTGTCTACTCGTTCCCAGGCTCTGCCTGGTAACGCAGATAGGCGAGGCTCTGCCTCCAATTACTCGTATTACTCGATTACTCGTTCCCAGGCTCTGCCTGGTAACGCTGATAGGCGAGGCTCTGCCTCCAATTTGACCAGAGAAACAAGGCTCTTTTTCCAAGTAAACCAAGCGAGGCAGAGCCTCTGGACATTGATTCCCAGGCAGAGCCGGGGAACCAGTTTAA
>NZ_JBARVX010000233.1:0-4915 GCF_049646505.1 Microcoleus sp.
CAACATCCAGCGGAGGCAAAGTAAAATCCTCAGCATCCATCAATTCCTTAACCTTATCAAAAATCTCAACCTCCGCCTCCTCCTGATCCGTCAGCTTATCATAAAAATAAGGGTCAGTAAACCACTGCTCAAAAGCAATTTCTAACTGCCCATTTGGTGCTAGTTCAAACCGCCAATACTTAGAAACTCGGCTGTCAACCACCTCAAACAGCGGTGCAGGATTCTGCATGGGATAATAGGTGTAGTTATCGTCACAGATATAGTACCAAATAGTTCCCCGCCACTCTCTAAAAGCATAAACAACATATTCACGACCCACCGTTAATGAAAATTGTATTTGTTTTGTGTAGCCGATAGCAGGTTCTATGTAATCATCAGGAAGCGATGCACCTGTATTGGCGATACAGCGAATTTTCATAAATTTTCTCATTCCTCATTACAAATTTTTGGGAGCTATTTTCGGGTACTGACGTTTGAACTTGCACTCTACATTTTCCTGAGTCTGACTGTTCCGAAACCAATGAACTTGCACAGATGCTCCATAAATCGTAAAAGCCTGAATGCTTGTCATTTTATACCAATGTTCAGGAGACCCACCATAGATAGCAACAAGTCGGGGAGTATCTCCCAGCATATTGTTTGCTCCGCCTTGAATACCTTTGCCATTTCCAGCGAGTGCATCTTGCAGCAGCAGTTGCTCTAGCAAATTTCTCGGACTCTCATCGGGAATAGCACCTTGATTCACAATTTAACAGTTTCAAATATTGTTTGTCAAAGAGAATAAAAAATTATTTTAGCGGGTTCAGTTTCCGCCACCAACTTTCCCCGCGAAATCACATACCGAACCAGAGCGCTTCTCCTAATTGCATCATATAAGATAAATCAGATAATTTCAAATTCCAGATTGTGACTTTTCACAAAATCAAAACTAAAATGATCGACCACATTAGTATCGCTCAACTCAAGATTGTAAAAATCCACAAATTCCGCATCAAAATAAGGCCCAACGTGCCAAGTACCCACATCTAACTTAATAAAACAATTGCCAGGAATCCGAAAAGCAACAATATCCTCTAAACTCGGTTTATCGCTATCCCCAGGAGGTGCAACAGCCATCAACCAATCCTTCCCATCCAGAGAACCCAAACACTGCGTACATTCAACGTGCCGCGTAATTTTGCGAAACTTGCGACCTTTCTCATGCAGCCGCATAATATAAAATCTAGGAATGCCATTTTGTAAATTTAACCTAGCATCCTGAGCATCAAAAGACTTACCATCAACACTCGCAGAGATAACTTGACCGTAACTCCGAAAATTCTCGGATGTTATCCATTGTGCAAACAACTGCTTAGTCGAAACTGATTCCTTCATAAATCCCAGCATCCCCTCGCTCATTTCATCAATAACACAATACAGATACTCCTCTCTCTATTCTCTGCGCCCTCTGCGCCCTCTGTGGTTAAAAAATCTAATTAGCTTTCTCGATCGCCCAAAACACCCTTACAATCAAACTCAGCACACTGCTGCAAAAAACGAGCCGGAATATCAGGCCGAGCACCCCAATGCAAATGCAAATAAGAAGCGTGTAGCTGACAAACTCCCCAACCTTCAGCAACCGCCTCAACTTCCCCCCGCTTGCCATACCTCCAACTGTGATAAACTGGATTAGTCGGTTCAACAGTTAAATGCGATCGATGAAACTCATGACCCCAAACCGCATCAAAAGCATTTAACACCAAACTATCCCTCACCGCCACAGCCTCCCGGTATCCCAGCGTCAAACGCTTTCCCATCTCAGCAGCAGTTTTCAAAACACCCACCCCTTGCCAAGAATTCCCATCGAAGCCTACAATAGAATCGCACAAATACATCAAACCGCCGCACTCCGCATAAGTCGGCATTCCCGAAAAAATCGCACTTCTGACAGCATCCCGAATTAAAACATTATTGCTCAATTTCTCAGCAAACACTTCGGGAAAACCGCCGCCAAAATACAACCCTTGCACGTTGTCAGGAAAAACAGCATCATCAAGCGGGCTCCAAAATACTAACTCGGCACCCAACTCTTCCAACAAATCAAGATTGTCCTGATAGTAAAAATTAAAAGCCCGATCGCGCGCAACTGCAATCCTCACCCCAAATTGTTTTCCCAAACAGTTGACAGCATCATTTTTTTGAGTTACAATATCGTAAGGGAGACTGTATCTACCCGAAAGTTGCTCAGACCCCTCACCCCCCCCATTTCGAGTCGCAGCCAACAAAGGCAAAAGTTGCTCCCAGTCAAAACTAACAGCAGCCAAATCCGCCAACTTATCGATCGCAGCCCGAAGATTCGGCAACTCCTCAGCAGGAATCAAACCCAAATGTCGATCGGGAATAGTAACAGCCTCATCCCTACGCAAAACGCCCAAAATAGGTAAATTGAGCGGTTTTAGAGCATCAGTAAGCAGTTCCAAATGTCGATCGCTCGCCACCCGATTCAACACCAAACCAGCGAAATTAAGATTTGGGTTAAAAGAGCGAAAACCGTGGGCGATCGCAGCCACAGAACCAGAAAGCCTGCTGCAATCTATCACAAACAATACCGGCAAATTCAACAAACAAGCAACATGAGCCGTAGAAGCAAAAGCAACAGAATAATCTAATTCTTCTTTCCCCACCTTCAAGCCATCCGCTACATCCGCTACAAAATCCGTTGCCGAACTTCCTTCTTCCTTCTTCTGAGACACCCCATCAAATAGCCCCATTACCCCTTCAACCAAGGCACAATCGACATCTTGAATGTGACGCTCAAAACACTGTTTCACATAAGATTCAGACGTTAAAACCGAGTCTAAATTCCGACAGGGGCGACCCGTGACAAAAGCATGAAACATCGGATCGATGTAGTCCGGGCCTACCTTAAAAGATTGCACGTTCAAGCCGCGGCGGATTAAATAAGCTAAAAGGGCGATCGTTACAGTAGTCTTTCCCGCACCGCTGCGTTCGCCAGCAATTACCAAAGTCATTAGTTATTAGTTATTAGTTATTGGTTATTAGTTATTAGTTATTGGTTATTGGTTAGTGGTTAGTGGTTAGTGGTTAGTGGTTAGTGGTCAGGGCGGTGCCCCCGTGCCCGCCCTCTTAGTAGTCAGCTCTCCTGAACTTTTGGCGATCGGTTAATCTAATGTCTGGTAATAGGTAATAAGTCCCGAATCGATCGCCAATTACCTTTTTCCCAATTACCAATTACCCCACAGCCAAATATACATTTCCCCCAAATATCCTTCATAGCGATCGCAACTAACGACTTTGGGATTTGTCGCTACGTACAACTACTGACTGCTGACTCCTGACTAATGACTAATGACTGCTGACTACTGACTGCTAACTTCTTGACAACTTCAGCATCCCGGCCGTCACTGCCAAACTTTCTTCGTAAAGCACGTCTCGGCCCCAACTCTGCAAGTGCTGGCCCAGCAACTGTTCCGTCACCTGATCGAACAGAGAAGTCACCTGGTTAAACCGATCGGTTTGAGCGCCACCCTTGGTTTCCATCCGCATACAGCCACCATCTTCCGAACACAGAACCGTACCGCAGTCAGCATTTTCGTTTGTAGAATTCAAACGCAGAGCAATCAAATCGCCGGGGACATCCCCTGAATCAGCAGTTGGAATCGCCGCTAACTCGGCTTCGACAACCCGTTCGTCGGCACCGACAAATTTAATTCGCTTGATTTGATAGTCGCCCTCTTCCTGTTTGAAAGCAACCGGACGCCACCCAAGCCGGCTCGCCAGCCAGCCCAAATACATCAGTGCTTGACTAGAATTGCCCTTTTCGTAATCGATAGTCACTCGATCGATCTCTCGAATCGCCGCCCGACGTTCCGGCGGATCGAAAGCCTCAGCAGCTAACTCCTGCCACGCCGCCAACCGACGCCAATTGAGATCCGCGATCGGAATTCCTTCCTCGATCAGACTTTGCATCAACAGCAATTCAGCTTCACACTCGGCAAAGCTGCTAGAGTCGATAATCACAGAACTGCTAGTTTCCGCCAGCCGCTGGAACAAACCTCGATCGGCATCGGGATTCGCCTTCCACCACAGCAGCGTCGGCAAATCCGAGATCGTCAGCGCCGTTACGATCGCGCTCACCCGTTCCAAAGCAGCTTCCGTACCCCGGAGCGTAATATACTCGCAGCAGATTAGATTGCCGCTGCCGCGCTTGTGCACAGGACAGTAAGCAGCTACTTGAGCCTGCACCCCCGTGTCTTCCCCCGCCGTCGGACACAGAGCAATAATCCGGCAGGGATTCGCAGCTACGATCGCGTCCGCCACCCCCGAACCCGCCGAACCGAAGCCAGTCGAACCCAAAAGCTCTCCCTTGGCATTTTTGCGAGCCACTTCTTCGCGCAACATCGCCAGCAATTCAGCGCTAGGTTTGCCAGTTCTCGGCATTCCGTAAGCTTTTTGAGCCGCCCTGATGCTTGATGCCGTCATCGGCCCTGTAATACCGTCAATCGGCCCGTCATAAAATCCCAGATCCGCTAATAAATGCTGAGTTTCTTCCGGTTCGTAGACTACAAAAGTAAAAGTTGTTGCCCTAGTCGCGATCGGAAAATCGCCCTTTGACCCAGATTCTTTGTAACTTTCCCAGATTTGACTCAGTTCTGCCTCTATTTGGTCGATCGACACATCTTTAGGATTTTGCAGCGAAACCAAAGGCGGAGCTTTCATCGGTGTCATTGTCATAAATCTTCTCTCCTTTCTTATTAGTTATTAGTCATTGGTCATTAGTCATTGGTCATTAGGGAATTGTTAGCTGCCAACTGCCAACTGCCAACTGCCAACTGCCAACTGCCAACTGCCAACTGCCAACTGCCAACTGCCAACTGCCAACTGCCAACTGCCAACTGCCAACTGCCAACTGCCA
>NZ_JBARVX010000234.1:0-3719 GCF_049646505.1 Microcoleus sp.
GTATTGCCGATCAAATTGGTCAGCGGTTCGGATACGGTCAAGAGCGATCGAATTTCCCAAGGACACCGGGTCTTATACACCCCCCCTACACCCCCCCTCGGCAAGGGGGGGACGGGGGGGGTCTCGATTCCGCAAGCCGAAGATTATGTCGAGTGTCTGCGGGCTGCTTGCGTCGAGGTCGATCGGGCGCAGCGCAAAAATCAAATTAAAGCACAAGTAGAAGCCGCAGCCACAAAACAAGGCGGTTGCGCCGACATTACCGAAGATTTGTTAGAAGAAGTCACCGACTTAGTAGAATGGCCCAACGCAGTAGTCGGCAAATTTGACGAAGAATTTTTGATATTGCCGCCGGAAGTAATCACCACAATTATTGTTACAAACCAGCGCTATTTTCCAATCCTCAAAAGCCCCGACTTTCCCGAACTTCTGCCCTACTTCATTACAATTTCCAACGGAGATCCGGAGAAATCGGCGATTATTGCCGCCGGTAACGAGCGAGTCGTGCGGGCGAGGTTGGCCGACGGTGAGTTTTTCTACAAAGCAGACTTGGCCAAGCCTCTAGAGGATTATTTGCCCAAGTTGGAAACAGTCACTTTTCAGGAAGATTTAGGGACTGTGCGCGCCAAGGTCGATCGGCTTTGCAAGATTGCCAGCCTCATCACCAACCAACTGCAAATAACACGCGAACAACAAGCTTGCGTAGAAAGAGCAGCCTTACTTTGCAAAGCCGACCTCGTAACCCAAATGGTTTACGAAATTCCCGAAATGCAAGGAATCATGGGGCAGAAATACGCCTTAGCCTGCGGCGAACCGGAAGCCGTCGCCACAGCGATTTTCGAGCATTATTTGCCAAAAGGTGCGGGGGACAAATTACCGCAAACACTCACAGGTCAAATTGTCGGAATAGCCGACAAATTAGATACATTAGTCAGCATCTTCGGCTTGGGAATGTTGCCGACAGGTTCCTCCGATCCCTTCGCTTTGCGCCGCGCAGCCAATGCCATAATTAACATTATTTGGGCGGCTCAGTTGCCAATAAATTTGCACAATTTACTTGCAGAAAGTGTTGCCGAATTTACAGCAATCCGCCCGGAAACAAGCCCGGAATTGCAGTTCCAATTATCCGAGTTTTTCCTGCAAAGAATTAGGACTTTGCTGCAAGAAGAAAAGAATATAGATTACGATTTGGTGAATGCAGTTTTGGGAGAAAACGATTCAGAATATACAGAACGAGCATTGAGAGATTTGTTGGATGCTTTGGAAAGAGCGCTTTTCCTGCAACAAATCCGCAATGACAAGACATTGGATCGGATTTACGAAACAGTCAACCGTTCAACTCGTTTGGCGGCTCAAGGCGATTTGGATAAAACACAATTGGAACCGAAAAATGCGGTGAAACCAGAGCTATTTCAAAAGTCGTCCGAACAAGCTTTTTACGATGCTGTGGTGCAGTTAGTGCCGCAAACGCAGCTATCCAAACAAACTCGGAATTACCGGCAGTTAGTAGATAGCTTGACAGAAATTGCTCCTGCTGTGAGCAACTTTTTTGACGGGCCAGAAAGCGTTTTGGTGATGGATTCCGACCCGGAAATTAAGCGAAATCGGTTGAATTTGCTGGGTTTGCTGCGGAATCACGCGCGGGTGTTGGCTGACTTTGGGGCGATCGTCAATCGATTTTAGATTTTGGATATTAGATTGCCGCCAAAAGTTTTGATGTAAAATAAAATCAATTAGTATCGGAATTATTCATTTCTATCATCTCTCTCCTCTCCCTCTGCGCCCTCTGCGCCCTCTGCGGTTAAATCATCCCAAAAAACCGTAACCGACATAAACGAAAAAACCCGAAAATTCGCTCCATCACACACATAACATATGCCGATCGCTCACATTATTGGATTAGGAAAATCGGGGAATGCCGCCGCCAGACTGCTAAAACGCGAAGGATGGGAAGTAACGCTGAGCGATCGCTCATCGTCCCCAAATTTGCTCGAACAGCAACAGGAACTCGCCAGCGAAGGAATTGCAGTTGAGTTAGGTAAAACTTTTGAACCAGACAAATCGATAGAATTAATAGTAGTAAGTCCGGGAGTTCCCTGGGACAGCCCAGCATTAGCGCGCGCCAGAGAGTTAGGGATTGAAACAATCGGAGAAATGGCGTTGGCGTGGCGCTATCTCAAAGCTCCTTGGGTGGGAATTACTGGCACTAACGGCAAAACTACAACTACTGCTTTAATTGCTGCTATTTTTGCAGAAGCAGGGCTTCACGCTCCCGCTTGCGGCAATATTGGCTATGCTGCGTGCGAATTAGCTCTGGCCGAAAAACAGCCGGATTGGGTAATCGCAGAAATCAGCAGCTATCAGATAGAATCCTCGCCGTCTGTAGCGCCGCGAATCGGAGTTTTGACGACTTTAACACCGGATCACCTCAGCCGCCACAAAACTTTAGAAAATTACTACAACATTAAAGCGCATTTGCTGAAAAAGTCGGAACTGCAAGTCATTAACGGCGACGATCCTGGTTTGCGGCAGCAAGGAGTTGACATTTGGCCGGATGCGTGTTGGACGAGTGTTAAAGGTGAAAAAGAATTGTTGGGAAAACGCAGTTTTGGAGCCTACATCGAAGACGGTTGGGTAATCGCTCAAAGCGATAAAATTCTACCGGCTTCGTCTTTGCGGATGGTGGGAGAGCACAATTTGCAAAATTTGTTGATGGCGGTGGCAGCGGCTAATTTGGCGGGACTCGATCGAAGTGCGATCGCCCAAGCCATTGCTAAATTCCCCGGAGTGTCGCACCGTCTCGAACACATCCGCACTTGGGAAGGCATAGATTTCATCAACGACAGCAAAGCTACTAATTACGATGCGGCACAAGTCGGGTTGGCTGCTGTCAGCGCACCGGCGATTTTGATTGCGGGGGGCGATCCCAAAGAAGGTGACGATCGCGCTTGGATCGATACAATCAAGGCCAAAGCTGTGGGAGTGCTGCTAATTGGGGATGCGGCAGGTATTTTTGCCGATCGGCTCGAACAAGCAAATTATAACGCTTGGGAAATCGTCGAAACAATGGAAAAAGCAGTGCCCAGAGCCGCAGAATTAGGCAAACAGAACAACGCTAAAGTAGTGCTGCTTTCGCCAGCTTGCGCCAGCTTCGATCAATACCAAAACTTCGAGCAGCGGGGCGATCGTTTCCGCCAAGTGTGTATCGAATCCCTAGTTTAGATATGTCATTGTTCGCTGTGTACAAAATAAAATTATTATACACAGCGAACACTAACAAAATCAAATCTGCGTTCATCTGCGTCTATCAGCTTACATCTGCGGTTAAAAACTAAAACCTCTGATTTAGACCAATCTACTTTAACTAACAGCATTCCAAATATCCTTAATTCTAGCCTGCTCTTCCCATTCTAGCTCACCAAAAACTTGCATCATTTCCTCATGAGTATAATCAATAATTATTGCTGTCAATTGAGCCACCGTTTCCGCTTCCATCATGGCTGCTTTCAACTTAGCCATTGCTTGTTTATCCATTGACACTAAAGTTTGAATACTGACATCCCTTTCATTTTAATAGTGCCTGCAAATTTCTGTGAGTTGTGTATTAATACTGGCAATTTTAGCCGCATTTACTGTAGCATAATTGGGCGAGGATATTTTAAACTCTTTGTGACAACGCTGAGAGCGCAATTTTTCATCAATATCCAGAATCTCCCCTTCTG
>NZ_JBARVX010000235.1:0-7872 GCF_049646505.1 Microcoleus sp.
GGGATAATTATGCTAATTCTTTGCCGTTAGTTTTGGGCATGAATGGAGAAACTGCTGTGGCTTTGCTGGTGAATGACAGAGACGGTAATTTGCTCTATCAATCGAGGCAGTGGCAAGATGGAATTGATGCAAAATCACTGTGGCAATCGCTGCCTCAACCGCCTCCCGATCCTGATAGAATACCTTTTGAATTAGAGCCTCCCCCTCCACCTCCCAATGGAATTGATTCATTCTTACCGAGAGAAAGAAGGCCTCCGCGCGATCGACCTCCTGTGCGCGATCGACCCGATTTATTCTCTCCGAGAGAAAGAAAACCTCCGCGCGATCGACCTCCTGTGCGCGATCGACCCGATTTTCCTCAAGTTTTCCAGACTCAGCTAGCAACAAGGCGTACTAGCAAAACTGTTTGGCGTGTGGGTGCGATTCATTCTCCTCGGACTCAAATAGCAATCGCCGTTAACTTACAGGCGATCGATCTCGAAATGGCATCGATCGGCAATATCTTTCTAATTTCTATTCCCGCAGTGCTGTTATTCGTAGCAGGTGGAGCGTGGTTGATATCGCGGAGTATTCTGTATCCCATTGGGCGACTCACGATGGCAATTCGCAATGTCACCGTACAAGGACTAGATCGGCGCGTCCCTGTTGGTTCGACGGATATTGAGTTTTTAGAATTAATTTCTGTGTTCAATCAGATGTTAGAACGTCTGGAACGGAGTTTTCAGCAAGCTTCTCGTTTTAGTGGAGATGCTGCTCACGAATTAAAGACTCCCCTGGCAATTTTGCAAGGGGAACTAGAACGGGCTTTGCATCAAGTTGAATCGGGTTCTCAGGTGCAGCAAACCCTGAGTAATTTGTTGGATGAAGTGCGCCGATTGAGTGAAATTACCCGCAAACTTCTTTTACTTTCTTTAGCCGATGCCGGACGTATGGGTTTACATTTGGTTGAGGTGAATGTGTCGGATTTGCTATCGGAAATTGCCGAAGATATGGAACTTTTAGCACCGGATTTAGAAGTGCAAATGGCAATTGCTCCTAATTTATATATACAGGGCGATCGCGATTTGCTGGTGCAGGTTTTGCAAAATCTGGTTGGGAATGCTATTAAATATAATTTACCGAAGGGTTGGCTCCGATTACAAGCCCAGCGTCACGAAAAAAGAGTAATTGTGAAAATTGTCAATAGTTCTCAAGATATTTCTTTAAGCGAGCGCAAGCTAATTTTTGAGCGCTTCCATCGCGGTGACTCCAGTCAAATCCAAAAAATAGAAGGATCGGGATTGGGGCTAAGTTTAGCAAGGGAAATCGCACGGGCCCACGGCGGCGATATTCAACTAGATGCTGCAATCCTGGGTCAAACAGGGTTTATACTGAGTTTACCTGGGGCAACACTTCGGACAGTTTTCAATCGCTAACGGTATAATCAGGGTTTCAGGCTTTCGTCAAGCTCGGATACAAACGGTAGAATGGCACTTTCAGGCTCTCATTCAAAAACTGTCCGAAGTATTGCTGGGGGCGATCGCGATTAACCCGATCGATAATATGGTTGCGGTTGTTTTGACTTTAACTGAGCGATCGGGTTAATTTACAATTGAGAGTTTTTAGGAGTTGAAGTGGGAGCTATATTTGCGCGATCGCGCCACAGCAACAACGGAATGCTTAACGTTCCTAAAATCATCACAACTCCCGTCAGAATCCAAACGAGCACGCGATTGGGGCGATAATCACCTCGCTCAATTTGCCAGAAAACTCGATTGTAACGCCATGCTGCTAAGGCAATCACCGCAATGCCAAAAACGACTAAACTCAGCCCTAAAGTTTCGGAGTTGAAGAAGGGAGGGGAGGAAACTTCTTGCTGTGTCACTGTAGCTTGAAATTGACTCAGAAATAAACTGAACCGAGCGATCGCAAACCCAAAACCAATTAAAGCGAGTGAAGTTCGTAACCATGCAAGAAACGTGCGTTCATTTGCCTGATGTTCGCGCTGTCGGTCTATTTTAGCACCCTTGTTCATCTACCCTACCTTTATAAAATATCTTAAGCTTTCCCTCGTTGATTATTGTGTCATTTCTGGTTGCGGAGGGAAGTATCGGTATTGCGATCGCGATTCAACATCACCCAAAAATATAGTATCAGTCGATCGCCCAAAAAGCGATCGCCTCCTTCTCTACCAACACAAAAAAGCAGGACACAGCACTGCTGTGTCCCTACCAATACGGAATTTAAAAGCCTGTTTAAAAAGACTTAAACCCACCTTCAGATTGAGTTTTTTTGCTCAGCCAATCCTGACCCAATCTGATTGTCACGTCGGATTGCAAAGCACCCGTACTCTCAACCAGCACGTCTCCAAAACCCAAAGACTGTTGAATCGCTCTGGCACTTTTAATATCGCCGTCTTGAGCGACAATCGTGGTCTCTTGGAGCGGTTCTGGCCAATCTTTATAAACCTGGACATTCCGATAGCCGGCGCGAGTCAGAGTATTGACAAAATCTTCAACAGCCGATTGGTCGCCCGTACTGTCTTGAATTGCCACCTTCAGAAAAGTCGCATCAGCATTCTCGATTGTCCAAGTATTTTGACCGAAGTCAAAATGATCTGCGACCATAGTTTCGATCGCATTTTGGTCTGGCAACCAAAAACTGGCTTTATAGTCCTTCGGATCGCTGAATCTGCCGGGAACCATCAACATTTGGACGCTGGCGCGATCGGTTTGAGTAGCAAAACCAGCCAAAGCCACCAATTCTTCTATACTCAAATTTGTGTCGAGGTGAGACTGAATCACTGACAAAATCTTCGGCAAGCGAGAAAGCAAACCAACATTAACTTCCTGTTCCACAAAAGCCCGCATCAACAATTGCTGGCGCTGCACCCGCCCGATATCGCCCAAGTCGTCGTGCCGGTAAAGTAAATATTGCACGATTTGTTCGCCGTTGAGCTTCTGCTGGCCAGCCTTTAAATCTATATATAAATGCTGGCTATTATCGGTATACTTCATGTCTTTAGGGACATTAATATTTATGCCACCTAGGGCATCTACCAAACTTTTGATGCCATGAATATTAACTGTGACGTAGCGGTCAATTCCCACGCCGCCCAGGAGTCCGCTGACTGATTTAGCTGACGAAGCCGGGCCGCCGTAGTAATTAGCTTCGTTGATTTTCACTTCACCCCTACCTTCAACATAGGTGCGGGTGTCACGGGGAATGGAAAGCACGCTTAATCTTTTATTTTGAGGGTCAAACCTCACCAATAGCATGGTATCGGTTAAGCCCTTAAAAGAGTTTTCCCAAACCTCGTATCCGACATCTTTGTTAGCACTTCCTTCGATGTCAGAGGTCAGAACTTTAAGTCCTAAAACTAAAATATTTACTGGGCGAGTTAACTCCGGCATTTTCATGTTGAGCTTTGCCATGTCGCCTTGAGAAAACACCGCCGCTTCTTCGGGAGTCAACTTTTGTTGCTGAAGCGGCGTTGTGGAAAGGGAGACGGCTAGCAGCGCTCCGGCTGTGGCTGAGAGCATGGCTACTCCAGCCAAACCAAAACCAAAGCCCAGCCAGCGGCCTCGATGCGGCTGGTGCGATTTTTTGGTTGAAGGTTGAGCGGTTAATTCTTGGATAGGGTCTTGATTAGGAGTTTTTTGAGCTGGCACTGGCTTCCTCACACACAACAAAAATAAAAAAGATCGCGACAATATGTAGTATCAACCTGAAGACCGAATCAATCAATACGGTAAGGGTTCAAAAGCACCCTAAATTATGATAAATGTTTGCCTACCACTTGCTCGGCTACACGGCTAATTCCGGGCAACCATAGCGGTTGACGTTTCCAGAGGCGAACCATCAGTCCCAGAGAAACGATAAAATAACTGGTTGTCAGCAGGCTACTCATTAATAACATGGTAAGTGCTGGAGATTCCGTAGAAATCGCGCCGGCTTCTAAAAGAATATGTCCTAGGAGCCAACTAACAGCGAGGGCAACTGCCAAGCGGCTGACGGCTTTGCGTTCGGGGCTGCCCTGACGGCGGTAAAGAGTCCACAGCGCTGGGAAAAAGCCGATGACTGGGATTGTTAATACAAACAGACTTGCCCGATCGAGTTCAGGATTGTCTAAAGGATGTGTATTTTTCATAATTTGCATTCCAAATTTACAGGAGGTCTAGTTTTGCACAAAATTTAATTGGTTTGAGAGAAAATTGAGCTCGCAGACCAAAATTCGCAGCAGGGCTGGTTTTGCACAAAAGTTGTCTGTCAGAGGCAAAATTTTTCGGTGATTGCTGGCGGTCGATCGCAGCCGAGCAACTTTTCGACCCGGAGAGCCGTAGTTTGATAAACTGGATACAGCACCGCAGACAGGAGAACAGACTTAGCCATGACCAAATCTCAAAAACCGATCGTGATTTCTCCATCAATATTATCAGCCGATTTCAGCCGTCTCGGAGAAGAGATTCAGGCAGTCGATCGAGCTGGGGCTGACTGGATTCACGTAGATGTGATGGACGGTCGCTTTGTTCCTAATATTACTATCGGGCCGATGATTGTCGAAGCAATTCGTCCCGTTACTACCAAGATAATCGATGTCCACCTGATGATTGTGGAGCCGGAGAAGTACGTCGAAGACTTTGCTAAGGCTGGTGCGGACATTATTTCCGTTCACGCCGAGCACAATGCTTCGCCTCACTTGCACCGCACCCTAGGTCAAATTCGGGAATTGGGCAAGCAGGCTGGTGTGGTGCTGAATCCTTCGACACCCCTAGAGTTGATCGAGTACGTGCTGGAACTTTGCGATTTGGTGCTGATTATGAGCGTGAATCCGGGCTTTGGCGGTCAAAGTTTTATCCCGACTGTGGTGCCGAAAATTCGCCAGTTGCGCCAAATGTGCGATGAGAAGGGCCTCGATCCTTGGATTGAGGTGGATGGCGGTTTGAAGACGAACAATACTTGGCAGGTTCTGGAAGCGGGCGCAAATGCGATCGTCGCGGGTTCTGCCGTGTTTAAGGCGAAGGATTACGCAAGCGCGATCGAGGGTATCCGCAACAGCAAGCGCCCGACTCCTGAATTGGCCGCTGTTTAATTGAAAATGCGATCGCGTCCGATGAATTAGTAATAGACTTTTCCCAAAATTATCGCTTCACAGGCAGGATGCTTGTGAAGCGATAATTATTAGAGAGAACTGTTTTGGTCTATCGATCTCAAATATTGATCTGAGATGATGCAAGTCCTCAAAATATCAAGAGCTAACCCGCAACGTCAGGCGCACTGTATTCCCAATTGGGTGAGGAATGCGCCAGCTCAAAAGCCATTTTTTAATCGTTTTGAGCAACTCCACATCTGCCAAAGTCGAAGCATCGGTATCTGCGACTATGCGCGTGAGGCGAACTTTATCGAAGACAAGTTCCAAAACCAGTTCGCCGTTGATACCGGGCGGGACAGTCAGAGTTTCCAAGTGTTCGTTTAAACTATCGATCGACATTTCATCTAACCCCGTAGCGCTGACAACTTCTACGGGGTGTTCGTTTAAACTATCGATCGCCTCTTCATCCAATCCCGTAGCGCTAAAAACTTCTACGGGTGATGTGCTGCGCGGGCGCGGCGACGGTGCGGGGGCGCTGGCTCGTGCGGGCAATGGATACATCTGCTGAGGTGAGCGATTAAATGTGATGCCGCGTTCTTGTTTTTGTTCCATCCAGTCTGTGCAGCCATATATGCCTTGATATTCCACCGCTTCCGGCATTTCTACAGGCACGTTCATCGAGATGGATTCCGTACCCGGTTCAACGCGGACATCATCGCTGACGGCCACAAAAGCCGTGTACTGCGACAGAAGCTGATAGGTAAGCGCCGTTTCTGTCACCGTTTCCACCCCCACCTTGGTTTCGTACTGCACCATCTGATTCATCAAATCTTTGATGCGATGCCGCCCCCAAAGCTGGGCAACTGCCGGATTTCCAGCATCAGTAAAGTTCATCTCGTAGGTTTGGATGTACTGGTGTCCGCCTGCGCTAACTCCTTTTATATGAAGTGTTCCAGCTTGGCGATCGCCCTTTTTACCAAATAAAACCAGCGGTTGTTCGGCAAACAAATCCGGCGCAACTGAGGGATAAATTACCGGATTTTCGCCCTCTCCCTGCCAAGTAATTTCTAGATTTATTAACACCGGATTGTTGATTTGCCGGAAGAACTTTTCCACAAATTTATTAACTGGTTCGTCGTGGGTGACAATCCGGGAAAACCCCCGTCCAATTTCGGCAATGCGATCGAGCAAAAAGCGATTAACGGAACTCCCCGCACCAAAACTGTACAGGCGATTCCCCGATTTGAGATGCTGCTGTACTTCGGCGAAAATCTCGTTTTCGTTGCCGATGTAACCGTCGCTAAGCAATACCACAGTCCGCAAGCGCCCGGATGGTGCTGGAAAATCGATCGCAGCCCGAATGCCGCCCAACATTTCCGTACCACCGTTAGCGTGGAGTTTGTTAATATATGCGATCGCCTGTTGCCGATTCTCCGCTGTATTTGGCAGGGGTTGTTGCGATAGTTGCCGCACGGCGTTGGAAAAATCCAAAATCGAGAAAGTATCCGGCGGATTCAGCCCGTCAATAAATTGCCGCAACAATGCCTGACATTGCTGCAAAGGCGCACCGGATTGCGAACCAGAAGTATCGACTAAAAAAACGACATCTTTCGGGACAATTTCATCAGTTTTGTATTCGATCGCCGGAATTAAGTAAATAGCAAAATGTCCGCCGCGATCGTCCGATTGAGTTAATACCGTCGATTGAGTTTCTCGACCGGCAACTTGATAGCGAACAATCAAATCTTTGTTGGGAATTGTATCTGTATTTCCCAACTGAACGCGCACCTTCAGCCCATTCTTTTGCTCGCTGTTTGGGGAAGTTTGGGGAGAGTCGAAATATTCAATTTGCAGTTGGTGGGATGGAGAATTGACATTGCGAATCGGTATGCCCGCCTCAATTTCCAGCGTCACGCCGATATCCTGTCCCGATCGCATTCCCGGCGGCAAAATCGGGGCATTCAGCCGAGCCGCATCGGGAACAATATCGGTAGACGAATTAACTGTCATTGGGGCTGGGGCGCTACCGCCGGCTGCAGTTTCATCCAGCGGCGTACCGGGAATATATCGCGGCCCGACAACCATCGGAAACACAAATTCATAATCCCCAGCTTGAAATTTCAAGCTGTCCGTATAGCGAATCACAACCTCGATTTCTTCTCCCGGTTTGATGTTGGCGAGGGATTGAGTGAAAATATTATCTCGTTCTTGTTCCAACAAACCCGCTGTCCGCCCTTCTTGTTTGGCTTGTTGGTAAATTCTTTGTGCTTCTTCGCGTTTTTTGATGCTGCCTTTAATGGTCTTATCGCCGATTTTAATTTCCATTTCATCTACCGCGGCTTTTGCAGGTAGCGGAAAAATATAGACGGCTTCCAGCGGCTTGGTGAAAGGATTTTCAAATTTTTGCGAGACTTCAACCCGCGATAAATTTCCGGCTATTTTGGCTCTGACTTCTGTATGTTTCAGGGGAAAAACGAGTTGTTTTCCTTCGGGGGAACGCACGTACAATCCACTGGTGCGATCGGTTGGAGATGTCAAGGGTGTCATGAGGTTGTTCCTCCATCACTGATATATAGCGGTTATCAAAAAAGTGAGGTGTGTCCTATGCCCTATGCCCGCTCCCGGATAGTACCTCATCTTTCCGAGAAAGGCTATATTATAACATCATACAAACAGTAATGCTCAGTTGCGATCGACTCAAACAGCCAGTCATTCGATTTTAGATTTTGGATTTTAGATTACTCGTTACCAGGCTCTGCCTGGTAACGCAGATAGGCGAGGCTCTGCCTCAATTTTCGCGA
>NZ_JBARVX010000236.1:0-18039 GCF_049646505.1 Microcoleus sp.
CCCCCCCTTAATAAGGGGGGGTTGGGGGGGTAATATCTAGCGCTACTTTATTTCATTGGTATTACGCATGAGGGGTGAGAAACCGAGTTTTTATACAAAAATCCTTCTTGTTACCGGCAGTAAGGAGAAAAAACCCGGTTTCGGGGAGTTTTGATGCGAGCGGTAGCAGTAGAGTTCGCCCAAAAAAAGGCAAGTTTGAGGCGGGGGCGATCGCTACCAATTATCAATTGTAGTAAAGTGCGATCGATCGCACCCCAAATCTAGTATAGTACGCTAGATAATTAGGATTCCGTTTGATTTTTGGGAGAAAAACGAGCTAGTAATTCCGGGCGATCGAGCTGCATACTCAGTTGCGCGATTTCAAGAGGTTCTAGTTGAATCAAAGGCTCAATTATTTTGGCTAATTCTTCATCGATTTCGCCAAATCTTACTTGTAATATACTCTCAAGAATCTCGCGTTTACCTTGCTGAAAACCTTGCTGAAAACCTTGCTGAAAACCTTGCTGAATACCTCGCTGAATACCTTGCTCGATACCTCGCTGAGTTGCTTCTTCAAGCCGTTGTAAATAGAGCGGTGACAGTTCCATAATCAACTCCCGATTTTCTCGATAGATAATAAATATTAAAGTGATATTTAGCGCCCCCTACAGATTGTAGAGCGCGCTGCTGAGTTAGGATTCCGTTTGATTTTTGGGAGCAAAACGAGCTAGTAATTCCGGGCGTTCGAGCTGGATAATTCGCGTGATTTCGAGGGCTTCTAGTAGAATCAAAGGCTCGATTATTTGGGTTAATTCTTCATCAATCTCGCCAAATTTCACTTGTAGTAGACTCTCAACCATCAGGCGTTTAGTGCGCTGAACTTGCTCCATACCTTGCTGAATACCGCGCTGAATACCTTGCTGGAGACCTTCCTGGATACCTTCCTGGATACCTCGCTGGATACCTTGCTGGATACCTCGTTGAGTTGCATCTTCAAGCCGTTGCAAATAGAGGGGTGACAGTTCCATAATTAACTCCCGATCTTCTCGATCTATGTCTTGACGGACTTCTAAAATCGTTCGCAAGTTGTACAACAATTCTAACGCGCTCAACCGAAAGAAATTATCCGAGGGTAATTCTCTCAATTCGGCAATAGCTTGCTTTTGCACGTTTCCCTTCCCCAAAACCCTCAGCCACAGCGTTTCGGGAGTGCGGGGCAGTTGGTGAATGGCAATGATTGCTGCTTTCAGAGACGGACTCAGAAAATAAACTCCATTTACCCAATTTTCGGGTTCGGGAATCGCTCCAAATCCAGCTAACATAACGTCGGAAATCGTCGGCGACAGTATCCAGAGTTGGGGCAAGTCTGCCTCTGCAATCCTGCTATTATCTCTGGCTGCGACTCGTTCATATTCGGCGTGGACATCAAATAGTTTGCCCAAACAACTGCGAATTTCTCCAGTTTGAACAGGACTGCGGAATGGTTCCAATACAGCGGGTTTTGCTGCAATTTTACCCAAAATGCCGAGGGCTGTTGCTTCGACTTCTGGTTCCGCTTTGGGGGCAAAAAAAACGTCAATCTGCCTCACCTCTCCAGCAATGTCGAGGCTGGTTTCGACTTTGCCCAGAGGGGTTAATAGTTCTTTGAGATACTGTTTGGCGAATTGGTCGTGAATAAATCTAGTCATGAGAAATGTCAGCTATCAAGTGTTTAAAAACCTCGCCATCAACTCTTAACTGTCAACTGTCAACTGTCAACTGTCAACTGTCAACTGTTTTCATCTTTTAAGGCAATCCACTGAGATTGCAGAGTAGGAGAGTGACAATTATCAAATGCTGTCATACCTTTTTGATAATTTTTCCAAATTTTGTTCATAGATTTAATCAAATCTGGCTTAGTTCTGATAATATCAGAAGTTAATCTGAGATTACAATCATCCGGTCTTTTAAGGAAATCAGCTATGCGACTCTCTCAAATGCTTTTTGTCACCCTGCGGGAAGACCCTGCAGAAGCAGAAATTCCCAGCCACAAACTATTACTCCGTGCGGGATACATCCGGCGCATCGGTAGCGGCATTTACGCTTATCTGCCTTTGATGTGGCGAGTTCTCAAAAAAGTCTCTCAAATTGTGCGGGAAGAAATGGATGCTACCGGCGCTCAAGAATGCCTTCTCCCGCAACTGCAACCTGCTGATTTGTGGCGGGAATCCGGTCGCTGGGATACCTACACTCAAGCTGAAGGTATCATGTTTTCTCTCACAGACCGCCGCGATACTGAGTTGGGATTGGGCCCAACTCACGAAGAGGTAATTACTACAATTGCTAAGGATATGGTTCGTTCCTACCGGCAGTTGCCTTTGCATCTCTATCAAATTCAAACTAAGTTTCGCGATGAAATTCGCCCGCGTTTTGGGTTGATGCGCGGCCGCGAGTTTATTATGAAAGACGGCTATTCTTTTCACACTAGCGAAGAAAGTTTGAAAAAAACTTATCAGGATATGGATCGAGCATACAGCAATATGCTGCGCCGGTCGGGCTTGGAATTCCGAGCAGTAGATGCCGATTCTGGTGCAATTGGTGGCTCTGGTTCTCAAGAGTTTATGGTGCTGGCAGAAGCGGGTGAGGATGAAGTTCTTTATACTGAAGACGGTCAGTATGCTGCTAATGTGGAGAAGGCTGTATCGATTCCTGCTGATGCGGAACTGTCGCCCTTTTCAAAAGTTGAAAAGCGGGAAACGCCGGGAACTGACACAATTGATAAACTGGGCAAGTTTTTGAAGTGTTCTCCGACGCAAGTTGTCAAAAATGTGCTTTATCAGGCTGTTTATGACAGCGGTATTACAGTTTTGGTATTGGTAAGCATTCGCGGCGACCAAGATGTGAATCAGGTAAAGTTGCTGAATGAATTGACGAAGTTAGCAGGCAATTATCAAGCTAAAACTGTTTTATTTTTGACGGTTCCTGATGCGGAAGCTCAGGGGAAATGGGCGGCTAAATCTTTGCCTCTGGGTTATATGGCTCCGGATCTTGCTGATGATTATATCGCTGGGAACCCCCCCCAACCCCCCCTTGGTAAGGGGGGGCAACAAGACTCAAATCCCCCCCTTGGTAAGGGGGGGCAAGGGGGGGTATCTCCTAAGTTTTTGCGTTTGGTCGATCGCACTGCTGTCGATCTAACCAACTTTGTCACTGGTTCTAACGAGTCAGGATACCACGTTGTGGGAGCTAATTGGAACAAAGAATTTCCGCTACCAGCAACGGTTGTGGGTGTCAGAACGGCCAAAAAGGGCGATCGGGCGGTGCACAATCCCGAACAAACTTTGCAAAGCGCCAGAGGCATCGAAGTCGGCCACATCTTCCAATTAGGCACCAAATACTCCGAAGCAATGGGCGCCACCTACACCAACGAACAAGGCGAAGAAATGCCCTTTATCATGGGCTGCTACGGCGTTGGCGTGTCGCGGCTAGCTCAATCTGCCGTAGAACAATCCTACGATAAAGATGGGATTATCTGGCCAGTGGCGATCGCGCCCTATCACGCCATTATTAGCATCCCCAACATTTCCGACGCCCAACAAGTAGAAGTCGCCGAAAAACTATACGCAGAACTCAATCAATCTGGCATTGAAACATTACTAGATGACCGAGACGAACGAGCCGGAGTTAAATTCAAAGATGCTGATTTAATCGGCATTCCCTATCGCATTGTTACAGGCCGTTCGCTGAAATCAGGTAAAGTTGAAATTGTGGAAAGAGCAACTAAACAATCCCATGAAATTCTCATTGAAGAAGTTCAGGCTACTTTGAAACAGTGGATTGAGACCGCCATCAAATAAGTTGTTATAACAGTAAGGTGCGCGGCCCGCACCTTACATTAGCCCAAAACATCAGTTGTTATGCGTTTGAATTTTATGTCAAAAAACAATCAAACAATGAGTGCATGGCTTTGAGCTTTGCCCTGAATGTGCAGCTAGCAAGGTGCACAGCCGACACCCTAAATTAACGAGTAGTAAGGTGCGATATGAATCTGAATCTAAGTCAGTTTCTTCGATTCCCTCAATCCCGAATTTGGCGCTACTTAGCCCAAGTAACTGTCGTTGCGATCGCTTACGCCGTGGGGGCGAGACTAGCATTTGCAGTTCAAGGTGTCAATCCCTTTGCTTCCTCGGTGTGGCCCCCCGCAGGAATTGCACAAGCCGGACTTTTACTGTTTGGCAGAAAAATCTGGCCTGCGATTGTTTTAGGTGTATTTTTACTCAATTTTGTTAACCCAACTGAACAGATATTTGCGGTTTGGCTGGGAGGAAACATTGGTGCTATTCTGCAAGCCGTTTTTGCAGCAACTGTGCTGCGCTGGCTGGGGTTTCGTCCCTCTCTAGAACGTTTGAAAGATGTAGTTAATTTAATCTTGTTTGGCGGTCTAATTTCTACTCAAATTAGTTGTACTATCGGCGCGCTTTCTATATATTTGGCTGGTAAAGTAGATTTGTCGGAATATTGGTCGGTTCGGTGGAATTGGTGGTTGGGTGACGCAATGGGAGTTTTGATTTTGACTCCCTTAATCCTGATTGTTTTTCGTCCTCAAGTAACCGCCGATCGTTTAAAAATACACACACATCTTCCGAAAAATTATTTAATTTGGCGGGGAGTATGGTTGCTCTTATTAATTGGGGTGAGCTGGCTGGTCTTTGTCTCGAAAAATGACGCTTCTATTTCTCGCTATCCCCTTGAATATTTGCCGTTTCCTTTGATAATTTGGGCGGCGCTCCAATTCGGTCAGCGGGCCGCTGTTCTGGCATCGTTAGTTGTCTCAATTATCGCAATTTTAGGCAGTTCTAATGGAGGTGGCCCGTTTCTAGCCAAAGCAGAAAATATTAGTCATGCTATTTTATTTTTACAAGCTTTTATGGCTGTAGTTACGATTACTTCGCTGTTATTGGCAGCGACGGTAGCCGAACGCGCAGCAGCCGAAAATTCTCTGCGTGAAAGTGAAATTAAATATCGAGAGTTAGTTGAGAATGCTAACAGTATTATTGTCAAATTAGAGCCAAACGGTAAAATTATTTTTTTTAATGAGTTTGCCGAAATATTGTTTGGCTACAATCAGGAAGAAATCCTGGGGAAAAATGCAGTGGGAACAATTATTCCCCAAACCGATCTCGAAGGGAATAACTTGGAGTCGGTTTATAATAAAATTTTACAAAATCCCGATCGCTTTACTAACTATGAAAATGAAAATATCCGGCGTGACGGATCTCGCATTTGGGTATCTTGGGCAAATAAACCGCTGTTTGATGCAGCGGGAGAACTCCAGGGCATCCTCTGCATCGGTACAGATATCACCGATCGCCGAAAAGCTGAAATAGCCTTGCAAAAGCTGAATGAAAAGCTGGAAATACGAGTAGAAGAGCGGACAAATGCCCTGAAACAAAGCGAACTTCAGCTACAAAAACAGAAATCGGCCTTAATTGATTTAGCCAAAAATAAAGCGCTGAATCAAGGGGACTTAACCAAAGCACTTGAAGAAATTACTGAGACTGCTAGCCGTACTCTGGAAGTTGCGCGATCGAGTGTCTGGTTGTACGATCGCCCTAAATCTAAGATGGAGTGCCTGGATTTGTTCGATCGCACCGCCAACCAGCACTCAAAGGGCATGGAATTAGCAGAAGCAGACTATCCTGTCTATTTTCAAGCACTTCAAGAAGAACGAGCAATTGCGGCTTTTGACGCGCAAAAAGATTTCAGAACTAGAGAATTTGTGGAAGATCACTTAATTCCGTTGGGCATCACTTCCATGCTAGACACGCCGATTCAAATAGGCGGAAAAACAGCAGGAATTCTCTGTTTGGAACACGTAGGAATGCCCCGCAATTGGACTATTGAAGAACAAAGTTTCGCTGTTTCTCTAACAGATTCTGTAACTTTTGCAGTGGAAACGCGAGAACGCCAGCGCGCTGAAGCAGCGCTGCGGCAAGCTGAGGCCAAATACCGCAGCATTTTTGAAAATGCGATCGTCGGCATCTTTCAAACTACTCCCGATGGGAAATATATCAGCGTCAATCCTGCTTTGATCCGCATTTACGGTTACAGTTCCTGCGAGGAGTTGATGGGAAAGTTAACTGATATCAACCGCCAGCTATATGTAGACCAAAAACAACGAGCAGAAGTCATACATTTAATGCAAATTAACGGCAAAGTATCGGATTTAGAATCTCAAGTTTACCGTAAAGATGGCAGTATAATTTGGATTGCCGAAAATTCTTATACTGTCTGCGACATACATGGGAATTTGCTTTATTACGAAGGTACTGTTGAAGATATCACAACTCGCAAAGAAGCTGAGGCAGCCTTGCGCTTAGAACAAGAAAAATCCGATCGCCTCCTGCTCAACGTTTTGCCACAAGCGATCGCCGAAAGACTCAAACAAGACCAAAGCATCATCGCCGATACTTTTGCTGAAGTAACAGTATTGTTTGCCGATATAGTCGGTTTTACCCAAATTAGTTCCCAAATTTCTCCACCGGAATTAGTTTCGTTGCTTAACGACATTTTTTCTACCTTCGATCGCCTAGCCCAAAAGCACGGATTGGAAAAAATTAAGACGATTGGTGACGCTTATATGGTAGTTGGAGGGCTACCCGTGCCCCGCAGCGATCATGCAGAGGCGATCGCCCAAATGGCCCTGGATATGCAGCAGGCAATTATTGATTTCAGCCATACCAACAATCAAGATTTTAGCATCAGAATCGGCATCAACAGCGGCCCGGTTGTCGCCGGAGTCATCGGGATTAAAAAATTCATCTACGATTTGTGGGGAGACACCGTTAACACCGCTTCCCGCATGGAATCCCACGGCTTACCTGGGTGCATTCAAGTCACACCTGCAACTTATGATATATTGCAGTACAAGTATGTATTTGAAAGTCGTGGCACAATAGAAGTCAAAGGCAAAGGTGAAATGACTACTTATTTACTGAAATGTAGAATGTAGTTCTAATCTAGGTTTGTGATCGGGACTTTAGTTGTTTGTTTTCTGATTCGTGGAGAAGGACTGAAGTTCTCACTACGAAGGTTTTTTTGTAAAAGTAAGGGCGATCGCACTTTTAATTTACACGATCGCCCTTATACCAATTTAACCTGAAGTTGCACATATTCCGATCCCCGTAAATCCCCCGCCGGAATGGGGGACGAAAGAGTAGACTCTTTTCCCCCCTCAAGCGGGGCGGTGCCAAGAGTACCCGCCCTCTTTTGGGAGGATCGGAATTCTATGCAGCTTCATAAAAAATTGGTATTAGCTCAATTAACAACGTTATTTAAAGCTTGTAAAGGTTAATTCCAGCTTCCTTAGCCATAATTTCCAAACCCTTGTGTTGCAAGGTTTTAATTGCCTTTGTAGAAAGGTGCAATCTTACCCAGCGCTTTTCCTGCGGCCACCAAATCCGCTTCCACTGCAAATTTGCTTCTTGCAACTTGTGAGTGCGGTGGTGCGAGTGAGAAACCGCAAAACCGTTATTCGCCTTCTTCCCCGTTAGCTGACATTTCCGCGACATATTGCCCTCCAGATTATCATTTTTTGATACAACCCCTAATTATAGAGCAATCAGCAGCCGAAACTCTGCCTCCCCCCTTAGTAAACTCTAATCTCCCTCAGTCAGTCGCAGTTGGTTGGGGGCGGGTTGATTAGATTGTGCGTTTTTAACAATTGTGGTTGGTTAACCAGCCCGTACAAAATATCGCGTCAAGAAATATCAAACAAACCTGACATTCGATCGCCCTTCAAAAAATCTCCATAAAAATAATTTTCCCTAGGGGCGGGTTCACCAACAATCTGAAAAACCCAGTTTCCGGCCACCAACAGTCCAAACAATCTCAGAAACCGAGTTTTTCCCCCAACAAGCTGCACCCGACAACCTTCTATTAAATTAATCTCTTTAGCTAAATGCTGTAGAATCCGAACAGCAAAACTTTTCCCCCATTTAGCGCCGAACGACCGAGAAATGACTGCTGCTGCGATGAATCTATCTATAATCTGGAAATTTTGGCGCAACATTCCGATTGGCTTAACTCGTGTCTCTCATTTTTGAGTTCTTTTTACATCCGCCAGATCGTAATTTTCTTGCCATGATTCTGAGATATTTAGTTTCACCCTTTTTTAAGTCCCCAACAGTCTCTTTCAATCGCCAAATGCTCTCTACAGTAAATTTTAACCAGAACCAAACCATTTTGGACACAAACCAATTAAAATTTTGCTAATTGAATACGGCGATCGCATTGCAAAACCTCTAGCAGAAGATTTAAGACATCAAAACCATGCCGCCGATATAGCAAGTGACGGCATCGAAGGTTAGAATTACATTCAATCAGTGGTAGTCCTGCACCGTCAGTATAATTAAGAGTTTTAATTAATAGATAAACTGGCCTTATACTCATAAATAAAATACCAAAAAGCTGCCTGTATGAGGGGAGAGTTTTTTAGAGAAGGAAAGAGTCTTTATCCCCAATCGAGATATTCTTTGTCTCGCGGTATTATTAAATCTTTCTGTATAGTTGGTCTATAGCGGTTCTCAAGCTTGGTGAGGTATGCCCTGCGCGGGTCGGCGCGGGCAAATGGCCACTCCTAGCACCTCATGTTACGCTCGAAAGGCTATAACCAGTATCCTTTCCTACAGCTCAGTGTCTTTTTTTATGAAAAACTATTCCGCAAGAAAGGACAAAAGTCTGTATAACTGACAGGACATTGACTCTGGAACTGCCAGTAGAAAATCCCACAATCCCCTCGCGCCCGGTTCATCTCTTTTACCAATATATAATCCTACAATCTATGAAAGTCAACGCATCAATTGCTACCCAAATCCACTGCTTGTTGCCCTTGTTTCCTACAAAAGAGCGCATTTCATTACATTGAATAGTGAACTTTTCCTTTTTTTTACTTCACTTCCACTTGTCTCTTGACGGCTTCTAAGTTTTTATTAACATAGTATTGTAGCCACCTTGGGAAAACTCCAGTAGCCCTAACAATTCCAGCAAGAAATATTTTTTATAATAAAAGTCTATCTATTAACTTTCTTGTGTCTTCCGAAATCGGCTGATGTCTGGGAGCTATCACAAATTTTCTGGCACAATCTCGATATTTAAAACTTTGTTTGCCAGTGTGAGTGCAACCATTTTTTATATATTCAGAGTCCCACCTGGGACATTTCACAACCTAAAAGTTAAGGCAGATTGAGTAAGTAAATTATAACAGGTTTTCCTGACTGTGCAGGACTACCCGCATTTGCGATCGCGCGCAGTCGCTTGGTTCGGCGCAGCAACCCAAATTTAATAACTAGGAAATATCGCAAAACTCTGCACTATGGAAAATTTCATCCTGATTTCATCTTTGGCTGTTATACTCCCGAATAATTGTACCCAAAAATTAAATCAAATGAAAACCATCAAATCAAGTTTAATTGTTCTAGGCACTGTCGGATTACTATTTTTGGGAGCCTGTGGCAAAGGCGACGAAAAAATTGATGCAAATAGCAGCCCAACATCCCCTCCTGTCGCCCCTCAACCTGTATCTTCTGCTCCCATTGCTGCCCCTGCGACAACGGGTAAAACCGATCATCCTAACGTATCTAAAGGAGGTCAAGTTGTTGAATCTGGACCTTACCACTTAGAGTTTTTATCTGAGAAAGAAGCTACCGGAACTCATTTAGATCTTTATTTGCAAAGAGGTGATAACCACGAACCAATTCCTAACGCAAAAGTGACGGCTCAAGTGCAGTTACCGAATGGAAAGCAGCAAACCCTAGAACTCAAATACGATCCAGAGGGCAAACATTACGCTGTTGTGTTTCCCGGCCAAGAACCGGGTCAATATCCTGTGAAGGTGAATGCGGATATTAACGGAGAAAAAGTAGACGGTCGTTTTACATTCACTCAGTAGTTTGACAGTCCTGGAGGCACAGGTGGCCGGAAACCGGGTTTTTTGCCTAATTTTTGGCTGCAACGAAGGATTTTCGTGAAAAAACCCGGTTTCTTTGGTATAAATGCGTAAATCATGTTAAGTTATAATTGAATAATTCACTTTTAAGTAGCTAAAATTTCATCTTAATTTCATTCCTGAGACCCAAGCTAATAAATAAGAACAACAATTAGTTAAGTTTTCAGGGAAGACTGCGATGAAAAAGTTAATTTGTGCTACCGCATTTACCGTCATTCTTGCATCTAATGCCCCCGCTACTATTGCAGGAGGAGCCATGCAAAATGCTAATATTCCTCACCTTGTTGGTAGCGCTGCAACTCCTAATAAAGCTCGATTTCAAGGTGCTACCCATCATTTTAAAGTTCACGTTCAGGGAAGAGCTCTTTCGGAAATTGCAATTGATTTGCCGGAGGATGTCAAAATGCGTGGCCCAATTGAGGTAAAAAATCAATCCGGTCAAAAAATTGAGTCTCAAGTTTCTGTTAATAACCGAAAAGCGACAGTGGTTTTCGCCCAACCAGTCGCTCCTGACACCACAATATCGATCGCTCTGCGGGGCATTTACACTCCAGGTTACAGTCGCAATTGGGGGTACGCGCTCGCTGGTAAAGTGGAGGGAATAAACGCTGAAATACCCCTCGGTACAGTTTTGATTCAAACCTACTAAATCAATCCTGGACGCAAGTGTCACAATTGGTAAGGTGCGTCAGACTCAAACCCTCGATAATCCGTTCACAATCAAACTCTGACACACCCTACAAGTCGGGTATTAGTAATTTGAAATTGCCCAAAAAATTGAATCAATTAGTTCTACTTGCAATTTTAAATCTACCATTTCCCATTCAAACGGCCTCCTGCATTTCAACTAATCTGCTAGTTTCAAGACGCTTCTGTCTGATTGGTAGCGAAATTACAAACTCAGTACCTTCTCCAACTCTCGAAAAACACTCCAAGCTGCCGCAGTGCTTTTCTCGAACAATCTCGCAGCTAATTGATAACCCTAAACCCGTTCCTTTACCAGCGGGTTTCGTGGTGAAAAAGTGATTAAATATTTTAGCCTTGACTTCTTCAGTCATTCCAGGGCCGTTGTCGGAAATGCGGACGATCGCCCGATCGCCCTCCGCGACTTCCGTGCTAATCTGAATCGTGAGGAAGTTTTTCTGAACACTGGCAAGTGACAAATTAGAACTATCTCGCAAAACATCAATGGCATTGCTGATAATATTCATGAATACCTGATTTAATTGCCCTGCATAACATTCTACCAGCGGCAGCGGTCGTTAAGCTAATCATAAAAAATCCTTAGTTTATTTGAATTGGCTAAAATCTCGCTAATTTTACGTTTCTAGATAGATGCGCCCGGTAGGATCTCGTATTTGTAAAAACACTTCTTTTGACTCCTTCTTTCTTCCTCTTTCCTCCTACCTCAAGCCGAACGGCCTCCTGCCTCCTGTCTCGAATTTCTAGCTTGGCTGCTTTCCGACAGAGATGCTCCCGATGCACCCTGTTGTTTGCACTTAATTTCCTATTTCGTTACTGCTATTTTTTGATTTGATTGGAAAAAATACTCTACCGCTCAAACTTTGGAGATAAATCCCGCCAACGGTGATTAAAAACACGAAATAAGCAATGCCCTGCACCAAATAAAGCTTGTCCGTGTAGCCAAATAGCGCGCTCAGCAACAAACCGGGAAACTTTTCTTGGGGAAGCACTTTCGAGGTATTCCACACCATCGGCCCGAGAATGCAAGAGTGCACTTTGGCAAATCTTTCGTAATAGAAACACATCCCTGCTGACTCGCGATTTGCTTGCGATAAAGTATTGACTGCGGTGTCAAAAAGTCCCAGAGTTGATACCACTAAACCGGCTACAATAAAGAGCAATAAAATGCCCATATACTTAAAAAACAGCCTGATATTAATTTTCACTCCCCATTTAAACAGCAGTACGCCAAGTCCGGTGGCTGAAAGTATGCCTCCCAAAGCGCCGATTGCCGGAATAATGCCTTGTTGAAACTTGGCGACGACAAACAAAACGGTTTCAAATCCTTCTCGCAAAACGGCAATCAAAACTAAACTAAATACGCCCCAACCTGCATGAGATTTGTCCGTTAAGGCAGCACTTACTGCGCCTTCAACTTCGGCTTTCATAAATCGCGCTTGCTTGGTCATCCAGAGCAGCATCCAGCTCAGCATTGCTATTGCTAAAACGCCAAATGTTGCCTCTAGCAGCGATTCCATAATCGGTGCAAAAGGCTGATTGGATGCGGACAAAATTTGAATTGTCCAGCCAAACAGTACGCCGATCAAAGCGCTGGCAATAAGTCCGACGGCGACACCGCCGAAAACCCAAGGACTTAAATAACTTTGTCCCGACTTTTTGAGGCAAGCGAGGACTATTCCGACAACTAAGGCGGCTTCGACTCCTTCGCGGAGGGTAATTACAAATGTGGGCAATGCTTCGCTGAAATTCATGTTTTTAATTAGAAGGAAGAAGGAAGAAGGAAGTTCGGCAACGAGCAATGTACGGGATGTAACGGATTGTAACGGATGTAACAGATGTAAGTCCGTCGGAAGAAGGAAGAAGGCTTTAGTTATCCGGGGACTTAAGGAAGAAGGAAAAAGACTTACTTAATTTCGATAATATTTGAAAGTTTGTAGTGCGGACTGGAGTCCGCAAAATCCGAGCGGACTTAAGTCCGCACTACAAACCGTTTTTAAGAGGCGGGTTTGAGAACTTTTTGGCTGTCGTTCTCGATCGCCTTAACTAGCATCGCAACTTGTTCGGTGGTTTTTATCGGGGCTGGCGGGGCGATCGCAGTTGGCCAATTTGCCTTGAGTTCAGTCATATTGGCAACAATTGCTTTGTCGATTTCCGGGTTAGTTTTAGCCACTTGAGCGGCAATATCTTTGTACAGCATTTCCGCGTACATGACGAAACCCCGCGAATCTTGGTATTCAATAACTGCGGAAATTTTGCCGTCGGCAATGGCCGCTCCGTATTCGGAATTAGCTGTATCCAGCAAGCCGTTAATCACTTGCAGCACGAATTTTGGATCTTGGCGCTGCGCTTCGGGAATGCCGGCAATTGCTCCGTCAACTGCTTGCATTGATGTGGCAAATTCTGCATTCACTTCAGCCGGATCTTTTGCACCCGCTTTGACTAAATCCTGCAATTTAATTAAAGTAGTTTTAAATTCGGGAACTTTACGCTCGTTTAGCTGGTCTTCCACGTCGGCATAAATTTCTTCTACTGGGTGGCCGATGTGCGGTTCTGCTTGGTCTGGTTTGCCTGCATCCAAGAGTTCTTTTGCTACAAAAAGATGCCCTTTCATCAAGCCCAGTTTAGTCATGTAGTCTACATCTTTAGCTTCACCTGTGAGGACGACATCTTCAATAGTTACCATGTCTTGGATTTGCTCAAATTGGGGTTGAGTAATCACATTTTTTGAGACCAATTCTTCGGTTTTTCCGTAAGGGCGGCTGGCTTGAATTTTGTTAGAAAGTGCCGGAATTCCTAACTTGGCTTCGAGTTTATCTAACTCCGAAAGAATCGCGGTATTAATGTTAATGCCGGGTTTGCCTCCGTGATTCATGCTGTGACCGCTTGTGGTTGCGGGGGTAGCTGTGGCGGCGGTGTCGGTGTTGCTGGCCTTGGGGGTGGAAACGCAACCGGTCAGAGCAACGAGGATGGCTGTAACAGCGGCTGTCGGTAATAATTGAGCTCTTGCAACATTTGCAACAAGCTTGCTGCGGGAGGGAGTCTCGCTTTCCCCACAAGAAAAGTCTTTCTCTGTGGAAGAGGCAAGATGCCTGTTCTTGAGTTTGGTGCCGGATGCGAGTAATAAGCGAAAGGTTGAGAACATGGCTGTTTCTGATTTTGACGTTGAGTGCAGTTTGGCTCGCAACAACTTATCAAGAAATATTCTCAATAAATTGCAGTATTAGATTTTACCTAATAGCGATCGAGTTTGTCAAATAATTTCATACTTTCTTAATTTGCATCGGCTGGTGCTGGGCCCGCAATTTGCTTCACCCGATGACATCAAATAAACCCATGCAGCCCGCTTCGGCGATCGCATCTTGATGGGGATGAAACATATATTTTCCGCTGTATTGGTAGCGAAATTCTAAAATGTGTCGTTCAGCTACTCCCATTGTAATGACATCTGTCTTCTCGCTGGGAGTTAAAGTCATTCCCGTGCGGTATACGTCAAAAAAATTGGCGTGCAGGTGAAAAGTGACTGCCGATTCGTACTCAATCATGTTCATGACGTACAGCCGCACAAGCTGGTTTTTGTAAATGGGTATTGGGTTGTTCATATAATAATTCGGCAACCCGTTAAAAGCGTAAAGTTCGTTTTTTTGGTTGTCGTTTACGTCGTACCCTCCCATGATTAACAGAATTTCGTCTGCTGGCGGACGAGGTTTTGGCGGATCGACAATGAACATCCCATAAAGTCCTTTACCCACATGGCGCGTCACTGGGGAAATGTGACAGTGATATAGGTGTACGCCGTAGGGAAGAGCGTCGAATTCATAGATAAATGCAGAGCCGTTTCGGATCGGTTTAACGCCGTCCATTTCTACGGGATGAACGCCGTGAAAGTGCAGCGAATGAGAATGTCCCGCTTTGTTAGAAAAAATGACGCGGATGCGATCGCCCTCAGTTGCCCTCAATGTCGGCCCGGGTACGCGATTGTTCACATTCCAGGTATTGAAACTAACGGCACTGTTGAGTTGGACGATCGAATTGTTAGCTTCCAGGCGAAATTCCCGCACCGTGCGCCCCTTTTCCCGCGTCACCGTGCCGTAATCAAAATCCCGCGCAATTTGCATCGGGTTGATGTTGCTAATTGCGACTGCATCAGCGGGCATGGGGGGTATTCTCGCTGCTGCCGATCGCTTTTGCGTGAAATTTTGCCATGCGATCGCCCCGGAAGCTACGCCAGCACCAGCTATTCCTAGCTGCAGGAGTTGGCGGCGGCTCCAGTGCCCCGGCTTTTTCATGGCGGAACGATCGGATAAGTCTGCCATACTTGTTGAAAATCATTTTCAAAACTTTGGTCGTATTTGAGTATAAGACATTTCCAATTTATTGTCAATTTGTGTCAACAGTTATCTTTTTATGCCAAGGCAGGAGATTTCATGCTGATTTCATAGAAGTGTGTCAATTTATATGTTGGGGGTTGGGACTGTCGGCGGCCAACAATGTATACAGATTTACTGCCGTAAATTAATCTTATGAGAGTTTTGTTAGTTGAAGACGAGCCAGATTTAGGAAAAGCGATCGATCGCACTTTAAAGCAAGAAAAATATATAGTTGACTGGGCCCAGGATGGCAACGAAGCTTGGGAATATTTAGACAGCCATTGGGCGCAATACACGCTAGCTATTTTTGACTGGTTGCTGCCGGGATTATCGGGAATAGAACTGCTGCAAAAATTGCGCGAAAAAAATTGTTTTTTGCCAGTTTTGATGCTGACAGCAAAAGACAGGATGGAAGATAAAGTCGCGGGATTAGATGCCGGGGCTGACGATTATTTAGTCAAGCCCTTCGGGATGGCAGAACTGTTAGCAAGGTTGCGGGCGCTGCAAAGGCGATCGCCCCAAATTCAGCCCCAACAGCTACAAATCGGCAATCTCATTTTAGATTGCGGAAATCGCACTGTTTGTCATCTCGATAAAAACGGTAAAAATCTGATAATTTCGCTGACAAACAAAGAATTTCAACTGCTAGAATACTTTATGAAACATCCCAGCCAAATTGTTACCACCGATCAAATTCGGAATCAGCTATGGGATGCGAGTGCAGATACCTTTAGCAATGTGGTAGCAGCTCAAGTGCGCTTGCTGCGGCGCAAACTCGAATCAGTTGGCTGCGCGAATTTAATTGAAACTGTACACGGCGTTGGATACCGGATGAAAAGGGGAGAGATATAGATTTATCCTTTGGTGGGGGCGGGTTTTTGAGATTGTTGGTTTTTTGCTGATTTTGTTTGTGAACCCGCCCCTACAAGATACTTCACCTCGTTTACAGGCTCTGCCTGGAAACGCAGATCCAGAGGCTCTGCCTCGATTAATTCATGGGTGATTTGTGCAACATAGGGGGAGGGCGGGTTTTGTTCGGAAATTATCGGTTTTTTTATTCAATTATTCGCTAAACCCGCCCCTACAAGATACTTTATTAAATATTAAAATTTAGTGAATTTAATATGAATCAAAATAAACTATTTAATCGAACTCGATCGCAATTAGCCATTTCCTATGCCGCAGTCATGGGTTTGATTTTAAGCTTGTTGGGATTTGGCGTATATAAGGCGATCGCCCACGCGCACTGGATCGCCATTGACCGCGAGTTAGAATCGGTAGCGGGGACGCTGCACGACAGCCTAGAAATCAAATTGCAGCATCCCGGACGTTTGGAACCCATAGTCTATGAACTTTTGCCAAACCTCCGCGTAATTGGAGTTAACGGCATGAAAGAACAGTTGCCAAACCGCCATATTTTAAGCGCGCTGAATCAAAGTTATTATTATATTCGTTTGTTTGACAATTCAGGGAATTTGACTGCTACAGCAGGCGCTTATCCCGAAGCATTGCCGCCGACATTTAACTCGCAACATTGGCAAACGATCGCTGACAGCCAAGGCAATATTTACCATCAAATTTCTGTAGCGCTGCACACGAAAACCCAGCAAGATTGGGGATATTTTCAAGTTGGGCGGAGTTTGCAAGATTTCAACGATTATCTCAATACAGTTAAATTGATTTTGAAATTAGGATTGCCGGCTGCATTGATTTCGATCGCCTTTTCTAGCTGGTTGTTGGCAGGGTTTGCAATAAAACCGATTTATGCTTCCTACCGACAAATCCAACAGTTTACAGCCGATGCCGCCCACGAATTGCGAACGCCTTTAGCGGCATCTCAAGCAACTGTAGAATCGGCGCTGTTGATGCCAAATTTTGATGAAAAAGAAGCGCGGGAAATTTTGCAAACAGTCGATCGCCAAAACCGCAGATTGACTCAGTTAGTTACCGATTTATTACTGCTAGCACGCATGGATTCTCAAACCAACGATCGAGCAAAATCCGTTAGCGAAGCCCTCGAAGAGGATCGCCCTCAACTTTGCTGTTTGAACGACTTGGTTAGCGATTTAGTCGAGGAATTGGCAGTTGTGGCGAGATCCTCCGAGGTAGCGCTAACATCCGAAATCCGGGTACAGCAGCAATTGAATGTTGTTGGCGATGCCGATCGACTTTACCGCTTAGTTACTAATTTAATTGTCAATGCCATTCAATACACTCCGGCTGGGGGAAAAGTCACAGCGATCTTAGATTGCAGCCACCAGGAGGCGATAATTCAGGTGCAAGATAGCGGCATTGGGATAGCGGCGGCAGATTTAGCGCGCATATTCGATCGATTTTACCGAGTCAACAGCGATCGATCGCGCCATACCGGCGGTTCGGGACTCGGATTGGCGATCGCCCAAACCATCGCCAGGGCCCACCGCGGCAGCCTCAGCGCCAGCAGCCAAGTGGGTTTTGGCAGCACCTTTCTGCTGCGGTTGCCTTTGTGAGCTATGATGTGGGGGAAACCGAATCATTTTTTTGTGGTAATCCCTTTGGCAAAAGGTAGCGCGATCGCCCAAAATTAATAAATAGTCATTAGTCAGTTGGCAGTTGTCAGTTGGCAGTTGGCAGTTGGCAGTTGGCAGTTGATAGTTGGCAGTTGGCAGTTGGCAGTTGGCAGTTGATAGTTGGCAGTTGGCAGTTGTCAGTTGGTAGGGGCGGTGCCAAGAGTGCCCGCCCTCTTAGTTGTCAGTTGGTAGAGGCGGTGCCCCGTGCGGGCCATCCTAGTTGATAGTTGATAGTTGACTAATAACTAATAACTAATAACTGATAACCGATAACTGATAACTGATAACAAATAACTACTGACTAATGACGAATGACTCTTAAAAAACACCTAGCGAAGAAGTATGACAGTTTTAGAACAGGGAACAATCTCTATCCATACCGAGAATATTTTCCCGATTATCAAGAAGTCGCTATACACAGACCACGAAGTCTTCTTGCGGGAACTAATTTCTA
>NZ_JBARVX010000237.1:0-12828 GCF_049646505.1 Microcoleus sp.
ATGAAAACCAAAAAGAATTAGTAGCTAGTATCGATTTAGGGCTGAATAATTTAGTGGCGTTAACTTCAAATCAGCCGGGATTTGTCCCTTTACTGATTAACGGGCGACCACTGAAATCAATTAATCAGTTCTACAACAAGCGTAAGGCACAACTGCAATCTCAATTAAAAGGAAATCGCTTCTCCTCATCACGGATTCAACGCCTGACTCGTTGTCGCAATCAAAAAGTTGATAACTACTTGCATCACAGCAGTCGGCAGATTATCAATCTGCTCGAATCACAAAAGATTGGGACGCTAGTAATTGGCAAAAACTTACAATGGAAAAATGAGATTAATTTAGGCAAGAAAACCAATCAAAACTTTGTCAGCATTCCTCATACTCGACTAATTGAGATGTTGAAATACAAAGCTGAACTGATGGGAATAAAGGTAATAGAGCAAGAAGAATCCTATACTTCCAAATCAAACTTCCTGAATTTAGATCCAATTCCTGTATACGGGAATATTGGAGCCCAGGATGTCACATTTAGTGGGAAGCGAATTAAGAGAGGATTGTACAAAACGTCGGAGGGTCGATTGATTAATGCCGATGTTAACGGGTCTTATAATATTTTGAGAAAATCAATCCCAAATGCGTTTAGTGATGGGATAGGGAGCTGTGTAGTTCAGCCAAGGCGGGTTAATCCGCTCGAAGTGAAAGCGAAAGGGGAGGGACTCAATGCCTCCCATGTCATGTAATAAACGACTATACTTTTACCAGCTATGCTTGAGTGCCAATTACTGAGGCTGCTACCCAACCGACGATTAAAAGGGCGATTACGATAGTCATGGCGGTTTTTCCTTAACTTTTGTTGCGTTATGTAAACAAATGTAACAAACCTTGAGCGATCGCGTCAAGGTAGTGTAATGTCGTGGCAACCGTCCGGCAGGTAGTAAATACCACACCTTTGAGGAAAGTGAGAGAAGGTGAGAGCACTTGACCGGAAATTTGCGCGTGTACGGCCTGCAGCGCCACCAGTATGTAGCGTCTGCTGAGCGCGCACCGATGCAGCATCCCCCACCAGACTCGAATTTTATGCTGTATCTGCGATCGCAAAATTCATTGGCTCTTGTAAAATTTTAGTTAAGAAATTATAAATTTTGCGTTAAAAAATTACGATTAAAACTATGCCGCTAGCACGAGCAACTGGGCAAAGATATGAGTTATAATCTATCGGTTTGGATTTGAAACAACAAATCTTAATTACTAAATCTCAATTACCAAATAACCATTACCAATTACCCAGACAAATTATGGCAATCTCAATGTTAAATGACGATCCCTTGTGGTTCAAAGATGCTATCATTTACGAAGTACCAATTCGCGCTTTTGCCGACAGCAATGCAGACGGCATCGGCGACTTTCGAGGACTGACAAAAAAACTCGATTACCTGCAAACCTTGGGAGTAACAGCCATTTGGGTACTGCCATTTTTTCCCTCACCGCTCCGAGACGACGGCTACGATACATCTCACTATACCACCGTCAACCCGATTTACGGCACCTTAGATGACTTTAAAAACCTTTTAGAAGCAGCGCACCAGCGGGGAATTCGAGTCATTATTGAGTTGATTGTCAACCACACTTCCGACCAGCACGAGTGGTTTCAGCGAGCGAGGCGCGCTCCGAAAGGCAGTAACGAAAGAGATTTTTATGTGTGGAGCGACACGCTGGAAAAATATCAAGATGCTCGGATTATTTTTCAAGATTTTGAAACATCTAATTGGGCTTGGGATGCGGTAGCAAAAGCTTATTACTGGCACCGTTTTTATTCCCACCAACCCGATTTGAATTACGACAATCCTGCCGTTCGCCAAGCAATCTTAGATGTGGTAGATTTCTGGTTGGCTTTGGGCGTAGACGGATTGCGAATGGATGCTGTACCTTACCTGTACGAGCGCGAGGGTACTAACTGCGAAAACTTGCCAGAAACTCACGCTTTCCTCAAACAGTTGCGCCAGCACGTAGATGAAAAATTCCCCAACCGGATGCTGCTAGCGGAGGCGAATCAGTGGCCGGAAGATGCGGTTGAATATTATTCGGCTGGGGATGAATGTCACATGAACTTTCATTTTCCGTTGATGCCGCGTCTGTTTATGGCTTTGCACATGGAAGATAGCTTTCCGATTAGCGACATTCTCCAGCAAACTCCGCAGATTCCCAATAACTGTCAGTGGGCATTGTTTTTGCGGAATCACGATGAATTGACGCTGGAAATGGTGAGCGATGAAGACCGAGATTATATGTATCGGGTTTACGCTCAAGACACTCAGGCGAGAATTAATTTGGGTATCCGCCGCCGCTTGGCTCCGCTGATGGGAAACAACCGCCGCCAGATTGAGTTGATGAATGCTTTGCTGCTGTCTCTTCCTGGTACGCCGGTGCTTTATTACGGCGATGAAATTGGCATGGGTGACAATATCTATTTGGGCGATCGCAACGGGGTGAGAACTCCGATGCAGTGGAGCAGCGATCGCAATGCCGGTTTCAGCCGCGCTAACCCGCAGCGGCTGTACGCGCCGCCAATTGTTGACCCTGAATATCACTACGAATCTGTTAATGTCGAAGCGCAGCGGGCGAATCCGAGTTCTCTGTGGTGGTGGATGAAACGCTTGATTGCTGTGCGCCAGCGCTTCCAAGCATTCGGCCGCGGAACTTGCGAGTTTTTGTACCCAGAAAACCGCAAAGTTTTAGCTTTTGTCCGCACCTATCAAGACGAACACATCCTCGTAGTCACCAATTTATCGCGCTTCGTCCAGACGGCAGAATTAGACCTTTCGCCGTTTAAAGGTGCTGTTCCGGTGGAGATTTTCGGCCGCACTGAGTTTCCGCCAGTTGGGGAATCGCCTTATTTTTTGAGCTTGAGCCCTCACACGTTTTACTGGTTTACTCTTACTGTTAAGCATGAGGATTTTTCGCACCACGGTTTGAAAACAGATTTGCCGAGTTTGGCGGTCGTCGGTACTTGGGAAACTGCTTTTTCTCCTAAAAGTCAGCTCAGCAATATGTTGATCTCTCTTTTGCCGAATTACTTGCAATCCAATCGCTGGTTTAGCGGTGCAGACAGGATAATTCAATCATTAGAAATTAATGAAATTGTACCTGTTGGATATAAAAATAGTGCTGGGGAGCAATCTACGGTTTACATTCTGTTTTTGCATTTGAATTATACCGAAGGTATGGCGGAAACTTACGTTTTGCCTTTAGGTTGGGAAGAGATGAAAGGCGAGACGGACGATCGACCGACGATCGCGCATTTGCAGTTCCCAGAAACCAAGGAAGTCGGAGTGCTATTTGACGCTGCTGGGGACAAAGGTTTTCTGAGCGAGCTGCTGGAGGCGATCGCCGCGAATACCAGTTACAAAGGTACAGCGGGCGAACTGGTAGGAATTTCCGAAAATTCATTTAACCCAGAACAAGATTTATCGCAGCTAGAACCGTACCTGTTCAAAAAAGAACAAAGCAATACATCTGCAGGTTACGGCGATCGCTTCGTCCTCAAAATCTTGCGAAAATTCGAGGAAGGAATCAACCCCGAATTAGAAATAGGACGCTTTTTAACCGATCGCCACTCGCTCCAAAACTACGCTCCTATTTCGGGACAATTGGAATATCGCACAGCCGATCAAAAAGCAGTTACAGTCGGAATCCTGCAAAAACTAATCCCCGACAGCAGGGATGCTTGGTCTTATACATTAGACACGCTGCGGGACTATTTCGAGCAAGTAATGACAGTAGAAGCAAAGTATGCCAGCGATATTTTATCTACTTCCCCCGAAGATTATTTACCCAGCGCTTTGACCGCACAAATGCGACAGTCAAGCTCGCTACTAGCCGATTTATCCCTAGAAGTACCCGCACTAGCTCGCGAACTCATCGGCTCTTACCTAGCATCAGCAGAACTTTTAGGTCAGCGGACAGCCGAACTCCACCTCGCTTTAGGTTCTGACACAGAAAATCCCGCTTTTGCTCCAGAAAATTTCACCTCATTTTACCAGCGTTCCATCTATCAATACATGAGAAATCTGGCAGGAAGAACTTTGCTGCTGTTGAAAAAGCGGCTGTCTAAACTGCCGCCGGAAACGCAAAAGTTGGGACAAATTCTTCTCAACCGCGAAGACTTCCTGATGGAACGTTTCAAGTCTATTTTGAACTTGAGAATCACCGCCGACAGAATTCGCTGTCACGGAGACTTTCATTTCGGACAAGTTCTGTATACAGGGAAAGACTTCGTAATTATTGATTTTGAAGGAGAACGGAATCGACCGTTAAGCGAGCGGCGGATGAAGAGGTCGCCTTTGCGAGATGTGGCCGGAATGCTGCAATCTTTCAATTACGCCGTTACTATGGCGCTGCGGAACGAAGTAGAAAGCGGCATAATCCGCCCTGAAAACTTATCAGAAATGCAGCAGTGGGCGAATGTTTGGCACCGCTGGGTTAGCCTGACTTTTCTCAAGAGCTATTTGTCAACAGCAGCGGATGCAAGTTTCTTGCCAAAATCTGTACCGGAATTGGAAGTTTTGCTGAATGCTTACATCTTAGAAAAAGCGGTTTCTGAGTTGTCAGACGAACTCCAGTACCGCTTGGATTTGGCAGAAATTCCGCTCCAGCGAATTCTGCAATTGCTGCATATCGATCGTCAGTCATAGCTGATTTTTAAGTGTTAATTAAAGGTGCGCGCTGCGCGCACTTTTAATTAACTAAATCTGCTTTGATAACGATTTTATCGGCGAATAGAATTCGCGACTCTACAAACAAACTCCGCGCAACGCGAGACTCAATAATAAAGAACTTTGCATTATACCAATTTTATAAAGTAGCGCTAGATATTACCCCCCCAACCCCCCCGCGAGTTCGGGGGGGCTAAGAGTTCATCTATACCACATATTTGAAATATGGTATTACTTAAAATAAAGAGCTGCTTGATACAAAACTTGTTCTTGATGCGTTAACAAAGTACAATCAGAAAGTGGGTAAGCGACACAGGTAACAGCGTAGCCAGCTTGCAATTCTGAGGGCTTCAAAAACTTTTGTTCGCTTTGGTCGATTTCGCCGCCAAGCAGTTTAGCAACGCAAGCAGAACACTCTCCTTGCTTGCATCCATTGGGCAAGCGGATGCCGGCATCTTCTGCTATATCTAAGATATACTGGTCGTCTGGTACGGCGATCGTGCGATCGAGCGCCAGAGCTTCATTCACCAGCCGAACTTGATAAACTGCCATTTCCACCTCTTATATTATGTCTGAGTTTGAGTTTCAGGAGTCGGCGGTTGAAACCGCTCCTTGTCAAACGAAGTCCACTCCTAGCGGACTGAAGAATAATTGGTATTAGCGAAGTTATCGGATACAATATCTAGACAAGTGCTTGTTGATATTCTAGATGTTCATCTAGATAAATAGCGCGAATATCCTCCGGCAGATTTGATTCTAAAGTTTGATATCCTTTTTGGAGCAAAGCCTTGACTTGAGCGGGCGAAATTGCTTCACCTTCTGCTTGCAAATAAGCTGCGATTCGTGTTTCGCTCCAGCGGAAAGTCTGAGCCATCAACACGACTAAACGCGGCAGCGGGGCTAACAATTCTAAGGCTTGTTTGACGTAACACCAAAGCGGAGGCGGAGCCGATTGCAAAGAGTAGTGAATCGTTTCAACAGGGGGCAATTCAGCTTGATTGATGCAGATAGCGGTGACATTGATCAGCCAGTTTTGCAGGCTGAGATTCCCGCCATCAGACTCTGGCATTTCGTGGCGCAAATCGAGGCCTCGGAGCTCGTGATAGATGTGCAGCCAAGTGTGGGCGAACAGGTAATCGCCTTGTACGGGCGATCGCACGGAATGGCGGATCAGGGAGTGGACAATTTGAGCGTAGCGGCAAAAAATTGCCGTGAAGAAGCGACCTTGATCGGGATGGTTTTGAAACAAAGTCAATAATTCGCGATCGCTGTGGTGGAACAGGGATTTGACCACAGGATGGTTTAGTTCGGAAAAAACAGGTGTTTGCACAATTGTTCTGGAACGGTTGTGGGAATAAATGCTGGTGCAGCATGATTCTACACTACGATCTACATTTGATGCAACTGCTTAAAACTTGTTGATATTTACGTCAATTTAATTATATAATGGAGTTGTAGGCGATGCTGCATCAATCTAAATTGATACATATAAACTATATGTATCCAGCGCACATCAAAAGATAATTTATTGTTTCAAGGGTCAAGTGTTTCTATGTCTAGCATTAATACTGGTATCGAATGGACGGACAGAACATGGAATCCAACAACTGGCTGCGATAAAGTCAGTCCAGGTTGTACGCATTGTTATGCAGAAGCATTAACAAAGCGTTTCCATACTAATTTTCCTAATGGGTTTACTTTTCAAGAACACCCCAAGCGTTTGAACGAACCTAGAGGTTGGCGAAAGCCAAGTCGTATCTTTGTTAATTCAATGAGCGATTTGTTCCATGAAGATATTTCTATTGATTTTTTGAAACAAGTCTTTGATGTAATGCGTGAAACTCCTCATCACATTTATCAAATCCTTACCAAGCGAGATAAACGTTTAGTAGAGTTAGCCCCTCAACTTGAATGGTCTGATAATATTTGGATGGGTGTGTCTGTTGAAAATCAAAACTACGTTAACAGGATTGACTGTTTGCGACAAGTACCTGCAAAAGTCAGATTCCTATCGTGCGAACCACTTTTAGGTGCTTTGGAGCTTGATTTAAAAGGCATTCATTGGGTAATAGTTGGCGGAGAATCGGGAGTAAAACACCGTCCCATGCAACCTGAATGGGTCGATCGTATCAAGCAGCAATGTCAAGATGCTGAAGTCGCGTTTTTCTTCAAGCAATGGGGAGGTAGAACACCTAAAGCTGCTGGCAGACTTCTCGATGATAAAATTTGGGATGAAATGCCGGAAGCATGGAATAAACATCAAAAGCAATTCAATGGTTACACTTTCAGAATGAGTCGGAATTCCAATAAAGTAGTAACACCTACTTTGGTGGAAATGTAACTTTCACCTTATCTCCAAATGTAATTTCTCCTTGGTGCTTCCTTCGTTTACTGGCAGGTGGATCGGCGATAATTTTACCTTGTTGTTCTAGTTTCTTAAGAGCTTCCTTGTAATTTTTACTAATGTAACGCTTGCCCACATGATGCTGATTGTAAATTTGTTCCATAGTAATCGTTTGACCGGGAAATTCATCCAACAACAAATGTTCAAGCTCATCCAGAGGACGGTAAAGCTCATATAATAGGGGATATTTAGGTGGGGCTGGATTGTATTCAAAAGAAGGAACACCTTGTTTAGCACTAGAGCTTTCTCCAGCCATAATCTCTTTCATAATTGAATAACCCAAAACATTTTTTGAGACAAAAATTAAATGATGGGTAGTCCGATTACCGCATTCATTTTTAAAGCCAAATGGGAGTACATATGAGCCACCTATTTCTTTCAAAGCCTGACTGATAGCCTCCACAATTATTAACTCTCGCTCCTCTGGTTGCTTCGTCAATTCAAGTTGTTCCCTAAGATTGTCAGCTCGTTCTTTACCGAAGAGAGAATTCATGTGCTTCTCTACGGCTGTATTATGCAATCCCATGTTAATCCGGTTGTAGTTAAAGAAAAATATACAATCACAACCCCAATCTTTGATGACCGCTCCAATTAGCGCAAGTGACAAGCCTTTATAACCCCAAGGGTCGATAAAAAATAGCGTAGGAATCTTATTGATTTGTTTAACTGCTTGAACAATTTCTTCTCCCACCTCCTTGTTTAAAATAATTGGCTTATGGGTTAACCTGCTTATATCTGGGATGGATTCTATAGCCTGCTGGAGAGAATGAGTATTATTTGAGTCCTTATCATTAAACAAGGTTACTAGCATTTGTGGCATATCTTTATCTGCAATAGCACGTTCTAAGATAAGTAATGGGGTAGACTTAGAACCGTCTTGATAGCGACCGGGCCCAGAGAACAAATCAATATAGGCAATTTTATTACTCCATTTCTTAGCTGTTGGTATAATTACCTTTGCCCAGGCCCAAAAGTATTTAGCAACTATTTCTGATTTTACTAAAGAATTATCTCTGGATTCATCAAAGAAAGAACTGTCAGCCATCACAGTCACCTCTAAACTTTAGTTGATTTTACTGGTGTTACACAATAGTACCATAACCGCCGCCACCAGGAGTCTCAATGACAAACACATCCCCCGATCGCATTTCCACACTCGCCGTACTTCCCAACTCCTCAACATTTCCATCAAATCTCTCAACATAATTCCGCCCAACTTTCCCCGCCTCACCCCCATGCAAACCGCAGGGAGAAATCACCCGCCGCCCCGATAAAATTCCCGCCGTCATCGCCTCCAAAAACCGCACTCGCCGCACCACTCCATTACCCCCGCGATGACATCCATTCCCGCCGCTATTCGCCCGGATTGCAAAACTTTCTAACAACACCGGAAACCGCCATTCTAATACTTCTGGATCGGTTAAACGCGAATTAGTCATGTGAGTTTGCACCGCATCAGTACCGTCAAAATCTGCACCAGCACCCGAACCGCCGCAAATTGTTTCATAATATTGATAGCGGTTATTTCCAAATGTAAAATTATTCATGGTGCCCTGGGAAGATGCGATCGCCCCCAGCGCACAATACAAAGCATCCGTAATATTCTGCGACGTTTCCACATTTCCCGCCACCACCGCCGCCGGATAGCGCGGATTCAGCATACAGCCTGCAGGATTGATGATTTCCAGAGGTTTCAAACAGCCCGCATTCAGAGGAATATCGTCATCTACCAAGGTGCGGAAAACATACAACACAGCCGCTTTACACACCGCAGCCGGAGCATTAAAATTATTGAATTGCTGAGGAGAAGTGCCAGTAAAATCTATTTTTGCACTGCGCGCCGACTTGTTAATTGTAATAGCTACCTTAATCTGTCCGCCACTATCCATCGGATAAGTAAACTCGCCATCTTGCAAAACATCTATTACGCGCCGCACCGATTCTTCAGCATTATCTTGCACGAAGCCCATATAAGCTTGTACCGTTTCTAAGCCGTAACATTCTACCATCTCGATCAGTTCTGCTACACCGCGATTATTTGCAGCAACTTGCGCTTGCAAATCCGCGATATTTTGTGCGAGATTGCGAACAGGAAAATCTCCGGTTGTGAGAATTTCCACTAATTCTGGTTCGCGAAAATTTCCCTCGCTTACTAGCTGAAAATTGTCCAGCAATACGCCTTCTTCAGTTACTATTTTACTATTCGGAGGCATGGAACCGGGAGTGATGCCGCCGATGTCGGCGTGGTGTCCCCGCGAGGCTACATAAAACAAAGGAAGGGAGGAAGAATTATCAAATACGGGAGTAATTGCGGTGATATCTGGTAAATGCGTGCCGCCGTTGTAGGGATTGTTAGAAACATAAACATCACCCGGTTTAATTGTATGACTTTGTGCTAAAATTAAAGCTTCTACGCTTTCGCTCATCGAACCTAAATGCACGGGAATGTGCGGCGCGTTGGCAACTAATTGCCCGTTTTGGTCGAATATTGCACAGGAAAAGTCGAGGCGTTCTTTGATGTTGACGGATGAACTTGTATTTTGCAATGTGACGCCCATCTGTTCGGCGATCGCCCGAAATAAGTTATTAAAAATTTCCAGCAAAACCGGGTCTAATTCAACACCATAATAACTGGTATTATCTGCGTTGATCGGCGCGGATATGCGGTTCAAAATTAGATCGTTATTTTCGGTGATTTCCCCTTTCCAACCAGGCTCAACAACATTCGTTCCCGTGGCTTCAACAATCAAAGCCGGGCCGCTAATGCAGTCGCCCGATCGCAAATCTTCCCTCCGATAAACAGGCGTTTCCCGCCACTCGCCAGCAACATACATTTGCACGGTAGAGATTGGCTGCACGGGCAAGATGCCCGTGCCACAAGAGGGGGAAATTGTGGATGCTTCCAGTACATCCATTGTTTCTACAACTTCCACCGAAACCGCCTCGACAATCAGCGATTTTTCCGGCATAATAAAACTGTATCGCTGTCGGTGCAATGCTTCAAACTCAGCCTGCATCTCCTCAAGATTTACCGCAAAATTTACCAGCAAAACCGAATCACTTCCCTGATATTTTAAGCGCAACTTCCTAATAACTAAAACCTCTGACTCATTCTCTGTGCCCTCTGCGCCTCTGCGGTTCAATTCCCTCTTTCCCTCAGCCTCCAATTCGGTTAAAATATCTTGTAAATCACCAATTAATTCATTAGTTAATAATTCCTCGATCGCCCTTTCGCGAATAGCCCGCACATCAGCCAAACCCATACCGTAGGCGGACAACACCCCCGCATAAGGGTGAATAAACACCCGTTTTACGCCCAAACTATCGGCGATCGCACAAGCGTGTTGGCCCCCCGCGCCGCCGAAACAGCACAATGTATACTCCGAAACATCGTAACCGCGCTGAAGCGAGATTTTTTTCACCGCATTAGCCATCTTTTCCACGGCGATCGCCAAAAAACCCTCAGCCACCTGTTCCGGTGTCCTATCGCCCCCAATTTCCCCCGCTAACTGCACAAATTTTTGCCTGACTACCTCAGTGGCGATCGGCAAATCTCCATCCAATCCAAACACTTTCGGGAAAAAATCCGGTTGAATTTTCCCCAACATCACATTACAATCAGTCACCGTCAAAGGGCCACCTTTGCGATAGCAAGCAGGGCCGGGATTAGCCCCAGCAGACTCCGGCCCGACGCGGTAGCGAGCCCCGTCAAAAAACACAATTGAACCGCCACCGGCTGCTACAGTATGAATTGCCATCACGGGCGATCGCAATCTCACCCCAGCAATTTCCGTCTCGAATTCGCGTTCGTATTCGCCGTTAAAATGGGCGACATCTGTCGAAGTTCCGCCCATATCAAAGGTAATAATTTTATCGAAACCTGCTTTTTTGCTGGTTTGAACTGCACCGACAATTCCCCCAGCAGGCCCGGATAAAATACTATTTTTTCCTTGAAATTTGGCGGCATCTACTAAGCCGCCATTTGATTGCATGAACATTAATTTGGGGCATTGGGAATTGGGCATTGGGGATGCGTCAGGAGGCGGGTACGCATCGGGCGGACACGAAGAGGGCGGGCACGGGGGCACCGCCCCTACGGATAATTGGCGGGTTATTTGTTCGACGTATCGGCGTAAAATGGGAGATAAATAAGCATCGACAACCGCAGTATCTCCCCGCGAAACTAACTTCATCAGCGGGCTAACTTCGTGAGATACTGAAATTTGAGTAAAGCCAATTTCTCTGGCTATCTTAGCAACTTGTTTTTCGTGTTCAGAGTAGCGGTAGCCGTGCATAAATACGATCGCACAACTGCGAATTCCCTCATCGTAGGCTTGCTGCAAAGACGGGATAAAATCGGGATTGACAGCCATTAATTCCTCACCTGTAGCGCTGTAGCGTTCGGCAACTTCGATCGCGCGATCGTACAACATTTCTGGTAAAATAATGTGGCGGGCAAAAATATTCGGGCGGTTTTGATAGCCAATTCTCAGCGCATCGCCGAAACCCTTAGTAATTAGCAGAATAGTGCGAGATCCCTTACGTTCCAGCAAAGCATTTGTCGCCACCGTCGTACCCATTTTAATCGCTGCAATCTCCCCCGCCGGGATCGATTCCCCCGCCCCAATCCCCAAAATATCGCGAATTCCTTGCACTGCTGCGTCGGTGTAGCGATCGGGGTTTTCCGACAGCAGCTTGTGAATGACTAACTTACCATCTGGCTTTTGGGCTACTATATCGGTAAAAGTACCACCGCGATCGATCCAGAATTGCCAGGAAGTGCGATCGGCAAAATCAGCATTCATATTTTTTTCCTGAATTTTGTTGCTTTATTGATTCAGAATTATTCAACACAATTATCTTAAAGTCAATTCATAAATTTCATAACTTCACACTCATAAAAATCATATCTTTTTCTCTCCTCTTCTCTTTTCTTCCTACCCTACCCTTCGGGAACGGCTTCGCCGAACGCGCCCTTTGCGCCTTCGCGGTTCGTTCAAAAAATTGCTACATATACCGAATAGCCTCAACCAAACCCCGACAAACACCCGCCAGAAAATCAAAATCCAAAGTCTCAATCTTATCACTCGCTTGATGATAATGCGGGTTCCGCATATTAGCCGTATCCGTCACCATAATCGCCGGATAACCGTTATCCCAAAAAGGAGCATGATCGCTGCGGCGAGTATCCGGCACAATCAAACCTCGATTCGGCACCGGCAACCACTCGCAAGGATGACCGACTTTGCGGATATTTTTGCTCAAAGTAATCATATCGCGAACCGTCCGCAAGTTCCCAATTAAAGCAATAAAATTACCAATATTCGGATAAAAATATTTTAACCCAGCGGGATAGCTTTGGGAGTTGGGTTTGTTGTTGCAATAACCCAACATTTCCAAAGAAATCATCAACCGAATTGACTGTTTCTGTTGCTTGAATTTAGCAGCATGATGGCTGCTTCCCCAACAACCGTATTCTTCCATATCGAAGGCCACTAATTGTACTGGATATTTTAGCGGTTGAAGTGCGAAATTCCTTGCGAGTTCCAGCAAAACAGCCAGCCCAGTAGCATTATCATCAGCCCCAGGCGTACCGGGTACAGTATCGTAATGTGCGCCAATTACGATCGGCAAATTTTCTTGCTTCCCCCCCTTACCAAGGGGCAAATTTTCTTGCTTCCCCCCCTTACCATGGGGCAAATTTTCTTGCTT
>NZ_JBARVX010000238.1:0-6126 GCF_049646505.1 Microcoleus sp.
GTTAAGGGGGGGCTAAGACTTCATACATAGCACATATGAAAGAAAAATGGTATGAGAACCCCGACTGCTTTGTTGCTGTCGGGGATAAAGGTGTTTTTTCTCAACGCCGGTGCTGTAAATTGAAAAATCTCAAATCAATTTATCTTTCTCAACGCCGGTGGTGTAAAATCTAGAATCTAGCATCTAAAATCTTAAATTTTAAATCGCCATGTCTTTCGTTGGTTTGCACATTCACAGCGATTACAGCCTCCTAGATGGCGCTTCTCAGCTACAGCAGCTCGCCGAACGGGCGGTGGAATTGGGGATGCCCGCGATCGCCCTTACGGATCACGGCGTGATGTACGGGGCGATCGAACTCATCAAAGTTTGCCGAAATAAAAACATCAAGCCCATAATTGGCAACGAAATGTACGTCGTCAACGGCGACATCGAAGTCAAAGTTAGAGGTAGAAGAAAATACCATCAAGTTGTCTTAGCCAAAAATACCCAAGGCTATAAAAACCTGGTCAAACTCACCACAATTTCCCACTTGAAGGGAATGCCAGAACGAGGTATTTTTGCCCGCCCCTGCATCAACAAAGAACTGCTCAAACAATACTCCGAAGGTTTAATTGTCACCAGCGCTTGTTTGGGCGGCGAAGTTCCCCAAATGATTCTCCAAAACAAGCTAGATACTGCGCGCGAAGTTGCCAAATGGTATAAAGAAGTATTTGGGGATGACTACTATATAGAAATTCAAGACCACGGTTCCCAAGAAGACCGCATGGTGAATGTGGAAATCGTCAAAATTGCCCGCGAATTCAATATAAAAATAATCGCCACTAACGATTCTCACTATATTTCTTGCAACGACGTAGAAGCCCACGATGCTTTGCTTTGCATCAACACCAACAAACTGATTGAAGAAGACAAGCGGATGCGCTACAGCGGTACTGAATATCTCAAGTCCGCTGACGAGATGGCGCAACTGTTTCGAGACCATTTGGACGACGAAATCATCAAAGAGGCGATCGAAACTACCCTAGAAGTAGCAAACAAAGTATCAAGATACGAGCTAACAGGAGAAGCTCGGATTCCCACAATTCCAATTCCCCCAGAACATACCGCCGATACCTATGTAGAAGAAATATCTTGGCTGGGACTATTAGAACGCCTAAGAAGCCGCACCAAAAACGAAATTTCCCCAGTCTACAAACAAAGACTAGAATATGAGCTAAAAATGATTCAGCAGATGGGTTTTTCTGAATATTTTTTAGTAGTTTGGGACTACATGAAATATGCTAGAGACAACAATATTCCCGTCGGGCCAGGACGCGGTTCTGCCGCAGGTTCTTTAGTTGCTTACGTCCTCAACATTACCAACATAGACCCGGTACACCACGGACTGCTTTTCGAGCGATTTCTCAATCCCGAACGCAAATCTATGCCAGATATCGATAGCGATTTTTGCATAGAAAGACGCGACGATATGATTAAATATGTTACGGAAAAATATGGTACAGACCGCGTAGCACAAATTATTACTTTCAACAGAATGACATCAAAAGCTGTCTTGAAAGATGTTGCTAGAGTGCTAGGAATTCCCTACAAAAAAGCCGACGAAATGGCAAAAATGATTCCCGTGTCGCGGGGGAAACCGGAAAAACTCAAAGTGATGATTTCCGATGGAACACCGGCACAGGATTTTAAAGACAACTACGAAAATACAATTTGCATAAATGCCGAAACTGGCACTGAAGTTCCAGTGCGTCAGTGGATTGACATGGCAATTCGCATTGAAGGAACTAACAAAACCTATGGCGTTCACGCGGCCGGTGTGGTTATTTCTTCCCAACCCCTTGATGAAATTGTACCATTGCAAAAGAATGACACTGGTGCCGTGATCACCCAATATTTCATGGAAGATTTGGAATTTTTGGGGTTGCTGAAGATGGATTTTCTGGGACTTAAAAATTTAACAACTCTCCAAAAAACAGTCGAGTATGTTAAGCAAACGCAAGATATAACTATCGATGCCGAAGCCTTACCTTCTGATATAGAACGCAGAGCTCAAGAGACATTTACTAGGAACAACAAGTTGCCCGGTGATGTAGCAAAAACTTATCAACTATTAGAAAAAGGAGATTTGGAAGGTATTTTTCAGCTAGAATCTTCGGGGATGCTGGATGTAGTAAAAAAAATTAAACCTTCCTGTCTGGATGATATTTCTTCTATTCTGGCGCTTTATCGTCCCGGCCCGCTGGATGCTGGTTTGATTCCACAATTTATCGATCGCAAACACGGTAGAGAGGTGGTTAAATATGACCATCCGCTGTTAGAACCAATTTTAAAAGAGACCTATGGAACGCTTTGTTTCCAAGAGCAAATTATGCGGATGGCTCAAGATTTGGCGGGCTATTCTTTAGGTCAAGCCGACTTGCTGCGCCGCGCAATGGGCAAGAAGAAGGCTGATGAAATGCAGAAGCAAAAGGAAACATTTATTGATGGGGCAACTAAGAATGGTGTCACTCAAAGAGTTGCCGAAGAGTTATTCGGACAAATGCTACAATTCGCAGAATATTGTTTGAGCTATGACACGCAGATATTGACTGTGGAATATGGCCCGATGGCCATTGGTAAAATTGTCGAGGAAGAAATTCAATGTACTGTTTACAGTGTTGATAGTAATGGTTATATTTATACACAGTCAATTGCACAGTGGCATCGCCGGGGAATGCAGGAGGTTTTTGAGTATTGCCTGGAAGATGGATCGATAATTTGCGCCACAAAAGATCACAAGTTTATGATTGATGACGGTCAAATGCTGCCCATTGATGAAATCTTTGAAAAAGGATTAGAATTAAAACAAATTAACCCTCCATTAGATATATAAAATGTATTTAGACTATCGCAAACTAACATCTGAAACTAAGCAAAAGATTATTTCTGCTTTTAATGATGGTATGGAATGCCGGAAAATTCCTAACTACCTTGGTGTGAGCGAGAGAGCGGTTTCAAGAGTTTTAAAAGAAGCTGATATTAATACTAAGCGGCGAAACCGCTATTCTTTAAATGAAAGCTATTTTGATGTAATTGATTCTCATTCTAAAGCTTATTTATTAGGGTTGATAGCTGCTGATGGCTGTGTTACTAATACTAATTCTGTAGCTTTTGAATCTATCGACAAAGAACTGACAGAAATGCTCAGCATAGAGCTACAATACTCTGGTGAAATTAGAGTTGTTCGGCCTCAAAATTATGCTCTTCACTACAGAATAAATTTTTCTTCAGAACAACTAGCAAGGTCTTTACGCGGGTACGGTATTATAACAGGAAGAACTTTTTCGGGAGTTACTTATTTCCCGAACTTAAAATATTTAGGGTCTTATGTGTTAGGCTACTTTGATGGTGACGGTTGTGCTTATGCAAACAAGGGTAGAAGTGGTGGTTTAGTGTGCATCGTCGGTTCCTTTGAACTTGCCTGCGAACTAGCAATGCACCTAGGCATGGGTTCTGTACAAGAGCACGTATTCAAAAAAGTTTATTATTGGAGAATATTTAGTCGGAAGAACATACAAGCTTTTTATGATTTTGTGTATAAATATCCCCAACTGGGACTGCAACGAAAGAAAAATAAAATTGAGGCTATTCTCGGGAGTTATAAACATGGTTAAAGTTATTAGTAGAAAATCACTGGGAACTCAAGAGGTATATGACATTGGTGTTGAAAAAGACCATAATTTTATGCTAGAAAATAGTCTAGTGCCATCTAACTGTTTTAATAAATCCCATTCAATGGCCTATGCCTATATCACTTACCAAACTGCTTATTTAAAGGCAAATTTTCCTGTAGAATACATGGCTGCACTGCTGACTGCTAACAGCGGCGACCAGGAGAAGGTACAGAGATATATTGCCAATTGTCTCAAGCTGGGTATTGAGGTTGAGCCGCCGGATGTTAATAGTTCTGAACTTACTTTTACGCCGCTGCCCAAACAGATGACTGGCTGTGCAAAAGATAAAATTTTGTTTGGGATTTCGGCGGTGAAAAATGTGGGGGAAGCGGCAATTGAAAATATTTTGGCGGCGCGCCTGGAAGAAGGTAAGTTTAAGTCGCTGGCGGATTTGTGCGATCGGGTAAATCTCCATTCTGTGAACCGCCGCGCCCTAGAAGCCTTAATTCAATGCGGTGCTTTTGACAAAATCGATAGGAACCGCCGTCAACTAGCAAACGACTTGGAAGGGGTGATGAAATGGGCGCAAGACCGCAAGAAAGACCGGGAAAGCGGTCAAGGTAATCTTTTTGACTTGTTGGGCGAGAATAGCTTTGGCAAGTCAGAAAACACTTATGAGTCGGTACCCAAATCTCCAGCGGTAAAAGATTTTGACCAACAGGAAAAATTGCGTTTAGAAAAAGAATTGCTCGGCTTTTATGTATCAGAACATCCCCTAAAATTGTTAATTCAAGAAAACCAAGACCCAGATGTTTTGAGTCTCGAACAGTTAGCAGATAAAAAGGGGAAAGTATCAGTTATTGTCATGCTCAACGCTGTCAAAGTTGTAGTGACGAAAAAAGGCGATGCAATGGCAATTTTGCAGTTAGAAGATTTGACACATCAAATCAAAGCTGTGGTGTTTCCCAAGGCTTACGAACAACTCAAGCAGTATATTGTAGAGAATGCTATCTTACAGATTAGTGGAAAAATAGAGAAAGATGGCGAGGAACTTCAGATAATTGTAGACACTGCAAAGCCGGTGGAAACTGTACGGGTTGCAGAGGAAATCGGGATAGCTCAAGCGGAGGGAAAAAGCTCTTGGACGGCTCAACAGGAAAGACAAGATGCTTGGACGGCGCAACCAGACAATTTTGTACGATCGACAAAACCAATGGAAGTTTTAGAAATGGTGATTGTCAAGCTTACACCGCAGCAAGTACAAGATGGGAAAAGACTCCATTCTCTCAAAGCTATTTTGCAGGAACTTTCCTATCGCCCGGAGGATGCTAGGGTTTCTGTGGGCGGAATTGTTGTGGGTGAATATTCTTGTCAGCCACTTCGCATCAACCGTCAACTGTGGGTACAAGATGGCGAGGGTGCTGTTAGCTGTCTGATGTCGGCTGGATTTGATGCTTGGGTGTTTCCTCTCGACAATCGCGGGGATGCTGCGGTGTTTCGACAAATACGATCGCAGCTTAACTTACATTCTTGGGCGAGTCGTTTGCTTGACGCGGATGCCGATCGCCTTTCCCAGTATCTCAACTATCTCGCCCAACTAAACAAACGCCCGCCAAACTAACACTTCGCCCTCATCCCCACCGGTGACTAAAGTTTGACCGTCAGGAATGAAAGCCACCGGATTGCACCCAACCAGACTGCACAAACATAGCTGGTAAAAGTATAGTCGTTTATTACATGACATGGGAGGCATTGAGTCCCTCCCCTTTCGCTTTCACTTCGAGCGGATTAACCCGCCTCGGCTGAACTACACAGCTCCCTATCCCATTGCTAAAAGCATTTGGGATTGCTTTTCTCAAAATATTATAAGACCCATTAACATCGGCGTTAATCAATCGACCCTCCGACGTTCTGTACAATCCTCTTTTAATTCGCTTCCCACTAAATGTGACATCGAAGGATCCAATATTCCCGTAGACAGGAATTGGATCTAAATTCAGGAAGTTTGATTTGGAAGTATAAGATTCTTCTTGCTCTATTACCTTTATTCCGAGCAATTTCGCTTTATATTTCAACATCTCAATTAGTCGAGTATGAGGAATGCTGACAAAGTTTTGATTTGTTTTCTTGCCTAAATTAATCTCATTTTTCCATTGTAAGTTTTTGCCGATTACTAGCGTCCCAATCTTTTGTGATTTGAGCAGATTGACAATTTGCCGACTGCTGTGGTGCAAGTAATTATCAACTTTTTGATTGCGACAACGAATCAGGCGTTGAATCCGTGACGAGGAGAAGCGATTTCCTTTTAATTGAGATTGCAGTTGTGCCTTACGCTTGTTGTAGAATTGATTAATTGATTTCAGTGGTCGCCCGTTAATCAGTAAAGGGACAAATCCCGGCTGATTTGAAGTTAACGCCACTAAATTATTCAGCCCTAAATCGATACTAGCTACTAATTCTTTTTGGTTTTCAT
>NZ_JBARVX010000239.1:0-2447 GCF_049646505.1 Microcoleus sp.
ATAACCAATAACCAATAACAAATAACAAATAAACAATAACCAATAACCAATAACCAATAACCAATAACCAATAACCAATAACCAATAACCAATAACCAATAACCAATAACCAATAACTAATAACCAATAACTAATGACTAATGACTGCTGACTAATGACTAATGACTGCTGACTGCTGACTAATTCATTCATTTAGAAATTCACCTTCACAGATAATCGAGTCTCTGTTTTCCAAATCTTCTTGATTCCAAATCGAGTTTAATGCTGCCGAACTTAGAGAAGTTGACATTGTATTTAATGTGGTGTTGTAGTATTCGACAGCATTATTCTGTTCCATTTGCGGCGCTTCCTTGAAGTAGGAATTAATGTCAGGCGTGCAGCGCTGGGCTTGGTAGTATAAATAAGCTTCAGCGTTAATGCACATGACGTGGTAAAAATCCTTGTTTGCTGCTGCCACATCTCCGAGTTTGTACAGCGCTAAACCTCGGTTTAGATAAGCTTTGACATAGTTTGGATCGAGTTCCACTGCTTTGTCAAAGTCTTCTATTGCTAGCTGCATTTGTTTTAATTTATAGCGGACGCATCCTCTGTTATAATACGCATAAACATTGTTAGGATCGATGCCGAGTGCAGTGTTATAATCGGCGATCGCCTGCGTATTGTCCTTTAACTGGTGGTAACAGAGACCGCGATTTATGTAAGCTTTGATATATCTAGGATTCAACCGCAGCGTTTCGTTAAAGTTCTCTATTGCTGCCTCTTTTTCTCCTAAAAGGTAGTAAGCTCGCCCCCGGTTGTAATAAGTTTTATAATTTTGGGAATTGATAGATAGAGCTCGATTGTAGTCTTCTATTGCTTCTTCGTAATGTCCTAAATTAGCCAGTACGAGTCCCCGGTTGTTATAAATAGCGTGACTGTCAGGTTTGTTTGCTAAAGCGCAGTTGAGATCCTCAATGGCTTTGTCGTTTTCTCCGAGATGCCGCCAAGCATTGCCTCGATTCAGATAAGCCTCGAACAAATTAGGATTGATATCTAGTGCTTGGCTCAGGTCTGCGATCGCCCTTTGGTAGTCTTTCATGTAATAGTAGACTAAGCCGCGATTGTTATATGCTTTGGCATCGGCGGGATTGGCTTGCAGTATCTGATCGAAGTCTTCGATTGCCGCTTCGTAGTTTCCTTTCTTGGCGCTATGCAAACCGCGCTTGTAAAATTGTTTGAGGTTCATAGGTAAGTCGATTTGAGAATATTCGATTTGAGATTTACTTGCAGCATTGAATCTGAAAGCAACAACCGCAGTCTAAAATTTTGGGAGATCCACATCAGAGCGTCGGGGGCACGGTACCGCTTCTTGGGTGGGTCAACTTTCAGGATTGCTTGAATCTCGGCGGTGATTCCTTTGCAGTCAGTGTTGAGTTCGACAGGCGTTAATCTGTTGAAAGAGCTTCTATTTACGCCCAGAGTAACTCTTGAGTTATTCGATGAAATCTACCCTAAACAGGATTTAGGTCGATTTTAACAGCAGTTAAATCATCTTGAAAGAGCCTGCACCTCGGCTGGATTTACTTGATCGGTTCGATTGTTGCCCGATGGCTTACGCCCCGCTACGCTACGGCTTTCGCTGCCAACTCTAGTTTTCGTTAGTGCTCTGTATCTTTTAATGCGACTGCGATCGGCTCGATCGCCAAATTAAGCTTGTTGACACGCCCCATAGGTATAAATTGTTGCACGCACTTCGATTTAGTAAAATTTATATCCTGTTGAGCAACTTGATCTGAGTATTTCTCGCAGCAGGTATCTACAAACTTTTGCTGGCTAACTTTATACCAATTAGCGATTACCGATTGACTTCCTCTTCCACATAAACTCTCAATTTCTCCAAATCTGGAAGTTCGACCAATTCTTTTTCCTTTTCCTTAACCGACACAGGCATCCTCACAGGTTGACGGTGTTCTATCCAGCAACTCGCCAGCGGCAAAGTTTGTTCCAAATCTTCCAAAGGCCTGGGAATTACCATCACCGCGTTCAACTCGCCAATCCGCTCAGCTTCGTACATCCCGGCTTCTACGGCGACTGCTACATCTGCGACTGCACCGCGAATAATTGCCGTACACAAACCTGCGCCAATTTTCTCGTAGGCGGCCAAGTGTACGTCTGCGGATTTGAGCATAGCATCGCAAGCACCGACCATTGCCGGAAATCCCCGCGTTTCGAGCAAACCGATCGCCTGATTGCTCAGCCGAGAATAACTGCCACTTTCGGAGAGTTCAGTCAGCCGGAAGCCGATCGGCAAAACCACTTCCAAATTAGCCAAAGGCCTGGGAATCACCAATTTAGAAACAAACTGTCCGAACTGTTCGGCCGTCTGAGCTCCTGCTTCCACAGCCAAACGCACGTCGGAAATTCGCCCCCGGACGATCGCCGTACAGTGACCGGAACCTATTTTTTCG
>NZ_JBARVX010000240.1:0-6097 GCF_049646505.1 Microcoleus sp.
AGAATCAACAAATAGATTAGCTCGCTATTCAGCGAAGCTCCTGAGACACAAATATGCTTTTAACACGTCCACTACAAGCGTTTGGAGCAATCTTCAGGCACAAACCTTCAACAACTCGACCGATCGACCAAAAAAGCAGTAAAAATTATTTAGACGGGAATATTTCTCCCGGTCCAAATCAAGAAATTAACTGGTATATCCAACTCGAAATGCTGATGAGTAACGCAAAATCTTCCTGCACAGATGCAGAAATCACCGCTTGGCTGCGCGGATTGTTGACAATTGCTTGGGCCGACGGCAACTTTGACGAAAACGAGCAAAAAATGATTGCGAATCTAACTCAGGATGAATTGCATCCAGTATCTGCTGAGACAGATTTTGAACCCATTGCCGCAGAAGAACTAGCTGCTGTGCTGGGGAAAGACACCGCCAAGGGCGAGAACTTTTTGAGAACAGCAGTCATGGTAGCCTTAGCAGACGGTACGTACTCGCTGAGCGAAGACGAGGTACTGTACAAGTTTTGCACAGCATTGGGTCACAGCGTCGAGGCGATCGAATCTCTGCGACACACCATCGAAGACAGCAACAGCGACCCGCAAGGGCCAAACAGCCAAATCACCTTTGATTCAAACTCCATCCCCGCCGGAACACCCCTTTCATCTCCCCTACGCAAACCACAGCACAAAGACCTCCTGCAACCGGTCAAAGATTGGCTGGACGGCTGGGAAGTTCACGATCCCAGAGTGGCACATTTTGTCTGCAAAATGATTCCGCCACAATGTCCGTTTGAGCGAGATATTGTATTGTTCGGGCACAAAATCGTCCACATTCCAGCGATGTGCCAGATCAACCCGCTTTACGAACAGTTGGTGGGGATGCGCTTTCGAGCTCTCTGCTATTTAGCAGATGATTGCAAGGAAGATGTATCCTCATACTGTTAGTAGGAAGTGACACTCCCCAGTCTCAAGACGCGGGGATTATTAACGACAAACTTTGGGGGATAAATCCTCCCAAAGTTGATTTTTTTAAGGGTTTGTCAGCAACCCCTACCCACAGGTTAAATTATTGAGTCTGTAGCTACTTTTGACCGGCGAATTTCCAAGGTGGTACAAGCCCCGGCGCGATCCGTGGAATCAATCGGGAGCATCTAAAATCTAAAATAGACCTCTTGCCTCAGTCCTTTTAATCAAATTTTGGGACGATGCTCAAAGCCATCCCACAAGAAAAAAAGATTTTTGTGGGACGGGCTCTGGGGCCCGTCCTAATTATTTTTGCAAGAGGTCTAATCTAAAATCGAATGACTTTAGCTGTCGGTATTTGGACAAAACTCTGGTTTGACTCCTTGCCAAATTTAGGGCAACAATTGATTTAGGGCACCACACAAGTATTTTTTCACGGTGTCTCGTCTGGCGCCTACGCCACTCGGAATGGTAAAGATCATTTCGACATTTAATAGGTTGCCTGACATTGAGGCAAATACGTCGATCGGCAAAGCACGCTGAAATGCTGTTGCAGGATTTTCGGCTTTCAATACACCCATGTTCGCATCGCTGCTGATAGTCTTAATTCCCTCGCGGGCTAAAATGGGTCGCAATTGGGAAAATGCTCTTTCTACTGTTAATCCTTCAACCTGAACGCGCGCCGAAAAGGCAGCACCATTGAGAAAGTCTCCCTTTTTTTGAAAGCTTTCCTCGCAGGTAGCGGCAACAGCGGGGGTAGCTAAACAAGTGAGGGCTAGGGTTAAGACAAGGGAGCGCATATTAGCTTACTTACCAAAAATAAAATTGTCATCAAAATCAGGATAAACACCGTCAAACTGTTTGGCAAGTGCTGTCTGAGGACAAAAAAAATACAGAAGCCAGAATGTTTGGGAAATTCTGTCTTCTGAGCAATGCTTTTTAATTTTTAGCTTCTCTGTTAGCTGAAGGTATAGGCTGATTGCAGTGCCCACCAGATGAGGAAGCCGATGCCGCCACCAATCGCGATCGCTGAAAGGGCGATCGCGATCGGGCTGTCAGCTCCTTTGAACTTCATGATTCCGCGATTTAAGTCTGACATCAGCAGTGTTCTCCCACAATTCCAGCTTGATTGTAGCCTTGCCGAGTGGCCGATGACAGTCAAAAGCACTGCAATTACTGATTTGTTTAACAATCAGGCTGCTGCAATTTCAGGAACTCGCAGCAGCCGGGGGCGCACCGCAGCGAGTTTCTGAAAAAAACTTACAAAAAAGACTTGACAAATTCCCGCAAGTGAGACATTATAGTTAAGACCGCAATAAATGCGGGTGTGGCTCAGTGGTAGAGCGTCACCTTGCCAAGGTGAATGTCGCGCGTTCGAATCGCGTCACCCGCTTGAAAAAATTAAGAAAATAAACAAAACCGGAAAGTATCGCCAGAAATTTTTCGGTTTTGTTTTAACTGTGGTTGAGAATACTCCCAGACATCGATCGGCCCGATTCTGGTTTCAAACAAAAAAAAACAGGCACGGTCTGTATAACATCTCCTCGCCCACAGGTTGATGCCCGAACCAGTTTGAGAATTTTTGAAATAGATTTTTTGAAATAGAGTAGAGACCGGAGTTTTACATCGAGCCAATTAACAAGTTATACTGTACGATCGAAGCCGTCCTCAAAAAACGAGGCTTTAAACCCAATTGTTTGGTAAAATTGAGTCAAGAACTTGCAAGTCAAAATTGCCGGTCGAGCCAAAGCTCGAAACAGGCAGTTAAAATCCTCGATCGGGCAGACTTGATAAGTTAGACCAAGTAGATATGTTAAGAATTATCTTTGCAAAAACGGTTTTTTATCCGATCGCTTGTGCCATCCCAAAAAGCTCAAAAAATCGACTTAAACGATGAGTACCCGTGCCCTTGCCGGCGCCGCGGTCGTCTCGTACCGATAACGCTGACAGAAGCCTTTGGCTGCAACCGCTGTCAGCAAATATTTGTATTGGACGAAAGCGAACACGTCATCGAGCAACTATCAACAAACTATCCTTACAAGCAGGCTTGGCACTGGACAGGCAACCAATGGAACAGAGCACATCCGGGTTTGAAAACCCACTACTTGCCACTGGCCCTAGGGATGATTTTGGTGCCGCTAGTGATTTGGTTGCCCCTGGCGCTGCACTCTCCCGGGCCGAATGTGATTCTGTGGGCAATGGTCGCCGTGCTGCTAGCAATGCTGCCGGCGCTGATGGTATGGCTGGCTTACAGGCGTTAGTTAAATGATAATAGAAGACTTTAGCCATTCATCAGATGGGGCAAATGTGGCCCGCCGCGCCAATCTTGCTTCTTTGGATTTGGCGGTGACAAAGAGTACGGATCGCGCTGCTGGTTTGCAGGCGATGGCGAAATCGCTAAAAGACAGACAAAATGACATTTTAGAAGCAAATACTCTGGATCTAGAAGCGAGTCGCGATATGGCGATTCCCGACTTGATTGTGGAGTGGCTGAAGCTGACGCCGGAACGGATCAAGACAACTGTCCAAATTCTGGAACGGTTGGGGGAAATGCCAGATCCGATCGGCAGAGTGATCAATGCTTCCTATCAAGTCGATCGCTGTCAAGTGTACTGTCAATCGCTGCCGCTGGGGGCGATCGCCCTAATTTACGAGGCGTTTCCCGAGTTGGGGGCGATCGCGGCGGGTTTGTGTCTCAAAACCGCTAACAGTTTGATTCTCAAAGGTGGTAGCGAAAGCTGGCAAACTAATAGTGTAATTGGAGAAGCTTTGAGTTCGGCGATCGATGAGGTCGGTTTGCCGTCAGGATGTTTGCAGGTATTGCCGCCGGATCGGGGCGCTGCAATCCGCGATTTGGTGACTCAAGACCAATATCTCAATTTAATTATTCCCTACGGCAGACCGAGTTTGGTGCAGCAGGTGGTAAGGCTGTGCACTGCACCGGTGTTGCGATCGGCAATGGGCAATTGCTACCTTTATTGGTCGCCGACTGGTAGTTTGGAAATGGCAAGGTGGATGATTTTGGACAGCCATCAAAGTGTGCCAGATCCGGTAAATGCGATCGAGAAAGTGCTGATCGATCGCAACCAAAAGCCTTCTTCCTTAGTCAGGCTGTGGAACAGTTTAAAAGAAAAAGGCTTTCAAATTAGCGGAGACGCGGATCTCGTCGCAGATTTCCCAGAGTTGAAGCTGGCTGAACCCTACGAGTGGACTCAACCTTACTTAAACAAAACCATCGCGTTTAAAGTTGTCGATAGTTTGGAAATTGCGATCGGCTGGATCAACCGCTACAGCAGCGGCCACGCTGACTCCATCGCCACGGAATCTTACCTAGAAAGCCGCCAATTTGCTCTAGATGTCAACAGCGCCTCAACTTTTATTAATGCCTCCCCTCGGTTTTGGCGCTATCAAAATCGGGGAGATGCGATATTTTTGGGAATGTCCAACCAAAAAGGTTATCGCCGGGGATTGATCGGGTTAGATACGCTGACAACAATTAAAGAAATTGTTCAAGGTAACGGACAATTTTAAGGTAAGTTGCTTGTGAGTTATATCAATTCCGGTTGCACTCAAACCGGAATTGTTGACTGTTGACTGTTGACTGTTGACTGTTGACTGTTGATTGTTGATTGTTAAGAGGGCGGGCACTCTTGGCACCGCCCCTACGGACTGTTGACTGTTGACTCGATTTTATTATTCCGATGCAACCGGAAACGATATTATTGGTTATTGGTTCAAAATCCGATAACTTATATATACCCTTATTTTAAATAAGCTGTTTGGTAACGGGAACTCCGGCTTATTTCACAAGAAAATTAAATTTTTGGATAACAAACTTGCCTGTTGCTAAAAATCCTGCAATATTTCAGATACAATTAACTGTAGAAAGTTATTGAGTGACATCGAAATACTCTTATCCAAAATATGAAATCAGACAAAAAACTCAATACTCTAGACAAGACAGAAACACCGACATTAAGCGAAGAAACGCTAATTCACCACTCGGTATATGTTAAAAAATTGCGCCCGCTGCTGCCATCAGATGCCTTTGAACCGAATTCAAGCAAGTTAGGGATACTGCTGATAAATATCGCGATTTTATTGTTAGGATGGGGAATTGCTGCTAATCTCGATCGCTGGTCTGTCTATTTTTTATGGCTTTACTTGCCTTTAGCCGTCATCATGGGCAATAGTATCACAGTTTTGCTGTTTAGCTCCCACGACTTGATGCACGGCAGCGTTCAGAAAAAGTCGCGCCTCACTTATCCGATCGCCTTTCTGGGACTAAGTATGCTGTTCATGCCGCCTACTCAGTGGAAATCCCTGCACAACCTGGTACACCACAACAACACCAACTCCTTAGCAGATCCCGATCGCAATTACCTGTCCCAGCAGCCCGACACCTGGGGAAAATGGATTCAAAATCTATTTGTACCGTCGGTGGAAGTCAATCCGCTGTGGTTAATTGTCGGGATGGCCGGTTCCTGGTTTGTACACAATTTCCGCAATCTCACCTCGGTACTGTTATTCAACGATAAATCTGTGGATTACGTACCGGCTGCCTTTACAGTTAGTCCGAAAGATAGAAGAACGATCGCCTTTGAATGTCTGGGAATTGTCGGAATTCACCTGAGTATCTTGTTCTATCTAGAGTTTAACCCGATTAAAGTAGCTCTTGCCTACATTTTGCCGATCGCGATCGGTCATGGGTGTGCCATGTTCTACATCTTCACCAATCACATGGGCTGTCGGATGACAAGCATTAACGACCCACTGATAAATAGTGCTTCGCTGCGGGTTCCTAAAATATTTGATGTCCTGCACTTAAACTTTTCTTACCACACAGAACATCACATTTTCCCCAGCATCAACTCAGACTATTATCCGATGGTGCAAGAGTTGTTGCAAATTCACTATCCCGGCCGCATGAATTTAATTGATGCCGGTGAAGCTTGGCAATTGCTGATGCGAACACCGCGCCATTACAAAGATGAAGTCACCTTCACTGATTCATCAGGAACAATGGCCGTGAATTGCTCGATTGTGGAAGAATACAAAAGCCGAGCTTAAAAACAGGCTTTCGGCTTTGTTTCACAAAAAGTAAAATTTATTGTGGGGCGGATGTCCCGCCCGCCCCA
>NZ_JBARVX010000241.1:0-30080 GCF_049646505.1 Microcoleus sp.
TTATTAAGGGGGGGCTAAGACTTCATCCATAGCACATATGAAAGAAAAATGGTATAAGTATTAATTTCTGACCTTAGAGGGATTTATTTTTCAGGTTCTAGAGGCATAATCAACAGTAAGGATGAAATAAGTAAAGAACAAATCTACTACTCATCCCAATTTGACGGATCGGGGCTTCCGAAAGATCAAGCCTGACGAAAAAAATCACCATCTATAAAGTTCAAACTCCCCTAGATAAAAGTTAGGGGTAGATTTCCATATGCCTGAACAGGTATCAAATTTTAGGAGGTAAATTATGTTTGAAAGCGAGTTATTAATGTCGCTGTACAGTCCCAAATTCAATATTGCCCAAATGCCGGTGCAAAGAGATGTCCCGTTCCAGCACCCGGATATCGCAGGGCTGATGTTTCTAAGTCCTCAGTTTTTCGTGGCATTAATTGCCGGAGTCATTATGGCTTTCGGCTTCCAGTTTCTGTTAACAAATTTCTCGATTGCCGCTAAAATATCTAATTGGGACGACGCTTTACCCGATGATGATGACGATGACGAGTTTGAAACTTTAGGCACTAAAGTTCGGAAGACTGAAGGTTTAGTCGGCGGTTGGATTTTAGTCACAGTTAACCTAGCTTTATTTTTAGCTTGTTTTCTAGCCGTCAAATTAACTTCAATTGCCTCGGTAGATGGAGCGGCAATTATTGGTGTAGTCATCTGGGCTGCGTACTTCTTAACCCTGGTATGGCTGGGTTCTAGCGCCGTAGGTTCGATGATTGGTTCCTTGATAAAAACTGCTTTTTCAGGCATTCAAGGCGTTATGGGTACTGCCGGTTCAGCGATCGGCGGCAAGATGGCGGGCGACCAAATGGTCAATACTGTAGAAGCATCTGTGGCTGCTGTCCGCCGCGAATTGAGCTCGGCTGTAGACCCGGAGAGCATTCGCGAAACACTGCAAGATTATGTGGGTTCTTTGCAGTTGCCGAAGTTAGATGTCAAAGAAATTCGCGGTCAATTTGAAAAGTTGCTGGGGGATGCCGATATCAAATCTCTGGCTGGAACCGATGTTTTAAAGAATGTTAACCGCCAGACTTTTGTGGATTTGATTAGCAGCCGCAGCGATTTTTCTAAAGAGGAAATAAATCAAGTTGCTGACCAACTAGAAGGCGTGTGGAAGCAAACATTTGGCAAGCAGCAAGAAAACAAAGACCCGAATTTAGAGTTAGTTGATTTTCTCAAATTTGCGGCTCCCGATTTGCTGAAGTCTGACGAACTGAACGCCAAGCTGTCTCAAATTCTGGAAAGTAGGGAAAATAAATCCGAGTCCAGCGGAGGCATGAACCGGGCGATGCAGTTTGGTGTGGAAGCTCTGGTGGGCACTGTTTTGTCGCGGACGGATTTGTCTGATTTGGATGTTGAAAAAATCTCTGGTCAGTTGCAGCAACTAACTGCAAAAGGGAAGGAAAAAGCTAAGTCTTTGAGCGATAAGGTGGGCGATAAATTGCCTGCTCTGCCTTTCAATACAGCTAAGGCTGATGTGGAAAATTACTTGCTGAATACTCAACCTTGGCATCTCAACCGAGAAACTATCAAGCAGGAATTTAGGGATGTCATTTACGATCCCGAAGCTTCTCCGGGGGCGGTTTTGCGCCAGTTAGAGATGTTTAATCCTGAGTATTTTGTAGGGATTTTGGGCCGCCGCGAGGGGTTTAGTCAGGAACAGGCGGCGGAAATTGCCGAACAGCTTGAAGGTGTCCGTCAAGAAGTTTTGGAAATTGTTCGAGATGCTGCTGGTGAGGAACAGTCTCAAGATTTACGCAGCCGAGTTGAGAATTATTTGCGATCGACCGGTAAGGAAGAATTGAATCCTGAAGGTATCGAGAAGGATTTCCAAGCGCTTTTGGACGATCGCGATGCTGGTTTTGAGGCGTTGCGCGATCGCCTGGATCAATTTGACCGCGATACTCTGGTACAATTGCTCGGCCAGCGGGAAGATTTCAGCCCGGAAGAAGCAGATCAGTTAATCGGGCGGCTGGAAAGTTCGCGCGATCGCGTAATTGCCAAATCTCAAGAATTGCAAGAACAAGCGAAATCGCGAGCACAAGAATTGCGCCAAAAGGTTGAAGACTATCTCCGCAATACTAATAAGGAAGAACTCAATCCTGAAGCGATCGAGCGCGAGTTTCAAACGCTGTTAAGCGACCCGGAAGCGGGATTGAAAGCGCTGAGAGAACGCTTGTCTCAATTCGACCGCGATACGTTGGTGCAGTTGCTTTCACAGCGCCAAGACCTCAGCCAAGAACAGATCGATCGGGCGATCGACAAAATCGAATCCGTGCGCGACAACATTATCCACGCACCGCAAAAAATTGCCGATAGAGCTCAAGAGCAGTACGAAGAAATTACTGGCAAAATTGGTGAGTACCTGCGGAATACCAACCTGGAAGAACTCGATCCAGAAGCCATCAATCGGGATTTGACCAAATTGTTTGAAAATCCGAAAGAAGGCGCTTTGGCGCTGCGGGAAAGGCTGTCTCAGGTCGATCGCGAAACCTTGGTCAAGTTGCTTTCGCAGCGGGAAGATTTGAGCGAAGAACAAATCGATCGGACGATCGACCGCGTGCAAGATTCGATTCGCAGCATTGTGAAATCGCCCCGCCGCTTGGCATCTCGCGCTCAAAAAAGAGTAACGGATTTCCAAGGAAGTTTAGAAAATTACTTGCAAAATACCAACAAGGAAGAACTCAATCCCGAAGGTATCAAACGCGATTTGCAGTTGCTGTTTAACGAGCCGGGAATGGGGATGCAAAGTTTGGGCGATCGCGTGAAGCACTTCGATCGCGGTACGCTGGTAGCCTTGCTGTCGCAGCGGGAAGACATCTCCGAAGAGGAAGCCAACCAAATTGCCGATCGGATCGAATCTGTCCGCAACGAGTTTGTCGAACAACTTCAAATGGTGCAAGACAAGTTCCAGTCGGCAATTGACGGTATTTTCGGAAAAATTCGGGATTACCTCAATTCGCTCGATCGACCAGAACTCAACTACGAAAGCATCAAGCGAGACTTCCGCAAAGTGTTTGACGACCCGCAGGCCGGATTTGACGCGATTAAAGAGCGTTTAGGCGAGTTCGATCGCGGTACTTTAGTCGCGGTAATTAGCTCTCGCTCCGATATTTCAGAAGGCCAAGCTAACAAAATTATCGACCAAATTGAAGGAGCCAGGGACAGCGTGCTGTCGCGCTCGGAACGCCTGCAAGAGCAAGCCAAAAAACGCATTAAAGATATCAAGAAAAAGACCAAGCAGCAAGCAGAAGATGCGCGCGAAGCTGCGGCAACTGCTGCTTGGTGGCTGTTCGGTACGGCTCTAACTTCTGTGGTTGTTTCGGCTCTGGCTGGAGCAATAGCAGTCGGCGGTATTTCGGGTTTGTTTAGCTAGAGTTTCAACAAGTTTCAATTAAAATTCTCCTGATTCTAGGCTGGCTTTATGCCAGCCTATTTTTTTGGGAATAATATCGTTTCCGGTTGCATCGGAATGATTTAACCGCAGAGAACACAGAGGACACAGAGAGAGAATAGAGATATGAATAATTCCGATGCTACCGGATTTGATATAATATCGTATTCGCTCCAACGGCAAAAAATGTTCGATCGATCGCACCTACGTACTTAAAAATGAACAAAAACTGAATTGCGATCGATCGAACTTGACGCTCTCAATCTAATTGACCTGAGACACACCGCATCATCCTTTAGTTGTAAACTTCCTACCACCTTCGGAGCCGCCACCACCAATTACTGTCGGGGTTCATCTCTACCTTCAGCAAGATTCTAGCCTCCCTATTTATTTGCTAACTTTTATTAAGTAGCAAAACAAGTTTTTGCCATAAACAAACAGAGCAATACATATTATTTTGGAGACTGAAATGACATTTTCTACTACTAGCGCCTACGACCAAGGAAAAGCAGATATGCAGAGCTTGAATGTAGACGATCAATTAGGTTTGCTGTGGTTTGTTTACACCGAAATGGGCAAGTCAATCACGCCAGCGGCTCCCGGTGCTGCCGGTTCCGAAATCGCTGAGGGTTTGTTCGAGCAAGTCAAGCCGCTGCCCAAGGAAGAACAACTGCAAGTAATGCGCGACATAGCCTCAAAAGCCAATACTGAAATCAGCCGGATGTACGGCTCGATGAGCCCTGAAACGAAGCTGGCTTTTTGGTATTTCCTGGCAGTAGGAATGGACGAAGGAACTATTATTCCCGTACCTTCCGACTACAAACTTCCCGAAGCTGGAAATGCTTTATTAGCAAAGATTAAGGGCATGGATTTTCAGCAGCAAATTGATTTCCTGCGCGGTACAGTTTTAGAAATGGGTGCCCAAGCCGCTCCGGGGGCTGGCATTTAATATCAAATCTTCTCTTCATCGGAATAGTAAATTCACGGTTAACTGTTGACTGTTGACGGTTGACTGTTAACCGTTAACATCATGAGGAGTGCAACCGGAATTCATTTAATTTCATACCATTTTTATAAAAATGTGGTATGGATGAAGTCTTAGCCCCCCCTTAGTAAGGGGGGGTTTGGGGGGGTAATATCTAGCGCTACTTTATGAAATTTGTATCACTACAATCAGCATGAGCAATCAGAAACCAGTTTTTTTTTGCCAACATACTGCATCAACGCTTTTAATGGTGCAAAACCCGGTTTCTTTATCTTTAATATAGACCTGCAATTCCTGCTTGACGCAGTAATTGTCGGTAAATACCAAGTTTAACTAATAACTGAATTCAGCGGCTCTGTTCCCCACAACTTCCGGCGCACCTGCTATTAAACGCATATCTTCGCAGGCCACGGTAAGCAAGGGCTGACCTAAATTCAAACTGGAAAAATGACTTTCTTCAGTTACTTCTAATTTACCTTTAATCAAACCGATTCGAGACTGAAATTCACCTCTAAATAATAGCAAATTGCTGCGTTCGGTGCTGAAAATATTTCCGCTAAAAGGTACAGGTAGCGCTAAACTTTGCTGGCTGTAATTGAGACTGCACAGTTGACGGTTTGCTTGGCTAACTGTAACTCGGTAGCCTAGCGGTGTTGCTTTTACCGCATCGTTGCCTTCCCAACTAAATTGAGCTAATTCTTTAGGAAGTCCCCAAATTTCGCGCCCGCCGGCTACCGAGTTAGGGTTGTCTACGTAGATGTGGGAAATCCAAGCGCCCCATTTTCCTGCATAATTGGCGATCGCGCTTACGACAATTAACTCATTGTACTCCATCACGGAACCCAGCCCGTAGGAGGATATATAAATTCCCCCAAGGGTTTTTCCCGGCAATAAAGAGACAATTTCTAACTCAGAGGGAACCAAGGCCCGCACTCGTGCCACATCTATCAATTGTAAAGTCTGAACAGCATAACCTTGCAGGTGCCAAGGTGCAGGTGGATATACCATTTTCAGGGATTTTATGTGGGATATTTTATACTTATTTTAGCTTAACTTCTAAAACAGCAACTAATTTTGGTATTTATTTATAAAGTTTTTGGAAAAATATTTAAGTCTGAATGTTTGTATTCTCAAAAAGTACCAGGTAAAAACCTTTGCCGAAAATCACCCCTCAGATAGCATTAGCGTAGAATATCGCCGTCATGATGTTGGCGGAACTTTCGACTGTTGCCTTCGTGGGGGGGAAAGTCTTGAAAGTTCCCTTGCTTAAGGCGAAAACATGAGTCGTTCAACCTCAACCCCTACTCCCCTTTTAAAAGGGGATTTAGGGGGTTCTTTATCTACTTGTTCGCATATCCCGTACTCACCAAAAACTCGCGCAATTTCGCAAAGAATTGAGTGCGATCGCGCTGTTGATAAACTTTGTCCAACAATTGCCAACCTTCGGCCTCTTGACCCGCAACATACTTGCTGGCCATGAAGGCGGCCAACACCCCTTTTACCTCTGCTTCTTCGCTCGATCGCTTTCTAGATTCCAGCCACAGTTCAGCAGAATTTGTGTATACTTCCACCGGATACTGTTTGGTAACATCTTCCATTTTACCTTGGCGGTACTGCCAAATTTGCAGCGGCAAGCGAGAATCCGCATAATTTGTAAAAGCCTCCGCAAATCGCCCGTCTAGACTCTTGAATTCCGGGATATCGTTTTTGCCAAAATCGACAATTTCGTAACTCACATTGCCCCAAAAATGCTTGATATGAGTGTATTTCTTTGCTGCCGGGTCGTAGCGGTAAATAAACGAATAATTGCAGCAGCGAACTCCTGTTTTGATTGATACTAAATCTGCCAACACTTCCGGTTCTTTGTCCCCGTCTAAATCGCGGATTCGCACTGACAAAAAACGCCCTTCCGATACTTGTTCGCTGGTTTTTTGGTCGGGATTGTCTACTAGAGTACGAGTCGGAATTAGCACTGGTTCTTCTAATAAAGTTTGACCGCTGCGGATAATTTTGATGCGGATATTTTTAGCATTTTCTGCTTCTTTCACGAAAGAAACTTCTGCCCGAACTTTCCCAGACTCGGAGGTTTCTGTGGTTCTGGGGCCGCCGATATCCGGGGGAACTTGCGCGATGTATTGCGAGGGAACTAAGGCTGTTTGACCGGGTTTGGCGATCGCCTGACACAAGAAAGTTGCTACTTCGGCGCGGGTTGCATTGCGCGTAGGTTCTAGCTGTTTGACGGCGGGATAATTGACCACAAGTTGTTTTTCTGCTGCGGCGGCGATCGCATTTCTTGCCAGTTCGGGAATGTCTCGCGCATCTTCAAAAGTCGCATCCAAAATCTCAGGAGCTGAGCCCGCAGGCGTATATTTCAAGCCGCTGCTTAAAGCTACCAAAACCTGCCAGCGGGGAATGTTCAAAGTCGGGTTAAAAATACTGCCGCTGTAACCGGACAAAAAACCAGTTTGATAAGCTTCTCTAATTGGTTGATAACCCCAGTAATTCGTGGGAATATCTGCAAAGTTTATCGGATTGCGGACGGTTTTCGCATCGGGAAAAGCCCTCCGCAGCATCGCCGCAAACTCAGCGCGGCTGACTGGGCGGTTCGGGCGAAAACTGCCGTCTTCGTAGTAGCCGCTGATGATTTTTTTGTCTGCTAATTCTTCTATGCAACCTTGGGCCCAATGGTCTTTAACATCCTGAAATTTGGCCTGGGCCAATGCCGGGGCTGCATTCAGGCCCGGAACCACTAAATTTCCGATGATTGTGCCCAAAGCTGCGACTAAAGCGATGACAGCTTGACGTTTGTGCGATCGAACCATAGAACAGCCTCCTCTACTTGTTTTATTTGCGATCGAAACCGAAGCAAATTTTATACAATACCTGGTATTTTACCCTGTTTTTGTTAACCTACTCATGACTTGCGGATTTGCGGCAGCGCCCTGATTCCGACCCAAGCAATTTTCAACCTTGGCGATTACTTCCGACAGGTGCGATCGCACAGACACAATCAGGCATAAAGTTGTTCCCAAAGGCGATCGATTGTTACAAACTTGTAACCTTTATACAACAGCAATGGAATGATTTTATCAGCAGCAGCGGCAACATCTTCGCCGCCGGAATAGCCGTCGTGGAGTACAATAATTGAACCGTTTTCTGTTTGCTGCACGACGCGGCTAGTAACTTTCATCACCCCCGGCCGCACCCAATCTTCCGGGACGACACTCCACATTACAGGACGATATTCCCACTGCTGCAATAACTCTAATGTTCGCGGTATAAAAATGCCGTTCGGCGGCCGCACGTCCCGGATTAATTCTGGGTCTAAATCGCAAGCTTTGCTAATAGCTTTTTGCGTGTCTTCTAAACTTTGTTTTAGTTCGTGGGTTTTGAGTTTGGCAAACGATACGTGCTGGTAGCCGTGGAGACCGATCCAGTGTCCGCTATCGCACACTTCTTTGGCAATTTCTGGATGTCTGTCAACGCAAAATCCCAGCCAGAAAAAACTTGCTTTGATGTCGTATTTATCTAAAACTTTTAGCAGTTGAGGGGTGTGCTGCAGGTGCGGCCCGTCGTCAAATGTTAGGGCTATTTCTCGGCTGTTGATATCTCCCGTCCACAGACATCCGGGAAAAGTAGATTTGAGAATGGGATGAACGACAGGAAAAAAAGGTGCTAGTGGCATTGGTTAATGTTGCGAAAGTGCGATCGGGTAGAAATGAAGCTGCGCTACAATAAAATAAAGTTAACTCAATCGAGGTAAATATGACAACTGCCGTTGATATTGGAACGCTAATTGTCCGCACGCCGGGAACTTGCGGGGGCAGCCCCCGCATCGCAGGTACAAGAATGTCCGTTCGGAGCATAGCAATTGACTACAAAGCAGGAATGACTCCTGAAAAAATTGCTGAAGAGTTTCCGCATTTGACGTTAGCACAAATTTATGCAGGCTTGGCTTATTATCACGCTAATAAAGAGGAAGTTGAGGCTGAGATAGCGGCGTACTACGAAGAATGCAAGTATTGGGAAGCTGAATACATGACAGGTAAGTTATCGTGAGTAAAATTAGTCTCTATATTGATGAAGATTCGGGTAATCTTTCGTTGGTAGAATCTTTGCGTAATTCTGCTGTAGAGGTGATGACTACCTCAGACGCGAACAAACTTAGCTCTTCAGATGAGGAACAGCTAATCTGGGCAACTGAGCAAGGGCGCGTTATTTACAGTTCTAATATGGGAGATTTCTGTCGTTTGCACAGAATTTTTGCTGAACAAAAAAGAAGTCATTCAGGAATTATTGTTGTACCCAGACAAAATTACTCAGTAGGCGCTCAGTGGCGGGGAATATTGAATTTAATGGCGGCTAAGTCAGCAGAGGAAATGATAAATAAACTAGAATATTTGGGGGCTTATATCAGAGATGAATAAGTTTCTGTCAGAGTTGAACGATCGCCAATTACAAAATTCCTTAACTCTTTTGATAGAGCCTCAAACTATCTCCGATCGCACTCACCTCTCTCTCAAGATCGATGCGATCGCCCTACAGTGTCCTATTATACTAAAAATCAGCACAACTAATCGACAAACCACCAAGGAGGAACAATGACAGAGGAATATCTAGCAGAACGCACAGTTTCAGCCGTATTTAAGGAAGAAGAACAATTAGACGGCGTAATTCGGCGGTTGCTCGATCGCGGAGTTTCCCGCGACCACATCTCAGTCATGGGGAAAAACTTTCAGTCCAAAACTAAAATTGCCGGCTTTCTGACTAAAAAAGATGTAATTTTAGGAGGCTTGCGAAGCGGGGCGATTTTTGGTTCCTTATTTGGTTCTTTTTTGGGTTTGCTAACCGGCGTCGGCGTGCTGTTTATTCCCTTTATCGGTGCAGTAGTATCCGCGGGCCCGCTGGGTGCTGTACTGTTGGGTGCAGCTAGCGGCGCGATCGCAGGTTCGGCCGGTGCGGGTTTAGTTTCGGCTTTAGTCGCCTTGGGAATGCCCGAAGAGAAAGCAACTATCTATCAAACCCGCGTCGAAGCAGGCGAATTTCTCGTGATGGCAGAAGTCGCCGCAGATAAATCGGGCGAATTTCAACTATTGCTAGAAAGTGCCGGCGGTGAAGAAGTTTCAGTTAGCGAGATGACGCTGCCGCGCGCCGTCAAAGGTCGCTGCAACAGTCCGGCAGATTTGTCTCCAGAAGTGCGATCGCACCTGTCGGAAGCAGCACAAAAAACCTTCATCGAATCCTACAACACCGCATTTGACGAAAGCAACGACTCGATACAAGCAGAACACACCGCCTGGGAAGCCATTCACCAGCAGTACGAAGAAGATGAAAGCGGCGTTTGGACTAAGCCTTTAACAAAAGTCTAGTTTTCCACATTTATGAACTAATAAAAGATAGAATCAAGCCTCTAGAACTGCGGTTCTGGAGGCTTTGACGATTTTAGATTTTAGATTTTTTAATTGTGCAAGACTTAATTAGATTTTAGAATTTATAATTGTAAACAACTTAATTTTTAATAATAATTTGGGAATTATATCAAATTCGTTAGCATCGGAATAGTAAATTCACTGTTGACAGTTAACAGTTAACAGTTAACAGTTAACAGTTAACATCATGTATGAGTGCAACCGGAATTGATATCACCCAAAGTTTCATTACTTTTAGAAATTAGTATTGCATTAGGTGGCGCTATCAAGTACAATCTACAGGCTGACAATATAAAATTGAGTTAAGGAAATGAAAAAATACGTTTGTACGCTTTGCGCTTACGTCTACGATCCAGAAGTAGGCGACCCCGACGGAGGCATAGCTGCCGGTACCGCCTTTGAAGATATCCCCGAAGATTGGGTTTGTCCCACTTGCGGGGCGGCAAAATCCGATTTTGAACCAGAATAAGCGAGAAAAAATTTGTCCGATCGAATGCTCAAAATTACAGTCATAGGTGGCGGTGCTGCGGGTTTTTTTAGTGCGATTACCTGCGCGAAAACCTACCCGCAAGCCCGCGTCACTTTACTAGAAGCTGGCCGACAAGTCCTAGCAAAAGTTCGCATCTCTGGCGGCGGGCGCTGCAATGTCACTCACGCTTGTTTTGACCCCGGTGTTTTAGTGCAGAATTACCCCAGAGGAGGGAAAGCTCTGCGCGGTGCTTTTACTCGATTTCAACCGCGCGATACTGTTGATTGGTTTGCCGGTCACGGTGTGAAATTGAAAACAGAAGCAGACGGGCGAATGTTTCCGATCACAGACGATTCGGGGACAATTGTTAACTGTTTGATCCGGGCCGCTGAGGATGCAGGCGTGAAAATTCGCACGGGCGATTCAGTGGTTTCAGTAACGAAATTAACGGGCAATAACGCAGAGGGCGGGCACGGGGGCACCGCCCCTACGTTTGAAATTGAGTTGAAATCGGGGGAGAGATTTAAGTGCGATCGCATTCTGCTCGCTACAGGCAGCAATCCGTCGGGTTTTAAGTGGGCAAAAGAGTTAGGTAATACTGTAGAACAGCCGGTTCCTTCTCTATTTACTTTTAATATTTCTGACAGTCGAATCAAAGATTTAGCCGGAATTTCGGTTCCTAATGCTAAGGTAAGATTGCCGGGATCTAAATTAGAACAAAGCGGGCCTTTGTTAATTACTCACTGGGGTTTAAGCGGGCCTGCTGTACTCAAACTTTCGGCTTGGGGTGCGAGATTTTTGCACGATCGCCATTACAAAACATCTGTGCTGGTTAATTGGCTTCCCCAGTACAACGGGGAGGTTTTGCGGCAGCAACTGCTAGCGGTTAAGTCGCAGTTGTCGCACAGATCGATCGCCTCTAGCTGTCCGTTTCCAATACCGCGCCGCCTCTGGGAACGTTTGACAAGTTCGATCGGCATTGACGAACAAAAACGCTGGGCCGACTTATCCAACAAAACCCTCGATCGCCTCCTGCTAGAACTCGTTCAAGGGGAATATCAGATTGCTGGGAAAGGCGCATTTAAGGAAGAATTCGTCACCTGCGGCGGTGTTAACTTAAAAGAAGTCGATTTCAAGACAATGGAAAGCCGCCGCTGTCGGGGACTTTTCTTTGCTGGCGAAATCTTGGATATCGACGGCGTAACGGGCGGTTTCAACTTCCAAAGCGCGTGGACTACGGCGTGGTTGGCTGGAATCGCGATCGGCAAATCGGACGATTTGGGATTGTAGATTGGGGATTTGGGGATTTGGAATGCAGTCAGAAACCGGGTTTTTTGGGAAAATATAGGTTTATACCCGCAGATTTGGTAAAAAACCCGGTTTCTCTCAGGTAAAATCGGTTTGCAGTAAGGACTTTAGTCCTGATGGACTCAAAGACAAAAAGAAGATTCAAGTCCTCTCGATCGAACTCAATGAGTGTAGAGATTCATCCCGAAACCGATTCCAGCCAAGCTATCAAATCCTCTTGACTGGTAAAATCGAGCAATATTTCTCCCAACTCATCTAATTGTTCTGGAGATAACTGCCGGATGCGAGCTTGAATTTCCGGCAAAATTTCACCAGTGCGCCGCGCGAGTAGACGGAGAATTAATACTGTTTGCCCCTCAATTATGCCTTCTTGGCGACCTTCTTGCATCCCTTTTATAACTGCACCGCGTTGGTCTTCAAAGAACATTTCCCGCTTTTCTAAATCTTCTAACTCTTTCAGGCTCAAATTAGATTTGTTAGCGATGTTAAAAGCTGTTTCAATTTCGGGTACTAATGCCAATTTCTCCGGTATCTCTTCTAGTGCCGGAGCATTTTTGATAAAATAAATCCAGCTTTGAATCAGATTTTCAACTTCTTCCAATTTTTTCTGAAACTTCGGGAGTTCGACAAATACTAACTCGATTTCTCTATAATACTCGAAATTTTCTTCAACTTCTTTGAAAACAAAATGTGACCGAAACTTTTCTGTATTTTCAAACAAAATAAAATCGGTAATTGTGAGAGCAATGAGAGGATTTAATTTTGAGTAGCTTTCTCTCCGTTTGAGTTGAGTTGCGTAGGTTTTTGCTGCATTATATATGACCCGCTTAGTAAAAGCTTCTACATTGATGACCTGCATTTCGATAATTACAGTTTTGTTGCCTGTAATTTTTGCTTTGACATCTAGGTAAGTGTCTTTTAACCCAGTAACGCTAGGTGCGGCGTAGGGGTCGATAATTTCTAAATCTTTAATTGTCGGCTCTGCGTTGTATAGCATAGCATTGAGGAAGCTAATCAAAACTTCTTTGCTCTGGGGCGAAGCAAATATTTTTTTGAAACCAAAATCTGTTTTGGGATTGATGAAAGACATGATTTGTAATTAGTAAATGATGTTTAATTGTACTAATTATATCACAAAATTCCTTCCATTTCTAAATCTTCAATTGTCTGCAAACCGCGCGGGTCGCCGACTCGCAACAGGGAAGATTTCGCATCTTCCCGCACGCCCATATCTTCATCTTCTTCTAAAGATTCAATTAAAGCGTCGATCGCCCCAGCGTACACTACATTATTCGGCAATTCCCGCGCCAGTTGCCCGATCGCCCAAGCAGAGTTGCTCCGCACAGCAGACACAGCATCCCGCCGCAGCGATTGAATCAACGGCGGAATCGCAGCAATCACCACATAGTAACCAACCTTTGCCATTTGACCCAGCGAACTCGCCGCCCACAAACGCACCGCCGAAATATCAGTTCTCAAAGCATCAATTAAAGATGGCAAAGCGCGGTGGTCGCTGCAATTTCCCAAGGCCCAAACTACCCCTTTGCGAACGTAACCGTTCCAATCGCGGTTGAGCTGAAGAATCAGCGGTTCCACAGCATCGGGACTCGGATTTCGCCCCAAAGCATAAGCCGCGCTTACCCGCACCAAGGGGCAACCGTCTCTCAACAAATTAATTAAATGCGAAATCGCGCGATCGTCCTGCAGTTCGCAAAAAGCCCGCGCCGCAATCATCCGGTGCTGAGGTTCCGGGGATTCCAGCAAAGGCAGCATTTCCTCTGGATCTGGCAGCGGGGGTTCGGATTCGTCTAATTGATCCAAAGGGCTTTCCAGTTCCGTCTCAGTATCGAGGGCGTTGGGGTAGTCGTGATTGTTCATAAAAAAACTTTACCGCACTGAGGATGCTGCGGGTGCAACTGAGTCAGCCGTCATTCGATTTTAGATTTTAGATTTTAGATTTTAGATTTTGGAGGCGACCCCACGGATAAATTCGGGGGTTTGAGGATTTTAGATTTTAGATTTTGGATTGATTCGGCGGATCGATCGCGTGGCGGGTACCACCTTTGAAATTCGCTTGTCAAAGTGATTTGTTCATCCAGACAGAATGGCTTTGATAGCCTAACTTTTGATAGAGATTCATAGCCGGCTGATTGCTCAAAAAAACTTGCAAACCAATTTGTCGGTCTCCCCTGGAACGCGCCCAATTTTCAGCACGAACAACCAAAGCTGCACCCAGCCCCAGACGGCGGTGCTCCGGCGCTATGTAGAGCAAAAAAATGTGGGCGTGGCGCAATCCAGTGGTTTGGTCGATCGCATTTCCCACCCACAAACATCCCACAACCGATTGGGGATTTGGCGCTCGCTCTCCGGGATTGAGATACTTTTGGGGCGGCGCGGACAAACTTTCTGCCTTTTCGGGGATGTTTTTCAGGCACTCTACCCACCAAAGCGGCGTCTGGTTAGAAAAATACTGCTCGACAGTTTGAGCCAAATGTCCAAATTCCCCATCCGGGTAAAGTTCTCCGTAAGTCCGGTGCAGGAACTTTAGTAATTTTGCCCGATCGAGGCGCGACCCCTCGCGCAGCCCGTAGCCCGGTATTAGTTGAGCAGACATCAACGGACTCGGACACCGAGAGCGACATCATTTAGCCCCAAGAAAATTGGATTCACTGCTGCCGCTTGCTTTTGGGGGATCGCTTCCTCAATTGGTGCCGGGGCCGCCATGTCAGCCGGCAAAAAGATGCGAGCGCTGACTGCTACCAGAGCTAGGGAAAATATTAATATCGCTATAAATGGAGCAATGTATTGACGAAGGATAGCCATAACCGCAAAACTTTAATTCTTGAGTTGATTTTATCAATTGTACCATACAAATCTTGTCAGCTATAATGCTGCCATTGGACAATTTGCTCTCAAAAAGAGCGATCGCCAGTACCAACAAACACAAAATATAAGATTATGAGTGCCTCGCCAGCAGTTTATGAAGCTCTAGCTAAGTCAATTGTTTTTTTGAATGAAAAGCCCAACGCGCAGAATGACGTGGCGCGTTTCCTGGATACTAACGGCTACTATATCGATCGCATATTCGACGACCGAGAAACTGGATTTTATGCGATCGGCTTCGGTTCCTCCGACTCCCGAAATCCGCCAGTCCTCGTATTTAGAGGTACAGATTTCATCGACGGCGACGCTATGTTTTCCGACTCCCGCGACATCGGCTTACCAGAATTTGAAAAAAACAAAGATAGCATCAAAAGCTGGCTCACAGAAATCGGTCAAGATACTGCTAAAAACCCCAGCAAATTATTGCCCGATATCGTCGGTCACAGTTGGGGCGGAGCAGTAGCTCAAATCGCAGCCACCGAATACACATCTATCACCGACGACATATTTACCTTCAACTCTCCCGGAGTCTCAACCACTACATTCAACGATTTTCGGAAAAATCTCAGCAGAGTTGGCAACAAAAAAGTCAGTCACTACATTGTCAGCGGAGATTTCGTCAGCTTGTTTGGCGAAGCATTTATACCGGGAAAAGTATTTATCCAAAGTTTTACAGATCCGAGCATCAATCCCTTAACTGTTTTGGCAAAACATCGGACACAAAATTTGTTAAGCGCTCCGCCCGCAGATTTTTTCCAGAGGCAAATTTCCGTCGAAGACTTAAACCAACCCGACTTTTCTTATAACAACAACGACTCAGATTTTAACGAATTTATCGGTGCCCTAAATTTCCCCCTGCCAAATGTGTCAATAGCAATCAGACAAAGATCGGGTGCAGAGAGTTTGAGAACAGCACCAGAATTTTCTTTTGTGCAGTTAATCAGACAAATGCAATACGGTTTAGCTCCTCTGCAACCGAATTATTTATTAGGCGACATTCGCAACAATACTGCTACCGGCGGCAAGGGCGAGGATACCATTATCGGCAGCGGCGGTAACGATACTCTTAGAGGAAATCGAGGTAATGACAGCATCACCGGTGATGAGGGTGACGACTTCTTGTACGGCGGCAGAGATAACGATTATTTGGAGGGTGGCGACGGAAACGATTTGATGTCCGGCGAGTTTGGCAGCGATATTTTGATCGGCGGTGCGGGGCGCGATCGCTTTGTATTGGAATCCGGCGGCGGAGCCGATGTAATTGTCGATTTTAAAAAAGGTGAAGATTTAATTGCACTGTCGCGGGGGCTAACTTTCCCTCTAATTAGAGTCAGCCAAGGTGGTGACGGAGCTTTAATTACTATCCCGATTACTGGCGAAATTCTTGCTACTCTCACAGGCTTGTCTGCCAGCGACATTACGCAGACTGATTTTGTGCAGCTTTAGTGCGAGAAATATTTGTATTTTGGCTGCCGCAAAAGCTAGCAAAATCTAGTAAAAGCTATTACTTTTTTTGCTAGGTTCGGTTGGTTTGTTTTGTTTTTTAAACAAGTTTATAATTGCAAAATAGGATAAATTAATATTGTTAATTAATCCATTTTACAGTAAAATGAATTAACCAGGTTAAAAACTAATTCCCGATTCAACCACAGGAAATAAAAAATATGCCTTCTTCCCCCGCCGTTTACGAAACTTTAGCGAAACAAGTTGCTTACATCGATGACAACCCCCAGTTTCAAACTGTAGTTCAAACTAATTTGAGCGCCACGGGCTACCAAATCGATCGCACCTTCGACGATCCAGGAACGGGATTTCACGCGATCGGCTTAATATCCACCACCCCAGACAAACCGCCAGTTCTCGTATTTCGGGGCGTTGACCAACCGATCGACGAAGTTGCCAACACAGACCCGCGAGGCATCGGTTTCAACCAATTTGAAGCCAACAAACAAGCCCTAGGAAATTGGCTGACAGAGATCGGTCAAAATCCCGCCAAAAACCCCAACCGCTTGCCGCCAGACGTTCTCGGACACAGCTTGGGCGGTGCCTTAACCCAGCTAGCCGCCAGCGAATTCACATCTGCGATCGGAGATGTAGTCACTTTCAATTCTCCCGGAGTCGATCAAAGCACAGTCAATACTTTTACACAGAAAGCCGGTGCCAGCAAGAATGTAACCCACTACATTGTTAGCGGCGACTTTGTGAGTTTGGGAGGAGAAGCTTTTCTGCCAGGAAAAGTATTTTTACAAACATTTACCAACCCGATTATTAACCCGCTGTTAGTTCTAGAAAAGCACAGGCAAGCAGGCCTGTTAACAACTCCTCCTCTCGGTTTTACTCAAACAGAAATTTCTGCAACCCAATTGAGCAGCCCCGATTTTACTTTTACAGATTCAGATTATTTAGAACTGTTAGCTGGCGTAGACTTTGTGCTGCCAGAATTGGGAGCAGCCATGCAATCGCGCAGCACCTTCGAGCAATCGAGAAACGCTCCGGGAGCATCCTTTTTTGGAAACATTCTTGCCATCCAAAATGCTCTCAACCAATCTCAACCTAATTATTTGTTAGGCGACGATGCCAACAATACAGCCACCGGTTTTGCAGGCGACGATATTATTATTGGTAACGGGGGAAACGACACTCTCGCCGGCAGTCGCAACAATGATATTATCAGCGGTGGCAGCGGCAACGACCAGCTATTTGGCGGCAAAGGAGATGATAATTTGGATGGGGGAGATGGGGACGATACACTCGTTGGTGGATTGGGTGCCGATATCTTAATTAGTGGCGCTGGACGCGACGTATTAGTGTTAGGAGCAGGCGCAGGTACAGATCTAATTATAGACTTTCAACAGGGTCAAGATTTAATCGGTTTGACCAGAGGTTTGACTTTCAACCAACTGACAGTTACTCAAGCCGATGTTTCAACAACGATCGGAATTGCCAGTAGCGGCGAAGTTATTGCCAGTATTCCTGGCATTTCAAGGAGTCCGCTAACAGCTAGCGATTTTATTTCAATTTAATTGGCCGCTGGCTAATCATGCAGGGTGCGCCGCCAGCACCGATTGATTTGGTTTGCAGTGCGGACTTGCATTCCGCACTACAAACCTTGCCGATTGCGGTTGGTAATTCCCTAATCTAGATCGTCGAGTCCGGGCCTCGGCATCGGTAAAACCTTGCTTTTATTTAGCTGTCGCAAACACATCCAGCCGACAACAGCAGCGGTTAAAGATACCCAACCCGTTAGCGGCTGAAGCAGCAAAAATCCGCCGATCGCAAACATCGACCCAAACATTAATACAATCGCCGCTAATACCCGTTTGAGGTCAGTTCCTAAATCTTGAACCGGTTCTAAACCAGTGCGATCGCGCTGTCTTTTCCAACCGGGCCCGCCCGGCCGCACCCGGCGGTAAAATTCATCAAGAGTCTCGTCAGATTCTGCAGGAGTCAGCAGCATCGCCGCGATCCACAGAATGCCAACTGTCACCGTAATAAACATCAAACGCAAACCAAAGTCTTGAATTTGCAAAGCCGGCACCGAACTGGTAGTCAAACCCACCACAAAACCGCCGAGAATTGCTGTCAGTTCCGCCGCTGCATTAATTCGCCACCAAAACCAGCGCAAAATTAACACCAATCCCGAACCAGTACCGATCGCAATTACCAACCGAAAAACCGTCGCCACATCCTGTGCAAAATAAGCCGCCACCGCACCCAAAGCAGTCACAAAAACCGAAGAAAGCCGACCAACCCACACGAGTTCGTCTTGAGTAGCATCGGGCTTGACAAAGCGGAGATACAAATCATTAGTTACAAAGGAAGCGCCCCAGTTAATTGAAGTAGAAACCGTACTCATAAAAGCAGCCAACAGCGATGCGACTACTAACCCCAAAACTGCAGGCGGCAAAAAATCTAACATCAATTTGGGATAGCCCAATTCCCGGTCTTGTAAATCAGGATAAACTGCGATCGCCACCAAAGCTACAAGAATCCAAGGCCAAGGCCGCACCACGTAATTCAAAATATTAAACAGCCAAGCCGACTTTTCCGCCTCCGCTTCATCTTTCGCAGCGATCAAACGCTGAATGAATTCACCGCCGCCGTCGCTGCGCCGCCACGACCACCACTGAACGCCAAGATAAGCTAAAAATGTGCTTGAAGTAATACCAGCCGCCTCACTCCACCGAAAGCCGCCAGACCCAATACTAAAGGGAAAAAATGATAAAATATCCTGTTTTGTAGCCTGCTGTACTGCCGGAATCAGGGCATGAATGCCGGGAATGCGATCGCTGCTGAGAGCAAAAAAAGCTACTAAAACAGCCCCCACAAGTGCCAAAACTAACTGAAAAAAATCAGTAGCAACCACGCCCCACAAACCAGCAAAACCAGCGTAAAATAATACTAAAACACTGATACCGAGAACGCTCAAAAACTTGAGATTTTGTCCCGGTTCAATCCCAAAACCCTGCCAAATTTGCAAAGCATCTACAACTTTTACCGCTGCCAGCATCGCGTACCCGATACCGATACAGTTGATAGGAACAGCAAACAAAAATGCTTTTGTAGCCCGCAAAACAGCCGCCGTTTTGCCACCGTAGCGAACCTCTGTCAGTTCCGCATCGGTAATGACTTCAGAACGCCGCCACATTTTGGCAAAAACGTACACCATAATAATGTGAGAAATGCCAAAACTCCACCACTCCCAATTGCCAGCAATTCCCCGATTGCCGACTATTCCAGCAACGTAGAGGGGAGTGTCGATAGAAAAAGTGGTAGCCGCCATGCTGCTACCGGCCAGCCACCAAGGAAGCGATCGACCCGATACAAAAAAATCTACCATACTCTTCGACCCTTTGCGGGAGAGATATAAGCCCACCGATAGGGAGAAGACTAGGTAAAGCAGGACAATTAACCAGTCGATAGGTTGCATAGATTCACGTTGAAATGAATTGAGAATTGCAATTATAGGACTTACGCGCACACTCTATCTTTCGGATGCGCTAAAGCCAAAGAAACCGGGTTTTTTACCGAATCTCTGGACGAGTGCGAAAGATTTTTGCAAAAAACCCGGTTTCTGACCACCCGCGCGCAAGTCTTGAATTAGCTATATTGCAGTTGACGCCTAAAACAGTTTACAGTCTTGAGTCTGAATTACCGTATATTTTCCAGAAAATGAGCTGGCAAAAAGTTTAACATGAAGGGCGATCGCCAGACTTTAAATAATACCAATTTAATAAATACTTGCTATAGATCAATTTCTAGCCCCCCCTTAACAAGGGGGGGTTGGGGGGGGTTCTATGTAGCACTTATTTTGCAAAATGGTATAAATCCCGAATTTGTCGCTTTCAGCAGTTGTCTGTCAACAAGTTCATCAATCTCCCGCTGTGTAGGAAATATTTCTCCTATTTGAGCGCCCAATAAAAGTAATTGCTCTAAATTAGGATACTGCAAATTGCGTAAATCAGTAGCATTAACTTGAGTGTGTCCGTTGAACAGCCGGAAAAACCCATCTACCAAACTCGAATTTAGATAAACAGTCAATCCCCGCGCCAGAGTGAGGTCTAATCCGCGTCCTTGTTGGTGAAAGTAATTTAAATGGTTTTCAAAACCAACGCTAGAACTATTAATTTTGTCGGAATCCCAAACAACTGCAACAATTCGCTTTTGTTCTTCCTTTGACGAAAAGCGCTTGGTCAAAACATAATGTTCGTTGGGTACGAGGAGTGCAGCAGTTTTTTCGGTGACTGCTAAAGCTTGATGCTTTTTGGTGGCGGTGGGATATTCAACAAACCCAGCCGATAAATGGGCTGGATAAATCAGTGGAACTGCATCTTTTTCTAGTTCTTGCCGCAAGTCAGAACCAACGCGAAAATCTACAACTTTTCCGGTGGAAACTGTCAAACCTAATTCTTTTAGCGTGCAAGTAAATTGAGCCATTTGCTCAACTAATTGCTGGCTGAGGGCATCGGGCAAAATCCGAATAAATTGCTCGGAATCTTTGGGGTTAACTACATCAGTATATCGTATATTATGACACAAAATTAGATCGTCATCAGCACTATTGCTTGAGGTAATCGTTACAGTATCTGGCTTTTCTATTTGTTTGGTAGCGCGCACAATAATTGTTTCTTGCAAAACAGCATCATCGCGAAATACTTCCTGTCGCGATTCAAAGATATGTATTTGGCGTAAAGCCATCATTTGTAGGAAGACTTTACGAAAATCTCGAAAGTATAAACCGTTGCAAAAACTGCGGGGAGTAATTGACACTAATTCACCGTTTGGTTTGAGCAAGCTAGCGGCGGCAATCATAAAACCAGTGTAGAGATTGCCGGTTTCTACTCCTAGAGAACGCAGCCAGGTACGCACTTGAGATTTAGCTTGGATTTTAGCATAGGGAGGATTGATAATTGCATGGGTAAATTCCAGTTTTTTTGAGTTTGTAAATAGATTGGAATTCAACATTTCAGCAGTTTTTTGAATGAAGTCTACTCTGCAAATTTTACTGGTAAAAATTATGCCAAATTTCTGACATTCAATTCTGCACAATTCTAAGCTTTGTTTGAGGTAGTCAATCAAAATAATATCAATTTCATAAGCTGTAACGTGCAGGGCTTGCGGTTTGTTTGGGCGCTGACAAAGCTCGCAAACAACGGCTGCTATCAGGGAACCAATACCTGCACCGGCATCTAATAATGATATATGGGGACACTTGAATTCAAACATTGCGGCCATCAAACTTGCTGCGGAGCAAGGTGTCAAGAATTGTCCTTTTTCTCCTCTCTGGTTTTGCTGCAATTTTTGGGTTGCTTCTAACCGCAGGAGGTCTACTCGATCGAGTAAATTGGTTGCTGTTGTGTTGCTGTCGCCCGGAATGCCTAGTGCTTGAAAATGCGGTGCTATCATTTGTTAAGAAAAGTGCGTTAGTGAAGCCCGCCCCTGCGGGGGCTGCGCCAACGAAGAGGATCGCCAGTTCAGTTTATTTTCGTCCCAAATTGGGATCTATACGCTATCATGGTAGCATTCTAATCTCTTCCCATAACAGCAAGAGGCAGCCATGAACCAAGAAAATGTGACGTTTCCAATTGATAGCGAAAAAAAAGAGGCGCTGAGGGCGATCGCTACTGTTATGGATCGGGATCTCAGTTATGTTTTGAATGAAGCGATATCTTCTTATCTGGAGATTTATCAATGGCTGCTCGATGAGATTAACAAAGGCGTTGCCGAGGCCGAAGCTGGAGACTTTGCCAGCGATGATGAAGTTCAAGCAGTTTTTGCCAAATTGACTAATGAAAATTAAGTGGCTGCGACAAGCTTTGCGAAATCTAGAACAGGCTCACGCATATATTGTCAAAGACAATCCAGAGGCAGCAAGGCAATTAATTTTAAGGATTCAGAGTGCAGCAGGTCAACTCGCAGAGTTTCCTTTTACGGGCAGAGTTGGTCGCGTAGAATCTACTAGAGAACTTGTCATTTCCAATACATCTTATCTGATCGTCTATCGAGTAAAAGAAGAAAGTGTAGAAATTCTCCGAGTCCTTCACACATCAAGAAAGTATCCAGAAAATTAGGTGATGTTTTCGATCGCCACTTGAGCTTATTTTCGTCCAAATTTGCACCGATGTGCGAAAATGTCAACCGGACTCTCAGACCAAAAGTCCGTAAAAGACAGTTCAACGCTCTCTCACACATTGTTCATGCGTAAACACAAAACATTCTTTTTGTCAAGCCTGTTCGCGATCGGCTTAACAATTAGTTTTCTGCTGATTCCCGGCTGGTTCTCAAACCTCCAAAACCGGGCTAACGCCACACTTCCCCCGCAAACCGCCGAATTTCGGGCTTTCTGGGTGGACGCATTCAACCCTGGTTTCAAAACGCCTCAAGAAGTCACCAAGTTGATTGCAGACGCACAGCGGGCCAATGCTAACGCGATCGTCGCCCAAGTCCGCCGTCGGGGCGATGCTTTTTACACGAGTTCGATCGAACCCCGCACCCTCGATCCCAACGTTCCAGCCGGTTTCGATCCCCTCCAAGATTTGATTGACAAAGCCCACGCCGCAGGCATTGAAGTCCACGCTTGGATGGTGACGCTGCCGGTAGTTTCGGGTAGCAAACTTCCCGCCGGTCATGTTTGGCAACAACACGGGCCTACTGCTTCTGGTAGGGATAACTGGGCGATGCTGACTTCCAGGGGAGAATCGCCCGGTTTCCTCGATCCCGGCCATCCAGACGCTTTAGATTATACTGTTTCCGTGTATTTGGACTTGCTGAAGCGCTACGGTGTGGACGGCGTGCAGTTGGATTACGTGCGCTACGGCGGGCCGAATTGGGGCTACAATCCTACTTCGATCGCCCGTTTCAACCAGCAAAACGGTCGATCGGGCAAACCCGCACCCACAGATCCCGCCTGGATGCAGTGGCGGCGCGAACAAGTGACAAATTTAGTGCGGAAGCTTTATGTAGAAGCGATGGCGATTAAACCGCGCGTGAAAATTACCGCCGCCACCATCGCCTGGGGAGACGGGCCGAAAAGCGATCGCGACTGGATGCAAACGCAACCTTACAAAGAAGTTTTGCAAGATTGGCGCGCTTGGCTGGAAGAAGGTATTCTCGACATGGCGATGCCGATGACTTACCAGCGCGAATACAAGCGATCGCAAAAACTCGCCTATGACAACTGGATCGAGTACGCCAAAAACCACCAGTACAACCGCCAAATTGCGATCGGCCCCGGCAATTACCTCAATTACATCGAAGACACTCTCTCGCAAGTCCGCCGCGCCGAAGCTCCCTCAGCCCTTGGGAATCACGTTGCGGGTACTGTGCTGTATTCCTACGCTAGCAGCAACCTGTACACCAACGTCGAACTGCGATCGGGCCGCAACAGCAGAGATTTACCCCGCCAGCCTTGGAAATACCTGCCGCAAAGCAATGATTGGTTTTACACCGCCCTCTCGCAGCCGAGTCAATACGTTGACGGCGCTACGGGCAGAACTATTCAAACTCAGCCCGTGTGGACAATGCCTGCAGCGGTTCCCGATATGCCTTGGAAGTCGCGGCCTACTGCTGGGGCGATCGCTGGAATGTTGCAAAAGTGCGAACGAACTTGCGACGGCGCGAGTTTGACTTTGCAGGCGATCGATGCTAGCAGCAAGGTGCGACAACTGCAGGCGGATGGTAAAGGATGGTTTGGGGCGATCGAGCTTTCGCCCGGTTCTTATCAGTTGAAAGTTGATGGAAATCAGGTTCAACAAACAGTTGATGTTGTCGCCGGTGAAGTTACAAAAGTGAATTTCGCCAGTTTGTAAACTTTCAACTTTAACTCGTCTACTCGTTACCAGGCAGAGCCTGGTAACGAGTTTATTTTTTTACCGCAGAGGGCGCAGAGGGCGCAGAGGGAGATCGGAGAGAGGCAAGAATTTAATCAGTTACGGGGCAATTCTTAAGTCGGTGAGTGAAGTAGGATTTACTCAGAAGTGGTACAATTAAATTATCCTGGATTGAAGTGCGCTATTGTCGGTGAAGCTATGTTAATCACAGAAGCCCCTTTCACGCTCCGCAAATGGACGGTTAAAGAATATCAAAAACTCGGAGAAATCGGGTTTTTTCACCCAGAGGAACGAGTCGAATTAATTGCAGGAAATATTCTCAAAATGAGTGCAAAAGGAACTGCCCACACTTCTGCCACTAGACGCACTGCGACGCTGCTGCGCGAACTTCTCGAAAACCTGGCTGCTGTCTATACTCAAGATCCGATCGCCCTTGATGACAGTTCCGAACCTGAACCGGATATCGCTGTAGTAGTCATCGATCCCTTGGACTACGCCACTCACCATCCGACTCCCTCAGAAGTATATCTAATTATCGAAGTGGCAGACAGCAGCTTGGCTTACGATCGCGAAGTTAAAGCTAAAATTTACGCGCGATCTCGAATTGCCGATTATTGGGTACTAAATGTAAATGACAGACAACTGCACGTTTTTAGAGAACCCGCTGATGATGAATATCAAAGCGAAGTCATTCTTGGGGAATTTTCTAGCATTTCACCGCTGCAATTTCCCGATTTTAATATCTCAATTGGGGAAATGTTACCACCGATTATATCAAATTGAAAAGGGCTGTATCAATTCTATTCATTTTTGAATTAGATTTTTTTTAACCGCAGAGGCCGCAGAGGGCGCAGAGAAAGAGAAGAGAGAAAGATAGAGATAATTGGCTTTTTTTTAACTCTTCAGTCCGCACAGGCGGACTTCGTTTGTGTAGACGCGGTTTCAACCGCCGATTCTTCTCTGATTCTTCTCTTCTCTTCTCTTCTCTATTCCTAATCGCTTTCGAGAATGCCGGCCAGCAAAGCTTGTTGAACGTGCATCCGATTTTCCGCCTGAACCCAAACGCGCGATTGATTCCCCTCAATCACCGCATCCGTAATCTCTTCATCCCGGTGTGCCGGCAAACAGTGAAGTACAATTGCATTGCGATCGGCAAACTCCAGCAATCGTTCATTTACCTGATAAGGCTCAAACAAAGGAATCCTGATTTTAGCTTCCTCTTCCTGTCCCATACTCGCCCAAACATCAGTATAAATTACTTGAGCATTCTTAGCCGCCGCTTCCGCATCAGAAGTCACTGTAACTTCTGTTTTTCCATTAGCAATAGCCTTAGCCTTTGCCACAATTTCAGGATTCGGGCGAAAATCTTCAGGACAAGCAATTCTGACATTCATTCCCGCCATAGCACAGCCCAACATCAGGGAATTAGCCATGTTGTTTCCGTCGCCCAAATAAGTTAATGTCACTCCTTCCAGCTTCCCAAAACACTCTTTAACTGTCATTAAATCCGCCAGCACTTGGCAAGGGTGTTCGTCATCTGTCAGGGCATTAATTACAGGAATTTTAGCATAATTGGCAAAAGTTATTAAATCCTTTTGCTCGAAAGTCCGAATCGCCAAAATGTCTAAATATCGGTCTAAAACTCTGGCTGTATCGACTAAAGGTTCGCCGCGGCTGACTTGCGTAACGTTGGGATTGAGGTCAACAACTTGCCCTCCCAATTTGTACATTGCCACCGTAAAACTTACCCGCGTTCGGGTTGAAGCTTTGGAAAATAACAAGCCGAGAACTTTAGTGCGTTTCAGCTTGACCATTCCCGATTTTAAACTGGCTGCTAAATCTAGCAAATAATTTAATTCGTCAATATTTAAATCTGCCAGACTTAATAAATCTCGCCCTTTTAATGAATCCATGCTTTCCCCCACACACAAATTTTTAACTGTGTATTGAATTTTAGCCCGAAGAGGCGGATTTTGTTTGTTTGAGCTTGCACCGTTCTCGATCGCGCAGGCTAGGAAGGCCTGTTGTGTCAAAGATTAGATTTTCTTGTGGGGCCAGCAAGCGAGCCCGCCCGTGAAAGGCTGATTAAAAATGGTGCAATATCTAAGTTTATTTCAACTTGCGGGCAATTGATCGATCGCCCGATCGATCCAATCGCAACCTTGCTCCACCGTTTCTACCACCGCCAACACCCCCCGCAATTCCCCAGCGCCTGGGAAACCTTTAGCATACCAGGTTAAGTGCTTGCGCGCTTGAGACACACCGCTTTGACCTTTATATTCCCACAAAGCCCGCAGGTGTTCTTTAGCACATTCGAGCCGTTCAATTGGTGTCGGAGGTATCTTTTCCACACCAGTTTTCAAGAAATGATCGACTTCTCCCACCAAAAAAGGATAGCCCAAAGTTCCCCGCGAACACATCACTCCGTCAGCGCCGGTTTCTTGGAGACAGCGCACCGCAGCTTCCACTGAAAAAATATCCCCGTTACCAATTACAGGAATCGATAAAACTTCCTTAACGCGGCGAATCCATTCCCATTTTGCCGGGCCGGTGTAACCTTGCGATCGAGTGCGACCGTGCACGGTAATCATTTTTGCTCCCGCATCTTCCATCCTTCGAGCAAATTCCAAAATATTAATTTCTTGGTCAGTCCAACCAATGCGAGTTTTAACAGTCACAGGAACATCTACAGCTTCCACCACCGCCCGCACAATTGCTTCGGCCGTTTCCGGGTCTCGCAGCAGCGAAGAACCGCCGCCGTTTTTAGTAATTTTGTTCACCGGACAGCCCATGTTAATATCAACAGTATCCGCTCCTTCTGCTACGGCTTTCTGCGCCGCTTCTGCCAAGAAATTCGGCCGGCAGTCAAATAATTGAATGCTAATCGGGCGTTCGTTTGGATCAATTTCCATAATTTTTGGCAATTGCTTCACGTAGTGCAAACCCGTAGCGTTTACCATTTCGGTGTACATCATCGAATCCGGGGCGTAGCGGCGCACCAAACGGCGAAATACTAAATCTGTAACGCCTGATAAGGGCGATTGCAGGACGCGGCTTTTTACTTCCAAATCGCCTATTTTGAGCGGAGTTGCTAATCTTTCTTTTAATTCTGGAGATAAAGTAAGCATAGTCGATCGCACTTTCATTCTAATATCTGTATATTCTACTACGTTTCAGTTAGCGCTGTTTATTGCCCGGAGATCCCCCTAACTCCCCCTTAAGAAGGGGGACTTTGAAAATACTCTTGTCCCCCCCTTCTTAAGGGGGGCTAGGGGGGATCAGTCTTAAGTGAACCGTATTGTTGTATATTATACTACAACTGTGATATTTGAGAGTTGTTCATTATATTTCTAGCCGATGATTGAGTGACAGCGAAAAGTATACTTAACAAGACTGCAATGTCTATTTTAAAGGGGACGTGGCTTAATTCGAGTATTGTCAAACCAGAACCCAAAGCCGAACCCAGACAACACTTAAATCTATTTGCGGCTATCACTTGACTTTATATCTATCTATGGGGCTTAGCCATCAATGGGCGATCGACCTACCAAAAATGCCGCCCAAGTCATATTTTTATTGTTGAATTCTGCCGAACCCAGCCTTTTGCCTTCCTAGGACAAATGCTTAAATTTTATTGGGATTCTGCAAAAACTATACATAACATCGTTTTAAACTACAATTGGTTGATTCCCGACGACGATCGAACATTATAAAAATTTTAGAGAATTCTATGGACGCCGCATCACTCTGGCAACGCTACCAAGACTGGCTTTACTATCACTCTGGATTGGGACTTTATCTCGATATCAGTCGCATGGGATTTGACGACGCTTTCGTAACAGCACTCAAACCCAAATTTGACAAAGCTTTCAAAGACATGGCAGCTTTGGAATCAGGCGCGATCGCCAATCCCGACGAACACCGCATGGTGGGTCACTACTGGCTCCGAAACCCCGATTTGGCTCCCACTCCAGAATTAAAACAACAAATAATTGAAGAGATAGCACAAGTCGAAGAATTTGTCAAGAAAGTTCAAAGCCGCGATATCAAACCGCCCTTTGCTCCCCAATTTACCGATATAATCTCGATCGGCATCGGCGGTTCCGCCCTCGGCCCCCAATTTGTCGCCGAAGCCCTATCCCCAGACATCCCGCCCCTAGCAATTCATTTTATCGACAACACAGATCCAGCAGGGATCGATCGCACCCTCAACAAAATCAAAGACAAACTCAGCAGCACCCTAGTAATTACCATCTCCAAATCCGGCGGCACCCCCGAACCCCGCAACGGCACCATCGAAGTTCAAAAAGCCTTCGCCGCCGAAAAACTAGACTTCGCCAAACAAGCAATTGCCATCACCGGCACAGACAGCCAACTAGACAAATTAGCCAAATCCCAAGGCTGGATTGCCACCTTCCCCATGTCAGACTGGGTGGGAGGACGCACCTCAGAACTCTCAACAGTAGGACTTTTGCCCGCAGCTTTGCAAAACATCGACATTCGGGCGATGCTAGACGGCGCTAAAGTCATGGACGAAGCTACCAGAATTCCCGAAATTAAAAACAATCCCGCCGCCCTTTTAGCAATGAGTTGGTATTTTGCCTGCAACGGACGCGGCGAAAAAGATATGGTAGTTTTGCCATACAAAGATTCTCTGCTATTATTCAGCCGCTATTTGCAGCAATTAGTCATGGAATCTATAGGCAAAGAAAAAGATTTAGAAGGCAACACAGTTCATCAAGGAATCGCAGTCTACGGCAACAAAGGCAGCACCGACCAACACGCCTACGTCCAGCAACTGCGCGAAGGCGTACCGAATTTCTTCCTCACATTTATCGAAGTATTGGAAGACAGGCAAGGCATTTCCCCAGAAGTAGAAACAGGCGTTACTTCTGGAGATTATTTGTCTGGTTTGTTGCAGGGAACTCGACAAGCTTTGCACGAAAATCACCGAGATTCAATTACTGTCACAATTCCCCAAGTCAACCCTCGGACAGTAGGAGCATTAATCGCCCTCTACGAAAGAGCAGTAGGTTTTTACGGTTCCTTGGTGAATGTCAACGCCTATCACCAGCCAGGGGTGGAAGCAGGCAAAAAAGCTGCCGCTGCTGTATTGGATTTGCAAAAACAGGTGCTGCAAATTATCAAAGACGCTCATGCACCTCTGTCTGTAGCAGAAATAGCCAAAAAAGCCGGAAAACCAGAGCAAATCGAGACAATTTACAAAATTCTGCGACATTTGGCAGCCAACGGGCGCGGCGTAGCTTTGGAGGGGAAATTAGCGCAGCCTGCTACTTTGACTACAAGCTATAAAGGAAGTTAACCAGTAGAATTAAAAAATTAAAAGTGAAATTACTCACTTTTAATTTTTTATGTTTAAGTTTTAATGTCCGCCCATGCCCTTAACGATTCTGGTTGCTGATGACGATTTCGCGACTCGCCTGTCGATTACCGATTATCTGGAAATTACCGGATATTCTGTAATTCCTGCTGAGAACGGCAAAGAAGCTTTAGGGTTGGTACAGGAATTTCAGCCCCACTTGATTGTTACCGACATTACAATGCCCGAAATGGATGGCTACGAATTTGTGCGGCGAGTTCGGACTCGTCCCGCTTTTCGTTTGCTACCGGTGATTTTTTTGACGGAACGCACGAGCACTGAGGAACGGATTCGCGGCTATCAGATGGGGTGCGACAATTTTCTGGCTAAGCCTTTTGAACTACAGGTGTTGGGGGCGGTGATTCGCTCTTTGCTCGATCGCTACGCTCTCATTGCTCAGGCATCTTCTCGTTCGGAATCAGAATCTACGTCAACAGAGGCACGCCACAGAGGCAACAACCACCCTGAATCCGATTTTTTAACTCAAAGGTCAGAAACTGGCGATGGCTATTCTCCCAGCCAAAATGCTCCGAATTTAACGCAGCGAGAGCAACAAGTGCTAGATTTGCTGACAGAAGGTCTTTCTAATATTCAAATTGGCGATCGGCTCCACCTCAGTCCCCGCACCATCGAAAAGCACGTCAGCAGTTTGTTCAGAAAAACTGAAAGCAGCAACCGAACAGAACTCGTTCGCTTTGCGATGGAACACCATTTAGTCAGTAATTGGTAATTGGGAATTGGGAATTGGGAATTGGGAATTGGGAATTGGGAATTGGGAATTGGGAATTGGGAATTGGGAATTGGGAATTGGGAATTGGGAATTGGGAATTGGGAATTGGGAATTGGGAATTG